>NZ_JBSFRG010000026.1:0-94567 GCF_053589115.1 Rhodococcus sp. NPDC003383 | reverse complement strand
GGAGTCCTCCGGTGGCTGGGGGAGACCAGCCGTGATGCCCGCGAGTTGCTTCGTGGCCCCGACGAGGATGCCGAGGAACGAGACGAGATCACCACGGTGATCCGCAGCTATCTGATCGAGTGCGGTGGTTCGGCGCCGGCCGCGGAGGTACTCAAGGCGACACGTGCGGCCGGGTTGGTCGACAACGCGGTGAAGAAGGCTCGGAAGCGGGCCGGGGTTCGCACGGAGCGGCATGGGTACGGGAAGGGAGGATCGTGGGTTTGGACAATAGGTGCCGGCATAGGTGCCAATGATTCCGTCGCACCGCATCAAGAATCTTAAGGAACCTATGGCAACCTCTTAATCGCTATCACGGTACTGGCTTGGTGATGCGAAACTTGGAACACCAGATCATCGAGAGAATCGAGGGGCGAAATCACCTTCGTCTGCTTATAGCATGACCGGAGCGCGGAGAGCGGGGAATGGCGGGTCGGATAGTAGTACTTCTCCACCGACTCGCACATTCCTCCGCCATTATTCACTAACCGGTCATGCTTTCTCTGCAGTCACCTCCTGGAAATAGGTGTAACGGCAGGAAACGGTCTCGATGAAAGCGGTTCGAAACCGCGATTGCCCTACTCGAATCCTTGCCTTCGAGCGAGAAAAGTTTTCAATTCCTGAGTAAACTGAAGACGCTTGAGTCTGTCTCTTGTCGGAATTGTTCCTCCCGCGGCGGCGACCACGATTTGTGCAGTTTTTCGAAACTTTGCTACATAATCATTACCTTTGAGTGATGCGACAATTTTCTTGCTTTGGTCCTCGATAGCTGCCTTGCTGAGTTCGGCAGATCCCCCGCCTAGAACGACGTACTTGTACGCCATGAGAATGTGGTATCTGATCTGCTTGTATTCTGGTTCCAGGCTGGTTCGAAAGGCGGTCTCCAGTCGGTATGCCATATAGGCAGAAGTTGAATACGGTGCAAGGAAGTGTGAATCATCAAAAATCGACTCACCTACTTCGCTGTAGAGATCTTTGGGATAACGTGTCGCGATGTGCGGTTGGTCAAGAAAAGTGGCGGCTACCGCACGCATCTGCTCGGTGATGGTGACGATTCTGGTTCGAGTTACTTGATTAAAGAAATACTGCCCGGATCGCCGTTCGTATTTAAGGCCAATCCCCAGGCTATCCACTGAGTAATAATCCTCAAGTCGCTTCTGAAATGTAGTGAGAGCGATGAGATCTGCGTCAGTGACGGCGGTTTGCGAGTTCGTTGCGCGAATAATTTCCGTCGCTATCCCATCATCCTTGGTGACAACAATCTTGATGGGCACGAAGACTGACTTCAACGAATCCCCGAAGTCCTCCTTGGCTAGGTAGATACAGTGGCTTGTCTGGCATCCATTCACTACCTGATAGCCGCTGAGTGAGTATTTGTCTCCAGGTTGCGGAGCATACGATCGTGAAACTACTGTGACGCCGTTATTCAATACGGGAAGGAGTGCTCGTGATTCTGATCGAAGCGTCTCCCCGATCTGCCGGTTTACCTCGTTGTCTTCACCTTTGAATCCACGGACATTCTCATAAAAGACACCCTCGTTCAGGGCGCCCCCTTCGTGTTCGATGAGTTTCAACAATTCTTCGACCGACACGACACCAAGAAGTGCCTGATCGACGCCAGGCATTTCTGGAAGGTTCGTGACCTTTTCAAAGGCCAGCGTTGTTTCGTTGGCGTTGGTCCTACGTTGGTGGGCTTCGTATACTTTGGTTGATCCCCATACTTCGACGGCGACATCTCCGACGAACGAAATATCGGCGATTCGCGATCGGATGGTGGCGATTCGGTCCGTCACCGTTTGGTCGTTCACGCTCTGATCGCCAGCAGTTGTGACGTACGTTAGAGAAATCTTGGGTTTTTGCTTCAGGCGCGCCGCGTAACTTTCGAATATTGAGTGAAATGTCTCCGCAATCGCGGCGAGTTTGGGATATCCATCTGGAACTGTATTATACAGGATCTTTTCCGCAATATCCCCGAAAGACAGTATCTCCGCAGTGTGGACCTTAGGTGCTCGCTTGACCTGGGTTAGCTCCAGTCTGACATCGAGACTATTTGATTTCTTGCAGATTTCCTCGACTTCGGCAGGGCTTGCGACGATAGCCCCATTAACCTCCAGTAGGGCCAGGTCCACCCCAATAACATTCTCATCCAACAGGAGGTCGGTTAATTCCACTTGATCAAGAATATCTTCGCGGAATAGGTGGACTGCGATAAAGAGTTCGAAGGCATCGGCCTCATTCATCTCTTGGAGCTCGTACTCTTTGCGAAAATTTCCGAGAAGTCCGCTGATCAGTGGATCCATTTTGGCTACAGAGCTCATTGTTCCTCCATATGAACTAGGTGCGCTGACTATACATCGACGGTTGGTGGCGTCGGCCAACTCATGCTCGTCGAAGCAAACGGATGGCATCGCTGACGAAAATGCATTATGAGATCCTCCGGCGATCGGAGTGTCTCTGGTGCCCTGATTCTGCTGGTGGGGGCGACTCAAGTCGGCACGAGTGTGCTTTGAGTATTCGCTCAATCCTCGCATTGCTCGACAGCGTGCTTGGAACGGTGCTAAGGCCGTTGAGGCTCGCGGGCAGCGCGATCATCGGGCCATTGTGCGTGATCGACGGGTTTGTCCGTGCTTGATGTGCAGGTTGACGGCCCGCCGTGAGGCAAGAAAAGCCGCCGGAGTGCTTGAGTTGGAGGTCTGGGCTGGTCAGCCCTTCGGGGGGAGTTTCACGTCGCGTTCAATTAGCTCGAATCGGCCGTCGTCGAAGAGTTGCTGTGCTTCGGTGATCTGCTTGTCACACTTGGCCTCAAGCAGTTTAACTTCACGTTCGTCCATGGTTCGAACCGGGCGTACACCGTAGGCGGTCCCTGCGGCGGCCTTCTCATCGTGCAATCGCGAGTTATGCAGCGCTACTGGGTCGACTTCAAGGGTATCGCCCAGGGCGCGCAAGCCTCGGGGCGACGCCAAACCGCTGCGGAACAACTTGAGTTGAGGTTCTCGCTTCAGGTACGCCTCGGCGTACTCGATGAGCGGCGGGGTAACCCTGCCGTCGACCTTGACTCCACACAGCAGTACAACGACAGCACGCGGGGGGAATCCGGTTCCATCGTTCGCGGTGAGGTCGCCCCGGGCGGCCGTCAGCACCGCGATAATCCTGCCATCAATGGCTAGGCTCCAGACCCAATCCGGGCCTTCCTTGGGATCCTGACTCATGAAGTAGAGGTCGGCGACCGCGCGGCTTTCGGTGTCCATCGCGCTATCTTCGCACCGATGCGCGTCTAGCGAATGCGTTCACACGCGGGTGAAAGCATTCGGATCCTGGGTGTTCACGCTCAGTGACGTAGGCACACGGCATGCGCGGCTGGGTGTAGCTCGGGAGTCCACTGAAGTCTGGGCCGGTGAGGCGAGGTCGACGTTTATTCGACGCTTATGAGCGAGATTGCTCGAGAATCAACCGGCTAGTACGGGAGCCTTGTGCGTTGAATACCACTCCGCTGCCGGATGATCCGGCACTGTCCGGGAATTGATGAGGATAGTCAATCGTAAATCCATTGGTCGCGGGTTCGAGCCCCGCCCGCCCCACCCATCGATGCAGGTCGCGATCGTGCATCACGGAAACCTCCACGACTCGGCGGTAGAAACGGCATCCTGATGAGCAGGCGGCACGCCTCGATGAGTCTCGGGCGCCCAGGAGGTCTACCCGATCATGAGAAAGCTGATCTATCCCTACGGCGTCTCCCTGGACGGCTACGTCAACGACCGCGACGGCAACATCGACTGGACGGACCCGGACGAGGAGCTGCACCAGTTCCACAACGACAGGTTCCGCGAGCTAGAGATCTCGCTGCACGGCCGCCGAATGTACGAGTTGATGGCCGAGTACTGGCCCCACATCCCTGAGGATGCGTCGCCCATCGAGCGTGAGTTCGCCGGACTCTGGACGGAAAAGCGCAAGGTCGTCTTCTCCCGGACGCTCACCGAGGTTCATTGGAACAGCACTCTGGTCGGTGAGAACGCGGTCGAGGAGGTCCGCAGGCTCAAATCCGAAGGTGACGGTGTCATGGAGGTCGGTGGGGCGAACCTCGCGGCCTCGCTGATCCCGCACGGGCTCATCGACGAGTACCAGCTGTTCGTCTCGCCCGTGGTGCTCGGCGGTGGCACACCGCTCTTCCCGCCGCTGGACAAGCGCATCCAGCTCCGGCTAGCAGAGACGAGGCATTTCGCGACCGTGGTGATGCTGCGCTACGTCGCAGACTGAAACTTGTCGGACCCCCTCGATATAGTTCGAACATGCTTTCGATGGGGGTACGAGGGGACGAGGTCGGGGCGCGGTTTGCTGCCCTCGACACCGCTGTCGACGGCCTGCTCGAAGACGACCTCACCGGCCTGTCGAACGGCGACCTGGTCGAGTTCTTCCAGCGCTTCGAAACCGTCCTGCGCAGGGCCACTGCCGTCGGCCATCGGGCGATCGTCGAGGCCGTCGAACGGCGGGTCCCGGAAGACCTCGGGTGCCGCTCGGTCAACGACTTCCTGGTCGGCACGCTGCGGATCTCCGGCGCCGACGCGGCCCGGCGGGTCAAGGGCGCGAAGAAGGTCGGCACCTGGCATTCCCTCGACGGCGAGGACATCGAACCGGAACTGCCGGCCACCGCGGCCGCTGTGAAGACCGGGACCATCGGATCCGACCATGTCGCCGCGGTCGCGAAGGTGATGCGGAAGGTGCCGCACGGGGTCGGGTTCGACGAGATCACCGTCGCCGAGCAGATCCTCGCGGACGCGGCCTGCTCGGTGACGCCTGAGGAAGTCGCCAAGATCGGGGCGCATCTGCTCGCGTATCTGAATCCGGACGGGGACGTGCCGGACGAGAAGGAACGCAAGCGGCGCCGGGGTCTGCGGATCGGCAAACAGGGCGTCGATCTCATGACCCCCATCTTCGGGCTCATCGACCCCGAGACCCGGGCGCTGCTCGAACCGGTCCTGGCGAAACTCGCCCGCCCCGGCATGAACAACCCGGACGACCCCGAATCACCTTCCGGTGATGTCGAATCCGAGACCCTCGACCGCGACGCGCTCGCCAAGGCCGCGGCCCGCGACACCCGCACCGCGGTGCAGCGTAACCACGACGGACTGAAAGTCGCCCTGCGGCAGTTGTTGTCGTCGGGTGTGCTGGGCAGCCACCGGGGATTGCCGGTGACCGCGATCCTGACCATGACCGTCAAACAGCTCGAGGAAGAGTCCGGCGTCGTGACCACCGCGTCCGGTGGGTTGGTGCCGATCCGCGACGCGCTGCGCATGGCCGAGACCGCGCATCCGGTGCTGGCGATTTTCGATCACCACGGCCGGCCGCTGCATCTCGGCCGCGCCAAACGCTTGGCGTCGGCCGATCAACGCCTCGCGTTGATCGCCGCCTCCGGTGGCTGCACCCGCCCCGGCTGCGACGCCCCCGCGACACTCACCGCCGTCCATCACATCACCGAATGGCGGGACGGTGGAGCCACCGACATCACCAACGAGGATCTCGCCTGCGACGCGTGTCATGCGCTGGTGCACGACGGGCCCGGCGGCTGGCACACCCGCGTCGCACCGGCAGGTTCGGAGTATCCGGGCCGCACGGAGTGGATCCCGCCACCGCACATCGATCCCGAGCAGAGACCGCGGGTCAATCACCGTCATCACCTCGGTGATCTGTTGTCGGCGGCGTTGGCGCACTACCGCGCCCGCCGCGAAACCGAGCTGCGCGAGCATCGCAGGCGGTGGATGCGGGAACCCTCCGGGGACGCGAACGGCGACGCGCCGTAGTGCCGTTGCGGTTCTATTTCTTGAAGCGCCCTGCGAATCCGCGCAGCGGCAGGTCCGCACTCGTAATGATGCCGGGAGGTGCGGCGACCACGGACTTGATCGAGTTCAACACCGGTAGTCCGGTGACGGTCATGCCGATGGAGGCGAAGTTCGCCGGATCGGACAGGTCGAACTCCTTGCGGGGGAAGATCATGTGCTTGTTGTAGATGTTCGGATCCCCGGTGATCTGGGTGATGTAGCAGCCCTGGATCTTCCACGCGGGATCGGTGTGCGGCGTCATCTGCCATTCGAGGTGGGTTTCCACCCGCGGCACACCGTCGACCAGCCCCTGGTATTTGATGTAGCTCGCGCCGAGAGAGCCTTCCGGCAAGAGGTACCAGCCGAGGTCGACGTCCTTCGTGCACGCTCCGAGTTCGTACCCGAAGGTCACCTCGTCGAGTTCGAGGTCGAAGGCGTCGGCCATCAGGTAGACCGAGTCGGCGAACACGGCGGTGTACTTGTAGAGCGAGTCCGGGATGGTGGGGTCGTCGATCGGACGCCCGTATCCGACCGCCTTCCACGTGTCGACGGAATGGTGGCACGAGACGTCGACCGATTCGGTAACGGTGACGTTCTCGATCTCGGACACATCGGCGGAGTTGACGATTCCGAGGATCTGGCACAGTCCCGGATTCATTCCCGTGCCGTAGAAGGTGGAGTTGCCGCGTTCGCACGCTGCCTGGATGACCTCGCTGACCTTGCGGCCCGAGGGATGTGGATGGTTCTTGTCGCGGTGGTAGCCGGTGATCCAGTCCGCCGTCGTCACCACATCGATGCCGGCCTCGAGAACCTTCTCGTAGAGATCTTCGTCGGGGAACACCCCGTGGAATGTGAGGACGTCGGGTTCGGCGGCGAGAATCTCCTCGACCGATCCGGTGGCCGTCACGCCGATGGGGCCGATACCCGCGATCTCGCCGGCGTCCCGGCCGAGCTTGTCGGGGGTGTAGCAGTGCAGCCCGACGAGTTCGAGGTCGGGATGGCTGCGGATCCGGCCGATCATCTCCGTGCCGAGGTTGCCGGTCGCAACCTGGAACACCCGGACCTTGTCGGAGGTGCTCATTTCTCGTGGACCTTTCTGTCGGGTGGGTGAAGCTCTCTCTGTCGGCAGTGGATTCAGGCCGGGTAGAACTGCGCCGCCCATTCGCGCAGGGCCCGGAAGCCGTCGAATTCCTTACGGGTCAACGCGGGAGGATCGGAATAGCGCTGATGCGCCCAGATGTGGATGTCGGCTTCGAACTGCCCGATGACGAAGTCCGCCATCGTCTTTCCGTACCTGGTCATCTCCGGGCCGTCGTCGCCGGGTTTGCGTCCGATCCACACCGTGAAGCGGACGTCGGAGGTGGATTCGTCGACGGGTGTGACCGCGGGCATCGTGCGGTTGTCGATCATTCCCCAGCTCTTGGTGATCGAGCAGCCCAAGCCGGCATTGATCGATTCCACCCCGCTGGCGATCTGGCCCTCGGCCACGTTCTCGTCGAACGAGACGGTGAAGTCGACGTAGGAGACGGGTCCGGAGAAGTCGTGGCGGGTGAATTCGGGGACGAAGGGTGTCTTGTGGACGAACTTGAAATGGGCGAAATCGACCCCGTTTTCGAGCGTGTACTGCGGATGTAGTTCCAGCCCTTGTCGGTACAACGTCGCCGCGGGCACCGGTGGGTAGTAGTCGGCGGCGGTCTTGCCGTCCCCGAACGCCTCGAACATGTCCGGGACCTCGAAGTAGGGCTCGCGCCCTTCGGTGTCGTACCAGATCCATACTGCTTCGTTCCGCTCGACGACGGGATAGCTGCGGATCCGGCGACCTTTGTTCGGGCGGCTTTCGTAGGGGATGCAGACGTTGCGGCCCGCCCGGTCCCATTCCCACCCGTGGAACGGGCACACGAGATTCTCGCCCTCGACGTGGCCTCCGTAGCCGAGGTGGGCGCCGAGATGCTCGCAGTAGGCGTCGAAGACCGCGATCTGCCCGGAAGCCGATCGCCACGCCACCATGTCGCGGCCGAAGTACTTCATCCTGTGAACGGCGCCGGTTCCGATCTCGGCGCTCCAGGCCACTTGGAACCAGCCTGTCGGCTCCATGCACAAGGGTGGCTTCGCCAACTCGGTCCTCCAGCACTCGAAACGAAACGGTGGACGGGACATCGGAAGATCTGTGATCTCCACCACAGGCCGTGAGCGATCGTAGAACCGTGTTCGAAAATATGCAAGAGGGTTCTGTGAAAGTGGTCCCGCTGGTCAGCGCTGTAGACTCGCCGTTCGTGGTGGAGGCGGCGGTGAGCGGGCGACGTGCGAACAAGCGCGGCATCGAGACGCGGGACAGCATGATCAAGGCAGCCATCGCTTCCTTGGCCACAGGCGATCCCGCGGCCGTGTCCGGCAACCGGATCGCCCGGGACATCGGCGCGACCTGGGGGGTGGTGAAGTATCAATTCGGGGATATCGACGGCTTGTGGGCCGCCGTTCTCCGCTACACCGCCGATAAGCGCGGCGATCTGCCGGCGGGAATCAAGCCGGACGGCACGCTGCACGAACGGGTGACCGCTCTGATCGAGGCCATGGCGGTGGGCTTGCGTACGCCGGAATCACTGGCGATCGAAACTCTCCGTGCTGCGCTACCGCGTGACCATGCGGAACTCGAGCGGGACTACCCGCGTACCGCAGCGGAACTTGCTTCATGGAAACCCAACTGGGACAAGGCTGTCGAGCGATCCTTCGCCGACCTCGGCCTCGATCCCATCAAGCTGAGGCAGGTGGCGGCGCTCATTCCGGCAGCGATGCGCGGAATCACCTCGGAGCGGACCTTGGGTACCTACGGGAATCTCGACGATGCCCTTGCCGGGCTGATCGGCGGGATAGTCGCGTATCTCCAGGCGTGACGTGACCCACCGCAACCCACGACATCCGACCTTCCATCCCGAGGTGAATACATGACTCGCTCGACCGACCTGACCGCGACCGAGATCACGCAGAACATCGTTCGCGGGACCGCCGAACTCGAGCGCACCGAACACGGCCTCCTCCCACATCGGCTGCCCGCCTGGGCCCGCCGTCAGTGCGACGACCCGCAGCTGCTCATGGCCGAATCCCAGCCGTCCGGTGTGCGGCTGGTCTTCCGTACCCGCGCGACCGTCGTCGAGCTGGACACACTTCCCACAAGGCGGACGTACATCGGAGCGCCGCCACGTCCGACCGGCGTCTACGACCTGATCGTCGACGGACGACTCGCCGGACAGGCCGGTGCGGAAGGCGGAAACGTCATCCTCGTCGACCTGGCGACCGGCAGCGTCGAACACCGCCCGGGGAACGTCGGTACCGTGCGTTTCGCCGACCTGCCCGCCGCGCCGAAGACGGTCGAGATCTGGTTGCCGCACAACGAAAACACCGAACTGGTCGCGCTGCGCACCGACGCACCCGTCGAGCCGGTGGAGGACGCGGGTCGCCCGGTGTGGCTGCATCACGGCAGCTCGATCAGCCACGGGTCCAACGCCGCAACTCCCTCCGGAATCTGGCCTGCGCTCGCCGCCGCGCGCGGGGGAGTGGAACTGATCAACGTCGGGCTCGCCGGCAGCGCCCTGCTCGACCCGTTCACCGCGCGCACGATGCGTGACACCCCGGCGGACCTGATCAGCGTCAAGATCGGCATCAACGTCGTCAACTCCGACGTGATGCGCCGCCGCGCGTTCGGTCCGGCCGTGCACGGCTTCCTCGACACCATCCGGGACGGGCACCCGACCGCACCGCTGCTCGTCGTCTCGCCGATCCACTGCCCGATCCACGAGGACACTCCCGGGCCCGGAGCATTCGACACCGCGGCCCTCGCCGCCGGGACGCTCGCGTTCGTCGCGACAGGGGATCCGGCCGAGCGTGCAGCCGGGAAGCTGACGCTCACGACGATCCGCGAGGATCTGGCGCGCATCGTCGCGCAGCGTGCAGAGGACGACCCGAACCTCTACTACATGGACGGGACCGATCTCTACGGGGAAGCCGACCATGCGGTGCTGCCGCTGCCGGACCGGCTGCACCCCGACGCCGAAACACACCGGCTCATCGCGGAACGGTTCGCCGAGCGTGCCTTCGCGGGCGGCGGGGTATTCGCGTAACGGGGCAACTCTCCGGGTTGCGTCGACCGCGTCAGTCCGCGACGAGCCGCGCCGCACCGTATAGGCCGGTACCGCGCTCACGTTGCCGGCCGACGACGTAGCGGCCCGGTGCGATGCCCGTGGCGCCGTGCTCGGGGTGGATGAGGTACGCGACACCGGTCACCTCGACGATCCCGAGCGCGAGACCCCGCGGGTCGGCAACCGGCGCGGTCCACGTGCACGCGCCCTCGTCCGCGACGAGCGAATGCGGATTGCCTCCGGCGGCGCTGCGCAGCAACTCGATCCCGGACGCGGGAACCGGAACGGTACGGGTCCACGGTTGGCGTGTCACCACGCCGGCGAGCATCGTGTGCGGGACGACGATGAGATCGCCCTGGGCCTGCGGTCCGTCGACGACCGGCACGGACACCTCGCGATCGAGGTAGTCGAACACATCGATGCCGCTCCAGGCGGTGATATCGGACAGGGTTCGAAAAGCATTCATGGGAATCACCTCGGGGAGTTCAGGTCCGGCGCACGAGCCGGGAATAGTCGGAGCCGCTGATGCCATAGGTCCATCCGGCGGCGTCGAGGGCGGACGGAGCCCACGCGGGGACGGGTAGTCCGTAGCGGCGACGGGTGCCGTCGCGTTCGAGAGATCCGTTGACGGCGAGCAGGATCCGCCCCGGAGAGCCCCAGCCGCCGGGACTGTCGTACAACTCGAGCAGGCAGCCGGGATTACCGGGATCCTCGGTGCGGTCGACGAGGGTGAGCGCTGCCTTCTCGATGTAGGTGTCCCACCCGATGCGCTCGATCGCGCACCGCCGGATCTCGACGTTGCGTTCGCGTCCGATGCGCTCGGCGGTCGGATCGAGCACCACCCAGTCCGGGACGATGGTGCCGTGATGGACGAAAGACCGTGTTCCATCGGGATATTCGAGTGCTGCCCGGTTCGGGTGGTGGAGGCGTCGTTCGCCCTCGGCGCCGCCGGGTGACGGCTCGGTGTGCAGTTCGCAGGGGCGTTCGGCCATCACGCACACCCGCTCGAACGCCCACCACCATCCGGTGGCGCCGACCAGTGCGACCTGTGCGTCGAGAAGCTCTCTGTCGAGTGCTCCGAAACCGACGAGACCGCATCGCCGGATCGTGTCGTAGTATCCGACCCGGTGCGCTTCCTGCTGCCCGTACCAGCTCACGGTGCCGACAGGTCGGGGAAGTGTTCGCCGGATCGAGGTGGCCACCGCGTCGAAAAGGGTGGTACGCAACGAGTTCCAGACCATCCTCCGGATGAGCTGCTCCGGATTCGGAGACGTCCCGAACCGCGACGACGGATAGCGCCGCCGGATCCGCTCGTCCATCCGACTGCGCGTGGCCGACAACAGCGACGCGATCCGCACGGACGGATGGGTGTCGTCGAGCGCCGAGAACGGTCCCGGGATCGATTGATGCGCAATGAATGTCGATGCAGCTGCGGGTGACGGCACCCACACGAATTCGGGTGGATCGAAACCGGAACGCCGATAGAGTTCCGCAACTGCGTTTTCCGCGACAGAACGATCGGCGGGTCGAGTGCTCAGTCCGTGCGCGAGCCACTGATCGCGCAGTTCTCGGACGGCGGCGATCATGCGATGGGGGCGGAGGCCGCCTTTCCTGTTGTCATGGTTGTCGAGGATGGCACGAAATCACCGGTGGCGCAAGAATCATGCGGGGATCGGCGCGACGGTGGTGATCTCGCCGGCGAGGATCCGCTGCCGATTCTCGGCGAGTCGACGCTCGCCCAGGCGCTGCAACCAGCGCTTCCCGGCCGGTACGCGACCGATCACATGGTGCTTGGCCACATTCACCGCGATTCGGGCAGCCGGGTACCACGGCGGACGAATCGGCACGTTCAGCGCCCGGACCGCGGCGGGACCGAGCAGGGTGGTCGCGAGGGAGAGCCCGCGCTCGTACTCGTAGCGTCGGCGCAGCTGGCCGAACCCGCTTTCGCTGGAGGTGAGAGGCAGATCGACCAGCGACTTCGCGAGCAGGAGGCTGTGCTCGTCCGCGGCCGGTGACGCCGAGCCGATGTGATACATCATCCGCAGTCCCTTGCGCAGGTCGAACTGCAGCCAGTGCTCGTCGACACCCATCAGCCAGCCGACGTAACACCACAGGTGCAGGACGGCCTCGGCCTCCCGGCGGGTATAGCGCACACCGAGTACGCGCGTGTGGAGCAGGAACGTGATGGAGAACAGGCCCAGGGTGCCGGCCTGGTCGAACTGATTGATGGGGAGACCGCGTTCGGCCGTGTCCCAATCCGTTTCGTGTTCGTGGTGGTAGTTCACGAAGGCGTGCATGAGCCGGACGTGGACGGACAGGATGAACCCGTCGCCGAAGCGCTCGAGCCCGCCCTCCTCGGTGCAGCCGTACCACCACGCACCGGTCTCGGCGATGCGCCGAAGGGTCCGGTCGCCGGTGAGCTTGCCCGAGCCGGTGAGGATCGGCAGCGGTCCGGAATTGTTGTACCCGCCCAGCAGGGAACCGTAGGCGAGGACGTCTGCGGCGTCGGTGCCGACACGGCGCAGGGTCCGGGCGCCGAGGGCGATCTTGTCGCGGTCGACCCAGTCCGGTGTGTCCTCGAGGAGTGCGAAGTAGTCGCGCAGGGGCTGCGGGGCGTCGGGCACGGAGTCGATGCCGTGGTGGAGCGCCTGCCGGAACTGGGCCATCGTGACGGTGCGGTCCTCCCGCATCGCGCGGACCAGTGCCGCGCTCGGTTCGTCCCGCTCGAGCAGTGCCCGTCGGAGTCGGTCGGCCTCCTCGGGGTCGGCATCGGGATTCGGCCACGCGAACGGGCGCAGGGGCGCGGTGACGCGCGCGGTGCGCTCACGGTCGCGCATGTAGCGGGTCGGTGCGTATGCCGGGATCGTCACGACACCACCTTCCGACTGACAACTCCCATTGTCAATACTGATCGATCCAGAAGATGCGGTCCTCGACTGTGGGGTGTCCGTCGAACGGGCGATATGCAGCGTGTGGCGACGCTGGAAACATCGGGCCGAAATCTCACCTGCGAATGTACGGAGGCCACGTGTCAGGGAAATCGATCCGACCGAACTTCAGGGCGCGCAGCGTGATTGCTGTTGCCGGAACTGCGGTTGCCGTGGTCGTCGCGGGACCGGCGGTCGCGTCCGCGGCGCCGCTCACGGGAAGCGCCGGCAGCAGCGAGCTCGGCGACGGCATCATCGACTTCGGCAGCAGTGTCGTGAACTTCGGCAGCAGTGTCATCGACTTCGGCAGCAGCATCCTGGGCAGTAGCCCGGGTGGGGGTGGCATCGTGCCGCAGACGCAGCAGTGCAACGAGTCGACCCGGTCGGGCGGTGCGGGAGTCACCGAGACGATCCACCAGATCGGCCGAACCGGTCCGACCGCATTCGTTCTCGAGCACGAGACCTTGAACATCCCGGACCTGATCGAGGTGTTCTACGAGGGTGCACGGGTCCACAGCACCGGCTTCATCGGCGACAACCTCAACGAGGGGACCGGCTCCGTGCTCGTCACTATCCCCGCCGGCGCTGCGACGTCGGTGGTGGTGCGTGTAACCGGTCCCGCCGATACCGCCTGGGACTACACCGTCCACTGCCCGGGCTCCTGATCGACGCTCCCGTAAGGCCTGCGACTCGGTGAACGACTTCCTGCATCTGCCCTGCAACATCTTGTGATGCGCATTTCGGCCGTCCTAAGATTGTCCTTGCCGCCGCTGGGTGTAATGGGTAATACATCAACTGGTGTGAACGGAATTCGTATTCGGGTGTCGCGCATCCGTTCACACCAGCGTGCCGATCTCGATGCCCCGGATCGGTGGCCATTTTTCCGGAATACACGTCTACGTCGGTTGAACTGCGCAGCAGGGGGCAGTCCGGTTCCGGCGGTCGATCGCGGCCGTGTCCCAGCAGCATTCGCGTGACTTTCGACCGACGACGGTGCATTCCGTGACTCCTCGAGGGAGCGCTCGGCCATGTCCCCAATCGTCCCCACCCCGACAGCTCGCCTTTCGATGCGAATTGCTGTGGTCGCATGCGCCGCCTTCGGCGCTTTCGGCCTCCTCGGAGCCACCGTCGCGCAGGCGATTCCCACACCGACTCTGCCACCGACCGGCGGTAACGCCGAGTGGCAGTCTCTCGCGCAGAATTGCTACACGGGCGCGATGAGATCATGTGACTCTCTTGCCGATCAGACCAAGTTCTCGAACGCGCCCGAAGCGCTCGCATACAACGACTACGGATTCTCCTGCGGGGGACGGGTCTACTACGACCCGAACGGTGTGTACATGAGTTGCTACGAGCAGTTCGGATGACGGCTCGGCGGGTTGCCGGCAGGGGTGTTCACCGTGCCGTCGGAATGCCGTGCGAACCGCCCGGTTTCGCGATCGTGTACGACGTCCACGCGATCCCACGGCCATCCACCGAACTCGGTGCGGCGATAGTCGTCGTACGCCTGCTGGAGTTCGGCGGTCGTGTTCATCACGAACGGACCGTGCTGGGCGACGGGTTCGCCGATCGGAACCCCCTGCAGCAGGAGGATCTTCGCGGGTTCGTCGCCGGTCTCCACCACGGTCGCCCGGAGGACGGACTGGGCGAAGCCGTCACCCGCGGTCACGTCGAAGCCTTCGACGACCGCACGTGAGGCGTCGCCGTAGACGTAGAGCACCCGGCGGGTGTCGGCGGTCGCGGGCGCCGGAAGTTCCACCCGCGCGTGCGGTTCCAGGTCGATCAGCCACACCGCGATGTCCGACCGCGGATCAGATGCCCACGAATTGACCGGCGGGGCAACGGGTTCGGCATCGCCGTAGCGTCCCGCGATCACCTTGATCGTGGCCGTGCCGCCGTCCGGGCCGCGGACCGCCACGACGGGGATGTCCTCGTTCCACTGCATCGTGAACTCGGGTGACGCGGCCTTGCCGGTGGCGGGCAGATTCAGCCAGATCTGGAACAGTTCGAACGGATTGTCGGCGTTCTGTTCGAGCAACGGGAACATCTCCGAATGCGAGACGCCGTTGCCCGCGGTCAGCCACTGCACGTCACCCTGCCCGTAGCGCGCGGTCGCGCCGGTAGAGTCGGCGTGGTCGACGTAGCCGCGTTCGACGATGGTGATCGTCTCGAAGCCACGGTGCGGATGCGCGGGAAAACCGGGCACCGTCCGTCCGTGATACATGCTCCAACCCGCTGGGTTGTCGAAGTCGCTGCCGAGATCGTGGCCGTCCACCGACGCCGGGCCGAGGTTCGCGGTTCCGGCAGGGTAGCGGTCGACGTGGTGCATCGCGAACAGGAAGGGATCGAGCGCCTGCCAGGGGCGGCCGAGGCGGAAGACGCTGCCGGTGTGGGAGCCGTGAGAGCGCTGCGTGGTCATGAGAACACTCCGTCCATGTGGTGCCGAGCTTGTGCCCACTACAACCGAACCGAAGGTACTTTCATTCCGAAAGTGGATTGTACTGCGGTTATAGTGGAGTCGTGGCCACAACGAGCGGCAAGGTCCCGCGATCGGACGCCGAATACGCTGCCGTCGCCGCAGCGGCGGCAGCGGCCGTCGCGAGTCGTCCGGGTGGGGCCCGCAGCCTGACCGTCGACGACGTGCTGTGCGGCGAGTCGTCGGTTCGGTCGGCGCTGGACACCATCGGGGGAGCGTGGTCGATCCTGGTCTTGACCGCATTGCGCAGCGGACCGTGCCGATACAGCGAGATCAAACGTGCCGTCCGCGGAATCAGCGATCGCCGGTTGTCGGGCACGCTGCGGGACTTCGTACGCGACGGGCTGACGGAACGGCGGGTGCTGAGCACCATCCCGTCCCACGTGGAGTACGAACTCACTCCGCTGGGGCGGGAGGTGAGCGACTCGGTGAGCACCTTCGTCGTCGACATCATGCGGCTCGCGCCGCGGGTCGCGGCGGCGCGCGCAAAGTCCTGAGTGTCGCCTGGTCTCACGTCGCCGTGATCGTGCCGCCGTGGTTGTCTGGTCGGCGTGACGACGAAGTGGGTGCGGCCGGCGATCGGGGTTCTCGCGTGGATCGCGACGGCGATCGGAGCGATCGGGGTGGCCCTGCATCTCAGTCCGTCGTCGGCGCGTGTGCTCGTGCTCGCCGCATCGGGGGCGCCGTACCTGATGGCCGGCGCGGTCGTCGGGGCGGTCGCCTTCGTGGCACTCCGGCGCCGGATCGGCGGGGCGGTCGCGGGGCTCGTGGTGGCCGGTGCGGTCGTGACCCAGGCGCCACTGCACGTCGGGAGCGCGGCCGCGGTCGACGGCGTCGACGTGCAGGTGATGCAGACGAACATTCTCTTCGGGGGAGCCGACGCTGCCGCCGTGGTGGGTGAGGTCCGCGAGCGGAACGTCGGGATCCTCACGGTCGACGAGTTGTCGCCGGAGGCCGTCGACGCGTTGAGCCGGGAAGGTCTCGACGAGCTGCTGCCGCACCGGTACGTCTCGCCCGCCGTCGGTGCGAACGGAACCGGGATCTGGAGTGCCTACCCGCTGTCAGGCACCGTCGAATACGACGGGTTCGTGATGAGCCAGCTCTCGGCGACCGCCGAAGTTCCCGGTGTCGGACCGGTCGCGGTGTACGCCTTCCATCCCGTGCCGCCGGTCTTCGGTACCCGCGTGTGGGCCGACGAACTGTCCCGGCTGAAGGACATTCTCGAGCGAACCCCCGGGACGCTGCCGGCGATCGTGGGCGCCGACTTCAACGCCACCTTCGACCATGCGCAGTTCCGCGCGCTGCTGTCCGGACGTTTCGGTGATGCCGGCGAACAGGTGGGTGCCGGGAATCTGGTCACCTACCCGACCGACAAGCGGCTCCCACCCGTGGTCGGCATCGACCACATTCTCGTCGCGGGGGGACGGGCGACAGAGGTGACGGCCGTGGACATTCCGGGTGCGGACCACCGTGCGGTAGTAGCCCGGATCGTTCTGGATGCCGACCGGCCGTAGAACAGGCGACGCCGCCCAGGCCCCGGGTTCTCCATCTCGAACGAGACGGGAACCCGGGAACCGTGGCCGGCGTGTGGCTCAGAGGGACAGGATCGACGCCGCCGCCGTTCCCGGCGCGCCGTAGACCTGCGCGAGGCCGACCCGCGGGTTGTTCGGCACCTGACGGTCGCCGGCCTGTCCTCGCAACTGCAGCACGAGCTCGTGGACCTGGCGGATACCGGACGCACCGATCGGTTCGCCGTTGGCGATGAGACCTCCGTCGGTGTTCACGGGCATCGACCCGCCGATCTCGGTGGCACCCTCGGCGAGCAGCTTCTCCTGGTCACCGTCCGCGCACAGTCCCGTCTCGGCCATGTGGATGACCTCGGCGCCGGCATCGGTGTCCTGGAGCTGCGCGACGTCGACGTCCTCGGGGCCGATGCCGGCGGCCTCGTACGCAGCCTTCGCCGCGTACACGGTCGGGGAGACGTCCTCCTCGAGAGCGGCCCAGGTCGCGTGCACTTCGTAGGCACCGTACGTGCGGGTGCGAATGGCGGTGGAGCGCAGGAACACCGGCTTGTTCGAGGTGTACTTCGAGACCAGGTCGCCGCGGCACATGATGACCGCAGCTGCACCCTCGTCGGGAGCGCAGAACATCTTGGCGGTCAGCGGGTAGTTCAGCATCGGCGACTCGAGAATCTCCTCGAGGCTGAACTCGGTGCGGCGGAAGGCCTTCGGATTGAGGCCACCGTTGCGGTAGTTCTTCGCCGCGACCCGGGCCAGCGTCTCGTGCGAGATGTTGTGGTCGATGCAGTACCGGTTGGCCTTCATGCCGAAGAACTTGGTGGTGACGAACTGGCCGTTCTCGGCATACCAGGCGGGCAGGCCGAGCATCGCGGGATCGGCGGTGAACGCGCCGCGCGGATGCTTGTCGGTGCCGACGGCGATGCCGATGTCGTACTTGCCGGAGCGGATACCGTCGGCGGTCTGCTCGATCGCGCTGGCCGACGTGGCGCAGGCGTTGAATACGTTGGTGAAGGGGATGCCGGTCAGGCCCACCAGCCGCGTCACCGAGTCGGTGTTGTCGACCTCGTAGCTGCCGCCGATGCCGAACTGGATGTCCTTCCACGCGACACCCGAATCCTCGAGTGCGAGTTGGATTGCGTCGGCCGCCATCTCGATGGCCGACTTGGTGCCGAATCTGCCGAACGGGTGAAGGCCCACACCGATGATGGCAACGTCGTTCATAGTTTCAGGGACTCCTCGATCAGGTGTGTACGGATCAGATCGGCGCGAACGCCCACGTGACGATCTCGGTTCCGTCCTCGTCGGTGTAGAACGGAACGAACGTGAGCTCGAGCTCCATGCCGGGCTGCAGCTTGGCCGGGTCGGTCTCGGTCACTCGCGCCTCGACGCGCACGACATCGCCGAGCTGGATCAGTCCGAAGACGAACGGCTTGAAGGTGGCCGCGGTTTCGTTGCCCGCGTAGGGCTGCTTCGGGACGAATCCCTGCGTCGTCCAGGCCACCAGCGTGCCGCGCCGGGGGAGCAGCAGATCCGAGATGTTCGCGCCGCTGCAGCGCGGGCAACGCGGCTGCCGCGGCCACGTCGTCGCGGAGCAGTCGTCGCAACGGCTGCCGATGAGCTGCGGATCCTCCGCAGGCCAGGTCGAAACGTCGGGCGCGAGCGCCTTCGTTGTCATGAGCACGTCCTCCGTTGTCCGGTGCCGTCGCGACCGCTTGTCGTCGCATTCCGGCATGCTGCTCACGTTAGACGGAAATGACGTTCTCTACAACGAGAGCGCTGTATTCACACGGTCGCGCCAGTCGGAGGAGTCGTCGGCCGGGGATGACGGCCGGGGATGACGGCCGGTCGGTCGCGGGACTCGAGAGGAGGAGACTCGAGGAATCAGTAGCGCATGCGGCGCCGCCGCGGGGCCCGCTTGCGCCGCTTGTGTCGCGGCTGATCGTCACGGAGTCGCGACTCGGCCACGCGCTTCGGCCGCGCTCCGGAGGTGTAGTAGCTCTCGAGCACGGCGTTCATGTCGGCGATCGCTTGTTCCCTCGCGCGACGGTCCTCGATCCGCAACAACTTCTCGCGCAGATCCACGGCGAAGGCGGCGTATTCGTTCTGCCAGTCCCGGCCGGTCATGTCCGCGCGCGGCTCGGCGGTGCCGAGCGGTTCGGCCGGTCCGCCGGCGTGCAGGCGGTACCGCGCTCCGAGGTCCGGGGCGACCACGGTGAGTGTCGGATCGAGTTCCTGTGCGGCGCCGGCGAGAGCTGCGAGCCCATCGGGTTCGCCGTGGTCGAGGAACACCGCTCCGGAGACGGGTGTGCGGTCACGCAGCCACTCGATCAACTCGTCGTGGTCGGCGTGCGCGGAGTAGGTGTCGATACGCCGGATCTGTGCCCGCACGTCGACGTCGGACCCGGAGATGCGCACGCGCTCGGCGCCGTCCAGGATGATGCGGCCGAGCGAGCCCTGCGCCTGGTAGCCGACGAACAGCACCGTCGAGTCGTGGCGACAGAGATTGTTGCGGAGATGGTGGCGGATCCGTCCCGCCTCGCACATGCCGGACGCGGCGATGATGATCGCACTCGAGAAGGTGTCGATGCGCATCGACTCCTCGGCATCCTGCGTGTACTCGAAAGCGGGGTGGCGGAAGATGTTTCGGCCGTCGAGATCCTCGAGTTCCCCGGCGTACCGGGCGAAGACGTCGGTGGCACGAATCGCCAGCGGTGAATCGACGAACACCGGTACCTGGGCGATGCGGTTCTCGTCGACGAGGTGGGCGATGTCGAGGAGCAGTTCCTGGGTCCGTTCGAGAGCGAACGAGGGAATCACCAGATTGCCACCGCGGCCGAGGGCACGATTGATCTCGTCCTCGAGTACCGCCCGGCGTTCCGCGATGGTGCACCGCGGTCGTGTCCGACCTCCGTACGTCGACTCGCACACCACGTAGTCCAGATGTGACGGTCCCTCCGGATCGGCCTGGAACGCTTTGTGTTCGGGTCCGAGATCCCCCGAGAAGAGCATCCGCACACCGCCCACCTCGAGCTCGACGGACGCCGAACCCAGGATGTGGCCTGCGTTCCACAGGCGGGCGCGGAATCCGGGAACCGGTTCGAACCACTGGTCGAGCGGCACCGGCCGGGTGTGGCGCCAGGCTTCGAGCGCGTCGGCCTCGGTGTATATCGGTGCGAACGGCTTGTGGCCGGCGCGGTCTCGTCGCCGGTTCCGGCGTTCGGCCTCGAATTCCTGGATGCGGCCGGCGTCGGCGAGCATGAACTCGAGCAGGTCGGCGGTTGCGGCCGTGCAATGGATCGGGCCTGCGAAACCTTTGGCCACCAGTTTCGGTAGGAGCCCGCAGTGGTCGATGTGGGCGTGCGTGAGGATGACGGCGTCGACCGAATCCGGATCGAACGGGAACTCCGCGAGGTTGAGTCTCTCGAGGCTCCGGGAGCCCTGGAACAGACCGCAGTCGACGAGGATCCGTCGGCTGTCGAAGGTGACTTCCATGCACGAACCGGTCACGGTCCGGGCGGCACCGTGGAAGGTGATCTCCGGAAATTCTGTCACGGGTTCCTCCACCGCCTGGGCTGCGCGAGGCATCGCGAGTGGATCCACGCTATCCGATGCGACTCGACCCGGTGGTGATGGCCTTCGACACCTCGCGACCGTTCAGTGAGAACCTGTTCCAATTCCAGCCGAATGTGGTTATCGTCACGTGCGGAAGTTCGAATGTGATGGAGGGTGATGTCAGATGAAGACCAAGGGTGCGCTGCTCTGGGGGATCAACGAGCCGTGGTCGGTCGAGGAGATCGAGCTCGGCGATCCCGTTGCGGGCGAAGTGCAGATCCGCATGGAAGCGGCCGGCATGTGCCACTCCGACCATCACATCGTCACCGGTGCCACGCCGATGCCCAGCTACCCTGCGATGGGTGGACACGAGGGTTCCGGTGTCATCACCAAGGTGGGTGAGGGCGTCGTCGGACTCGAGGTCGGCGACCACGTCGTGCTCTCGTTCATTCCGTCGTGTGGGCGGTGCCCGTCGTGTGCGACCGGGCACTCCAACCTGTGCGACCTCGGCGCCGGCCTGCTCAGCGGCCAGGCGATCTCCGACGGCACCTACCGCATCCGGGCCCGCGGGGAGAACGTCATCCCCATGTGCCTGCTCGGTACGTTCTCGCCCTACATGACCGTCAACCAGACCCAGGTCGTCAAGATCGACAAGGACATCCCGTTCGAGCTGGCCGCGCTGGTCGGTTGCGGCGTGCCCACCGGTTGGGGTTCGGCCACCCACATCGCCGACGTCGAGCCCGGCGACTCGATCGCGGTCATCGGCATCGGTGGTGTCGGCATGAGCGCGCTGCAGGGTGCGGTCGCGTCGGGTGCCCGCCACGTCTTCGCCATCGATCCGGTGCCGTGGAAGCGGGAGCAGGCCCTGAAGTTCGGTGCCACGCACGCCTACGCCTCCATCGAAGAAGCCATCGTCCCGATCATGGAGATCACCTGGGGCAAGATGTGCCAGAAGACGATCATCACCGTCGGTGAGATGAAGGGCGAGCTGGTCGACCCCGCGCTGACCATCACGGCCAAGGGTGGTCGGTGCGTCGTCACCGCGATGGGCTTCATGTCCGACATGGACGTCAAGCTGAACTCGTTCCTGTTCGCGATGCTGCAGAAGGAGCTCAAGGGCAACATCTTCGGCGGCTGCAACGTTCGCGTCGACATCCCGAACCTGCTGGATCTCTACAAGTCCGGGCAGCTCAACCTCGCGGACATGGTCACCCGCACCTACAGCCTCGAGGAGATCAACGAGGGCTACCAGGACATGCTCGACGGAAAGAACATCCGCGGCGTCATCCGCTACACCGAAGCAGACTGGTGACAACCGGACTCGCGCCGGTCTTCTAGTCTGGACCGGTGCGCACTCTGGAGCTCGTTTCCCAATGGCCGGTCGACCACGCCGCCGCCGCAGTTCTGACCCGCGGCGGCGTGGTCGGCACCGTCGGTGAGACCGCCGAGGTGTATCCGCTGGCGTCGGTCACCAAGCCGCTCGTTGCGTACGCGGTGCTCGTCGCCGTCGAGGAAGGGGCGATCGAACTCGACCAGCCGGCGGGCCCTCCCGGATCCACGGTCCGTCATCTGCTGGCCCACGCCTCCGGTCTCGCATTCGGGGAGCAGAAGGTCCAGGCCGAACCCGGCCGCAAGCGCATCTACTCGAGCGCCGGATTCGAGGTGCTCGCCGATCTGATCGCCGACGAGACCGGAATCGCGTTTCCGGACTACCTGACCGAGGCCGTGTTCGAACCGCTGGGCATGCGCGAATCCACGCTGCCCGGGCCCGCGGGGCACGGCGGTCACTCGTCGGTCGCCGACCTGTCCCTGTTCGCCGCCGAACTGCTCGCCCCCACACTGATCTCGGAGGAGACGTTCGCGGCCGCGACCTCCGTCCAATTCCCCGGGCTCGACGGTCTCGTGCCCGGTTACGGCATGCACAAGCCCAACGATTGGGGCCTCGGATTCGAGATCAGGGGGCACAAGAGCCCGCATTGGACCGGATCGGCCAACTCGCCTCGCACTTTCGGACATTTCGGGCAGTCCGGCACGTTCCTCTGGGTCGATCCCGAACCGGGCATCGCGTCCGTCGTACTGACGAACCGCGCCTTCGGAGACTGGGCGAAACCCCTGTGGCCCGCGTTTTCCGACGCTGTTTTGGGTGAGATCACAGAAACCTCTCCGGTTCGCTAGCGAAACATCGGTCACAGGGGCAAACTGTTTCGAGTGTCGCCGGGTGCGACCGCCGTGGACGACGGGCGTTGGGGAAGACGTTCTCGTCGAACACGGAGGTGTGTATGCGCGCGTCGAACCAGTTCGCGGATGCGACAACAGGAGTGGTCTACATCCACTCCTCGCCCGCTGCTGTGTGTCCACATATCGAGTGGGCGCTGGCTGCCACCCTCGACAGCCGGCCCGATCCGACGTGGATCGGCCAGCCCGCGGATCCGGGCCTGCTGCGCACCACCGTCAACTGGACCGGCCCGGTGGGCACCGCCGCGAGGATCGTCGACGCCCTGCGGGTGTGGCAGATGCTGCGTTTCGAAGTCACCGAGGATCCCAGCGAAGGTGTCGACGGCGAGCGCTACAGCTACGCTCCAGGCCTCGGATTGTGGCGCGGCAACACCTCGGCCAACGGGGATGTGGTAGTCGGTGAGGGCCGTCTGCGTGCCCTCCTGGCGTCGGGCAACCTGGCCGCCGAACTGCATCGGGCCCTCGGGACCGCGTGGGACGAAGTGCTCGAGCCGTACCGCAGCGGCGGCGACGGCGCCGAGGTCACCTGGCTGCGCCGCAACGTGGGCTGACCCGCTACGGTTCCGAGGATCGAACCTCCCCGAGACGAATACGCCGAAGCCCTTCCGGATCGCGGATCCGGAAGGGCTTCGGTCGTGTCTGCGTCCTACAGGGGAATGTTCTTGTGCTCCCCGCGCGCCGGAGCCGCGGCGGCGAGCGCCGCGGTGAGGGTGCTGCGGGTGGTGGCGGGATCGATCAGTTCGTCGACGACGCCGATGGACATGGCCCGCCCGACACCACCGGCGATCGCCTCGTGTTCGGCGGCGAGACGGTCGTGCAGCGCTTCGCGCTCCTCGTCCGGCGCGGCAGCGAGAGCGCGCTTGTGGAGGATGCCGACGGCGGCCTTGGCGCCCATCACGGCGACCTCGGCCTCGGGCCACGCGAACACGGCGGTCGCGCCGAGCGCACGCGAGTTCATCGCGATGTACGCGCCGCCGTAGATCTTCCGGGTCACCAGCGTCACCCGGGGCACGCGTGCTTCGGCGAAGGCGTGCAGCAGCTTCGCGCCGCGGCGCACGACGCCCTCCCATTCCTGGCCGACACCCGGCAGGTAGCCGGGGACATCGACGACGACGACGAGGGGCACACCGAACGCATTGCACATGCGCACGAACCGCGCGGCCTTCTCGGCGCTCTCCGAGTTGAGACATCCGCCGAGCCGTAGCGGGTTGTTGGCGATGACCCCGACCGTACGACCGCCGAGGCGGCCGAATCCGGTGACGATGCTGCGTGCCCAGTTGCCTTGCAGCTCTTCGAAACTCGATTCACCCTCGACGTTGTCGAGGAGTTCGTGGACGATCGGCCGCACGTCGTAGGCGCGCCGCGGAGATTCGGGGAGCAGCGCCCGCAGGTCGGTGTCGCCCCGAGCGGCGAGCTCGATGTCGAACTCACCCTGATCGGCGAGCATCGACACCAGGCGCCGCGCGCGGTGGAGCGCGTCCTCTTCGTCCTCGGCGGCGATGTGCGCGACACCGGACTTCTTGGTGTGCGTGTCCGGACCACCGAGCGATTCCATGTCGACCTGTTCACCGGTGACGCTGCGCACCACGTCGGGCCCGGTCACGAAGACGCGTGCTTCCGGCGCCATGATGACGATGTCGGTGAGGGCGGGGCCGTAGGCGGCGCCCCCGGCGGCGAAACCGAGGACGACGGAGATCTGGGGGACCCGGCCGGACGCGCGGACCATGGCCTCGAACACGAGGCCGACGGCGTGCAGGGCCTCGACTCCCTCGGCGAGGCGCGCGCCCCCGGAGTGCCAGAGGCCGACGACGGGCAGGTCGCGTTCGATGGCGGTGTCGATCGCGGCGACGATGTGCTTGCAGCCCTCGACACCCATGGCGCCACCCATGACGGTGGCGTCGGAGCAGTAGGCGACGGTGCGGATGCCGTCGATGTAGCCGATCGCGGCGAGGACGCCCGACTTGTCACGCGGATGCAGCGTTTCGGTGGTGCCGGCGTCGAACAGATTCTCGAGCCGCGCGAGCGGGTCTCGAGGGTCCACCGCGGTGTTCCGAGTGTCGGCAGGATCCAGGATGGTCATCGGTGCTCCTCGGGAAGGCGGGGTGGTGGGGTGTTCGTGGTGGAGGTGCCGAAAGGGGATGGGACCTCCACCACGAACATCGAGCGGGCGTCGGTCGGGTCAGGCCCGGCCGAACGCGAGCGCCACGTTGTGCCCACCGAATCCGAACGAGTTGTTCAGCGCGAAATCGAAGTTGCCGTAGCGCGGTTCGCCCTTGACCACGTCGAGATCGATTTCTGGATCCTGATTCTCGAGGTTGAGCGTGGGCGGAATGACTCCGTCCCGCAGGCTCAGGACCGTCAGTACTGCCTCGAGGGCACCGACCGCGCCGATCGAATGTCCGAGCGCGGACTTCGGTGCGTAGATCGCGGCGTGCTTGCCCACGGCCGCACCGATGGCCTTCGCTTCGGCGATGTCACCGATCGGGGTGGCCGTTGCGTGTGCGTTGACATGGGCGATGTCGGACTTGGTGAGTCCGGCGGTCTGGATCGCCCGGGTCATGGCACGGGCAGCACCCGTTCCCTCGGGATCGGGGGCCACGATGTGGTACCCGTCCGAGGTGATTCCTGCGCCGAGGACGCGGGCGTGGATCGTCGCGCCGCGGGCCTTGGCGTGTTCCTCCGATTCGAGGACGAGCATGGCGCCCGCCTCGCCGAAGACGAAACCGTCGCGGTCCTTGTCGAAGGGGCGGGACGCACCCTTCGGGTCGTCGTTGCGGGTGCTCAGCGCGCGCATCATCGCGAAGCTGGCGGTGGCAACCGCATCGAGCTGACCCTCGACACCACCCGTGACGATGATGTCGGCGTCACCGAGCGCGATCATCCGGTACGCGTGGGCGATCGCTTCGGAGCCCGACGAGCACGCCGAGACCGGCGTGATGACCCCGGCGCGGGCGCCGAGTTCGAGGCCGACGGTGGCCGACGGGCCGTTCGGCATGACCATCTGCACCGCGAACGGCGACACCTTGCGGTATCCGCCTGCGCGCAGCTTGTCGACGGCGTCGATGAGGGTTTCCCCACCGCCGAGACCGGTACCGATGACGACACCGAGCCGCTCGTGGTCGACCTCCGGGCTGCCGGCGTTCGTCCACACCGTGCGCGCGAGGGTCAGCGCGAGCCGCTCGACGTAGCTCATGCGGCGGATCTCGACGCGGGAGAGTCCTTCGTCGGGGCTGACCTTCAGGGTTCCGCCGATGCGGACCGGGAGGTCGAACTCTTCGACGAATCCGCCGGTGAGTGTGCCGATGCCGCTTTCCCCGGCGAGGAGTCCCTTCCACGTGGCATCCACATCACCGGCGATCGACGTCGTGGCCGCAAGGCTGGTGACGACGACGTTGCGCAACGTAGGAGAGGCGGAAGTCACGGTCGGGCTCACTCGTTGTCGTTCGAGATCTGAACGCCCTCGGCCTCGAGCTTCTGGATGTAGGCGACGATGTCACCCACGGTGCGGAGGTTCGCGAGGTCCTCGTCCGGAACCTTGACGCCGTACTTGTCCTCGGTCTGGACGGCGATCTCGACCATGGAGAGGGAGTCGATGTCGAGATCGTCGACGAAGGACTTCTCGATGGTCACCTCGGAGGGCTCAATACCGGTGACCTCTTCGATGATCTCCGCGAGACCGGCGATGATTTCTTCCTGGCTGGTGGCCACGTCGTGGCTCCCTTCGTGTGTTTCAGTGATGGGGTCTGAACTTCCGGCCGGATGTTTCCGGCCGGGCCCGGGTGCCCGGATCGGGCGTACCCGTGTTGCTGCGCGATGCGCGCGCAGCAAACTAACCGAGTCCGGGCAATTCGGCCAGTGCCGTGAAATCGTCCGCGGACTTGAGCGCCAGGGTGGGGGTGCCGCGCATCTCGCGCTTGGCAATACCCACCAGGGTGCCCGCCGGGGGGAGTTCCACGACGGCCGAGACCTGGGCGGCGCGCAGATGCGCGGTGCACAGGTCCCACCGCACAGGCCGGGTCACCTGTGCGGCCAGCTTGGAGAGTGCGTCCGCTCCGGACGCAACGGGTGTGCCGTCGAAGTTGGACAGCAGGGTGCGGGTCGGTTCGCTGGGAGCGATCTTCGCCGCGGCGTCGGCGACCGCCTCCTGGGCGGGCGCCATGAATCGGGTGTGGAAGGCGCCGGCGACCGGCAGCTGCCGGATCCGTGCCTTCTCGGGCGGGTTCGCGGCCAGTTCCTCGAGCGCCGAGATGCGGCCGGCGGCGACGATCTGTCCGGCGGCGTTCACGTTGGCCGGGGCCAGGTCCAGCTCGGCGAGCCGGGCGAGGACCTCGTCCTCCGCGCCACCGAGGACCGCGGACATGCCGGTCGGCTCGACGGCGCAGGCCTGGGCCATTTCGGCGCCGCGGATCGCGGCGAGCGAGACGGCTTCGTCGGCGGTGATGACGCCGGCGATCGCGGCCGCAGCGAGTTCACCGACCGAGTGCCCTGCGACGACCGCGTCGGCGGGGATGAGGCCGCGGGCGTCGAGTTCCTCGAAGGCGAGCAGCGCCGTGGCGACGACGAGGGGCTGGGTGACCGCCGTGTCGGTGATCTCCTCGGCGGTGGCGGTGGTGCCGAGACGTTCGAGGTCGAGCCCGGCAGCCTTCGACCAGACCTGGATGCGATCGCGGGCGCCGGGCTGCTCCAACCAAGGGGCGAGCATGCCGGGTGTCTGGGACCCCTGACCGGGGGCGAGCAGCGAAATCACGAAGATCAGGGAACACCCTGCAAAGGCCTCCTCGAGATGTCGGCTGGAATGAAGTCTCGAGCAGGGATTTGTAGGGTTTCCACAAAAGCCCATGTCGACCGTGACTATCGATCGATCGGCTGTGTGTGTTACGTGCCCGAATCGCGAAATGTGAATCGTGTGACCGGTGGTGACTGAGTTCGGAGTTTGTTATGGCTTCGAGCCAAACGACCCACTGTTGCGGCGATTCGGAGAACGTATGCATCACGGGGATTCGTGGGGTCCCGGCCGGTCACTTCTGTGATTCGCTTCAACCGATACCGGACAGTATTTGGATGAACAAACAGCTTTCGTGCGCAGGTCTCGACAGCACCCCCACTGTCGAGATATGCGTCGAGCGTGTTCGACAGCGCCGGACCGGCCGCCGCCAGGGGCCCGACGATGTAGTCCTCGAGCGCCTCGATCGCCGCCGCGTCGCCCAGCAGGGCACGCTCGGGCAGCAACTCCGCCGCGTGCACCGGGCGTGGAGCGCCGGGCCATCCCGCCACCGCCTCCATCGCGGCCATCGCCTCGACCGCCGAGACGTGCGCCGATCCCAGCGTCGGGGTGGTCGGACCGATGACGACCGCGTCGTCCGAGAACGCGCGCATCAATTCGTCACGGAACGCCGCCGCCTCCGGCGTGCCGTGCAGGATCCCGCTGACCACCATCACGAGCCGCTCACCCTGCACGACCGCCAGGGCCGCGCGACCGTGCTGCTGCGCGATGGTGTGCACCGTCGTCACCACCGACACGTTCTCGTCCGGCGGGGGAGTTCCCACGATCACCGTCGCGGGGGCGGTCGCGTCCCAGTTCAGGGTCGCCGCGCGCGACTGCATGTCCGCACCGGTGTCGCCGCGCACCACGGCGTCGACGACCAGCGCCTCGAGCCGGGTGTCCCACGCGCCGCGCGATTCGGCGGCACTCGCGTACACCGACGCGGCCGCGAACCCCAGCTCGCGGCCGTACCGCAGGATCGCCTCGGTCAGGGCCACGAGCTGCTGCTCGTTGCGGGCGAGCGCCGGCAGCCACTGCTCGAAGAACTCCATCGCGGCCCGCACCATGTCGACGGTCTGCCGCAACGTCAGCCGCCGCGCCAGGTCCTGCGGGATCACCTGGTAGGCGTCGGTGCTGAACCGGATGTCGCTCTCCGGGTCGCGCACCCACTCGATGAAATCGACGACCGACGACTGGATGACCAGCTGCACCGTCGCCCGCTGCGAGGCGTCGAGGTCGGCGAAGAACGGCAGCTGTTCCTGCATCACGTGCACGGCCTCGGTGGAGAGCCGGCCGGAGAACTGCTTGACGCGCCGCAGCAGCGCGTCGGGCAACGGGGCGCGTTCCGGACGCGCGGGCGGCACCGGGCGCCCCGTGGGAGCGCCCGGTGCACGTGTCAACCGCGGTGACGCGGAATCCTCGACCATGCGACGAAACTACGCCCGCGGCCGATCGCCCGTTGCGGGACGGGCCGGATCAGGCCACGCCCGGATCCGACGTCTGCTCCGGCGCGGCCGTGACGTCGTCGATCCTGTACTTCGCGGCGGCCTCGACGGCCCGGGCCCGATCGACGGCACCCTCGCGGCCGAGCGCGGCGAGCACCGCGACGACGGTCGATTCGGCGTCGATGTTGAACACGCGGCGCGCGGCGGGACGGGTGTCGGAGAATCCGAAGCCGTCGGCGCCGAGCACCGTGTAGTCACCGGGCACCCACTGCCGGATCTGGTCCGGGACCGCCCGCATCCAGTCGGACACCGCGACGAACGGGCCGGCCGCGTCGGACAGCACCCGCGCGACGTAGGGGACCGGAGCGTCCGCGCCCGGATCGAGCAGCGCCTTGCGGTCGCACTCGATGCCGTCGCGACGTAGCTCGCCCCACGACGTCACCGACCACACGTCCGCGGACACGCCCCACTCCTCGGCGAGCATCTCCTGGGCGCGCAGCGCCTCCGGCATGATCACACCCGACGCGAGGATCTGCGCCTTCGGGCCGGACGCCGCACCGGTCCGGTACAGGTACATGCCCTTGAGCAGCCCGTCGACGTCGAGGTTGGCGGGCTCGGCCGGCTGCACGTACGGCTCGTTGTAGAGGGTGATGTAGTAGAAGACGTCCTCGCCGCCGAACCCGTCGACGCCGGGGGTTCCGCCGTACATGCGGCGCAGACCGTCGCGCACGATGTGGGCGATCTCGTAGGAGAACGCCGGATCGTAGGTGACCGCCGCCGGGTTGGTGGACGCGAGCAGCAGCGAGTGGCCGTCGGCGTGCTGCAGACCCTCACCGGTCAGCGTCGTCCGGCCGGCGGTCGCGCCGAGCACGAAGCCGCGGGCCATCTGGTCGGCCGCGGCCCAGAGGCCGTCGCCGGTGCGCTGGAACCCGAACATCGAGTAGAAGATGTACACCGGGATCATCGGTTCGCCGTGGGTGGCGTACGACGTGCCCACCGCGGTGAACGAGGCGGTCGAGCCGGCCTCGTTGATGCCCTCGTGCAGGATCTGGCCGACCGCGCTCTCCTTGTAGGCGAGCATGAGTTCGGCATCCACCGACGTGTACAGCTGGCCGTTGCGGTTGTAGATCTTCAGCGACGGGAACCACGAGTCCATACCGAACGTGCGGGCCTCGTCGGGGATGATCGGCACGATGCGCGGACCGATCTCCTTGTCGCGCAACAGTTCCTTGAGCACGCGCACGAGCGCCATGGTGGTGGCGACCTGCTGCTTGCCCGAGCCCTTGCGCACCACGTCGTAGGTCTTGGCCTCGGGTAGCTTCAGCGGTGCCGCGGTGGTGCGGCGCTCGGGCAGGAACCCGCCCAGCTGACGGCGCCGGTCCAGCATGTACTGGATCTCGGGGGACTCGAAGCCGGGGTGGTAGTACGGCGGCATCTTCGGGTTCGCCTCGAGTTCGGCGTCCGAGATCGGGATGCGCTGCAGGTCCCGGAAGTACTTGAGGTCCTCGAGCGTCAGCTTCTTCATCTGGTGCGTGGCGTTGCGGCCCTCGAAGTGCTTGCCGAGGGTGTAGCCCTTGATGGTGTGCGCGAGGATCACCGTCGGCTGACCCTTGTGCTCCATCGCCATCTTGTAGGCGGCGTAGATCTTGCGGTAGTCGTGGCCGCCGCGCTTGAGGTTCCAGATCTCCTGGTCCGTCAGGTCCTTGACCAGCTCCTTCGTGCGCGGGTCGCGGCCGAAGAAGTGCTCACGGACGAAGGCGCCGTCGTTGGCCTTGTACGTCTGGTAGTCGCCGTCCGGGGTGACGTTCATCAGGTTGACCAGCGCGCCGTCCTTGTCGGCGTGGAGCAGTGCGTCCCACTCGCGACCCCACACGACCTTGATGACGTTCCAGCCGGCGCCGCGGAAGAACGACTCCAGCTCCTGGATGATCTTGCCGTTGCCGCGCACCGGGCCGTCCAGGCGCTGCAGGTTGCAGTTGACGACGAAGGTCAGGTTGTCCAGGCCCTCGGTCGCGGCGACGTGCGCGAGGCCGCGCGATTCCGGCTCGTCCATCTCGCCGTCGCCGAGGAACGCCCACACGTGCTGGTCGGAGGTGTCCTTGATACCGCGGTCGTGCAGGTAGTGGTTGAACCGCGCCTGGTAGATCGCGTTCATCGGGCCGAGGCCCATCGACACCGTCGGGAACTCCCAGAACTCCGGGAACAGCCGCGGGTGCGGGTACGACGGCAGGCCGCCGCCCAGCGACGCGTGGCTGTGTTCCTGGCGGAATCCGTCCATCCGCTCCGTGGAAATGCGGCCCTCGAGGAAGGCGCGGGCGTAGATGCCGGGGGAGGCGTGGCCCTGGATGAACACCTGGTCGCCGCCGCCCGGATGGTCCTTGCCGCGGAAGAAGTGGTTGAAACCGACCTCGTAGAGCGCGGCGGAGGACGCGTAGGTGGAGATGTGACCGCCGACGCCGATGCCCGGCCGCTGCGCGCGGGTGACCATGATCGCGGCGTTCCAGCGGATGTATGCGCGGAAACGGCGCTCGACTTCTTCGTCACCGGGGAACCACGGTTCGCTCTCGGTGGGAATGGTGTTGACGTAGTCGGTGGAGGTCAGCGCGGGGATCGATACGTGGCGCTCACCGGCGCGCTCGAGCATGCGCAGCATCAGGTAGCGGGCGCGGCTGGGGCCGGCGGCGTCGAGCATGCCGTCGAACGATTCGAGCCACTCGGCGGTCTCGGCCGGATCGATATCCGGGAGGTAGGAGGCCACACCCTCGCGAATGACGCGAACGCGGCTCTCGGTGGCCGGCCCTGTCGAACTCGGCGAGGGCCCCGATCCCTCGGCACCCGGTGTGTCGGCGCCGTCGAGGGATTGAGGTCCGTGGATCAGGTCTGTCAACGTCTGCTCCTCATCGTGGTGGGGCGCGCAGGTGTGGCGCCCACTCCGTTGATCGGCTCTTGTGGGAGCCGACTCATCGACATCTGAACATGATGCACCCCTCATCTTCCCCTATTCGGGCGCGCGGGGCAGCGGCCGGTGGGCCTATTCCTCCCAGGGCGGACGAGAAGGGCGAATCACCCGAACCGGACGGGCGGTGTCCGTGCGGAGTAGCGTGGGGAAAGAAACTCAGGTCTTTCGTTGCGATTCGGCTTGCGCTGAGCGGTCGAACGATGTTCGCTTTGACCAATCGATGCAATCGTCGTCACACCGGCGTTCCGGGCAACCGGGCGCCGGCAACCCAGAAGGAGGGAACCACCGTGGTCGCCGCGGCGGACGCCAAGAACTACGTTCAGAAGCTCGGTATCACCCACGACCACGTGGTTCAGGAACTCGGCTGGGACGAGGACGTGGACGACGAGATCCGCGCCGCCATCGAGGACATCACCGGTTCCGAACTGCTCGACGAGGACTCCGACGAGGTCGTCGACGTGGTCCTGTTGTGGTGGCGGGAAAGCGACGGTGATCTCGTCGACACCCTGATGGACGTGATCGGCCCGCTGTCGGACGACGGGGTCGTCTGGGTGCTGACGCCGAAGACCGGCCGCCCCGACCACGTCGAGCCCAGCGAGATCGCCGAGTCGGCGACCACCGCCGGTCTCACCCAGACGTCGGCCACCAACCTCGGCGACTGGACCGGCAGCCGGCTGGTGCAGCCGAAGGCCGCCCGTCAGAAGCGCTGAGCTCCGCTCACATCGACGCTGAGCTCCGCTCACATCGACGCTGAGCTCCGCTCTCCAGTAGTTCCACTACCAGCGAAGGATCGAACTGCCCGATGGCTATCGAGGTGGGCGCCGAGGCGCCCGATTTCACCCTGAAGGACCAGAACAACCAGGAAGTCTCGCTGTCGAGCTTCCGCGGCAAGAAGAACGTGCTGCTGGTGTTCTACCCGCTCGCGTTCACCGGTGTGTGCCAGGGCGAGCTGTGCGCGGTGCGGGACGACCTGCCCACCTTCGAGAACGACAACACCGCCATCCTCGCGGTCTCGGTCGGTGCGTCGCCCACCCACAAGATCTGGTCCGCCGAGCAGGGCTACACGTTCCCGCTGCTGTCCGACTTCTGGCCGCACGGTGAGGTCGCGCAGGCGTACGGCGTCTTCAACGAGAAGCTCGGCTTCGCGAACCGCGGCACCTTCGTCATCGACAAGGCCGGCATCGTGCGTTTCGCCGAGGAGAACCAGCCCGGAGAGCCCCGTGACCAGGGAGCTTGGGCCAGGGCGCTCGCCGCGCTAGAGTCCTGAGTCGACTCCGGCGGAACTCCGCCGGAGGTCGGGGCGTGTAGCTCAGTGGTAGAGCTCTGGTTTTACACACCAGCGGTCGGGGGTTCGAAACCCTCCGCGCCCACCATGTATCGGCGGTGAAAGTCCTGGTCAGGACTTTCTTGGTTGGCAGCCCACACCCGCTGTGCCTGCACTCGTTTTCGCTCGGGCTTCCGACGGGACGCTCGCTACCGTCCGGTCGGCGGACCGAGACAGGCTATTCGTCACTGGTGGACGTCCTATTCTTGGGCGTGGGGGTCCGGATTCTCGGATCGGTGGTGCTGGATGGCAGCGGAACTGTCGTGTGGATCGTGCGGCGCCGAACTGCCGACCAGCTCGAAATTCTGCAGCGAGTGCGGTGCGGCAGTTGTGACTGCCACGACACCTGCGGAGTACAAGCAGGTGACGGTGCTGTTCGCCGATGTGGTGCGGTCGATGGGCATCGCCGCCTCGTTGGATATGGAGCGGCTGCGCGAGATCATCACCGATCTGGTGGAGCGCTCGGCAGCGGCGGTGCGCCGCTACGGCGGGACCGTGGAGTTCACCGGAGACGGCGTGATGGCGACCTTCGGCGCTCCGGTTGCGTTGGAGGATCACGCCTTTCGGGCATGCCTTGCGGCGCTCGCCATCCAGGAGGAAGCGCACCGGTTGGCCTCGGAGGTGCTGCGTCGCGATGAGGTGGACCTGCAGCTGAGGGTCGGGCTGAATTCCGGTCGAGTGATTGCCGGCGAGATCGGCTCGGGCGCGTTGGGGTATGCGGCGATAGGTGAGCAGGTGGGGATGGCTCAACGCATGGAATCGGTGGCGCCGCCGGGCGGGGTGATGCTCTCGGATGCGACCGCGCGGCTGGTCGAGCAGGCCGCGGTGCTGGGAGACATCGAGCTGATGTCGATCAAGGGGAAGACCGAACCTGTGCCGGTGCGCCGGCTGGTGGGGATCGGCCCGCGGCGGGCCCTGGTCGGACGCGCGGAGGCCGGCCTGGTCGGTCGGCGCCGGGAGATGGCGGCGGTCGAGGAGATCGTGGACCGCGCCATCGGTGGCCGGGGTGGTGTGGTGAATGTGGTGGGAGCGCCGGGCATCGGCAAGTCGCGGATGGCGCGAGAGGCGACCGCGATCGCGGCCGCTCGGGGGGTCGAGGTGGTGTGGACGTTCTGCGAATCCCACGCCCGTGACATTCCGTTCCATGCGGTGACCGCCATGCTGCGTGAAGGTCTCGGCGTTGCCGACCTGGACGCGCCCCTGGCCCGCGCGCGGGTGAGGGAACGAGTGCCCGACGGCGACCAGCAGGATCTGCTGCTGCTCGATGATCTACTCGGCATCGCCGACCCCGAGGTGTCGCTGCCCCGATTCGACCCGGAGGCGCGGCGTCGGCGGGTGATCACGCTGATCAACGCCGTGTCGCTGGCCCGCACCGAACCGGCGGTGTTCGTCGTCGAGGATATCCAGTGGATCGACGAGGTCAGCGAATGCATGCTCGCCGACTTGCTCGAAGTCATCCCGCAAACCCCGTCGGTGGTGCTGATCACCGCCCGCCCCGAGTATCGGGGAGCGTTGACGCAGGTGCCCGGCGTTCAGACGATAGCGCTTGCCCCGCTGAGTGATTCGGAGACCATGGAGCTTCTGAACGAACTCCTGGGAACCGACGGCTCGATCGCGCCGGTCGGGACCCTCATCGCCGAGCGAGCCGCCGGGAACCCGTTTTTCGCCGAGGAAATGGTGCGCGAGTTGGCCGAGCGCGGCGTGCTGGTCGGCCGGCGCGGCCGCTATGTGTGTGGCGCCGATGTCGCCGATGTCTCGGTGCCGGCCACGGTGCAGGCCGCCATCGAGGCGCGTCTCGACCGGCTGAGCCCACAGGCGAAGCAGACGATAAGCGCAGCGTCGGTGATCGGTGCCCGCTTCGACGCCGGGCTGCTGGCCGCGCTGGGCATCGATGCGCTGCCCGGCGAGTTGCTGGGCGCGGAGCTGATCGACCAGGTGCGTTTCAGACCCGATGCCGAATACGCCTTCCGCCACCCGCTGATCCGGTCGGTGGCCTACGAATCACAGCTCAAGTCCGACCGCGCCCGATGGCACCGGCTCCTGGCCACCGCGATCGAGTCGGGCAACCCGGACTCGGCCGACCAGAATGCCGGGTTGATCGCCGAACACCTCGACGCAGCAGGCGAACTGCACGCCGCGTATGGCTGGCACATGCGGGCCGCCGATTGGGCGACGACCCGCGATGTCTTCGCTGCACGGTTCAGTTGGGAACGTGCCCGAAAAGTCGCCGACGCTCTGCCCGGCGACGACCCCGGCCGATTGTCGATGCGCACCGCCCCCCGCACCATGCTGTGCGCCACCGAGGCTTACAGCCCCGCACTCCAGGAATCTCGCGACCGCTTCGCGGAGCTGCGGGAGCTGTGCGAGGCGTCCGGGGACAAGCTCTCGCTGGCCATCGGCATGACCGCGCCGGCAGTCGAGCTTTTGTACGCCGGGCGGGCGCGAGAGGGCTCGCGGCTGGTATCCGAACAGACGGAGTTGCTCGAATCGATCGGCGATCCCACCGCGACTGTGGGATTGGCGGCCGTCGCGTTCGCCAACTGGTTGGATGCCGGCGAATTCGGCAAGATCTTGCGTTGGTCGCAAACCGTCATCGACCTGGCCGCCGGCGAGCCCGACATGGGCGCCGGCTTCGGCTTCGGATCACCACTCGCGGTCGCGGTGGCATTCCGTGGCACTGCTCGGTGGTGGCTGGGTCTTCCCGGGTGGCGTCAAGACCTAGACGACGCCGTCGCGATGGCCCGACACAGCACTCCGACAGCTCATTGCGTTGTCGTCATGTGGACCTACGGCTTCGCGTTCCTCTTCGGGGTGTTGCGGGCCGACGACACCGTGATGCGCGTGATCGAAGAGGCGGTGCAGACCGGCGAAAGCGATGGCAACGACGTCGTGAGCCTGGCCGAGTTCGCGCTGGGTGTCGGGCTGCTGAGCCGGGACACCGCGAGCGACCGTCGCCGGGGGCTGGAGGCGATGATGCAGGCCCGTGACGTATGGCGGCGCAGGCAGGTTGCTCGTCAAATGGCCCCGCTCGTCGAGATCTTGGCCGCCGGTGAGAGTGCCGGGCGCGGTGACCGCGATGCTGCGATACCGGTGCTGCGCCGAACTGTGAACGAGATGTTCGAGGCAGGACGGCCCTTCGTCGGCCTCGTCGGCACCGGCGTTCTGGTGGAGACGTTGCTCGAGCGAGGCACCGAGGACGACCTGGCCGAAGCCCGAGCCGCGATCGCCCGGTTGTCGAAGGTGCCGGCAACAGAACGCTGGGCGATCCGCGAGATCACCCTACTGCGGCTGCGTGCACTGCTGGCCCGGGCCCAGGGCGACGACGCCTACCGAGACCTGGTCGGCCGGTATCGCGCGCTCGCGGAATCACTCGGCTTCGAAGGACACCTCGCGTGGGCCCGGGCGATGTAGGCCCGACTCAGCCGGCCCGCAGCACCTCGACCGTCGTCCCCGACGGTCCGCTCACAGCACTGGCTGTGGCGGATACATGCTGCGGTCACAGCCGATACATCTCGCGTGCCATGGCGGAGTGCTCTTCTGCGTCGGTCAGCAGCGGTGGATAGTGACGCCGTGCGGGCCGTGCATCCGTGGACGAACTCACGAAGATTGCGCGCAGAGCGCCGATCATCCTGCCGATCGGATTCGTATGTGGGAACGCCAGAGCCGACGGATCGGCGGATGCGGCCACGAATTCAGACATTGTGCGCCTCCTGTCTCCCACGCTGTGATCGATCGTCACTCCCGAGCGCTGGACAGAGCGCAGTAGCGAGCCACTGCAATTTCACGTGGTCCGGGCGGGGCACTACTCGACCGGCGGCGCCGTACTCTCCACCCTCAGGGGGCGGTGTTCACTTGGTTCGCGCCCTTCGGCGCGGCAACAGGGCGGCGAGTTCGTCGCGGCTGGTGGTTCCGGTCTTCGTCATGGCCCGGTAGATGTGGCTCTCGACAGTGCGTACGGAGAGGGTCAGTCGACCGGCGATTGCTCGATTCGACAATCCCTCACCGATCAGCATCACGATCTCTCGTTCGCGATCGGTCAGCGGCAACGACGTGGTGGCCAGACGGAGGGCCGGGGTATCGGCGCCGCCACATTGTTCGGCGAGGGCATCTGCGCGCGCCGAGCATCCCAAGGCCGATCCACGTCGTTCTTGGATGCGGTACGCGAGGGCGGCATGGGCGGCCGCATCGACAGCGGCAACCATATCGCCCATGTGCTCGAAGTCCGTTGACACCGACTCCAATTCAGCACCGTCGCCGCGCCGGAGGGCGGACGCGAACCGGGCTGCCAGACCGACACGTGGACCCTCGACGATCGACTCCAGTCTGTGCAATCGGGGTGCCCCGGTGTGGTCCCCGAACTGGACGGCCGTCTGCAGACAGATCACTTCGGCCCCGAATTGTCCTTTGGCTGCCGCAGTTTCGGCCGCCGACAACAAGACGGTGATCGCCTCGCTGACGGCGCCCTGGCATGCGGTTGCCCACGCCCGGGCAAGGCTGCGCTCGTAGTCCAGAGTCCGAAAGGAACGTCGTAGTTTGTCGAGCGCGGTGAGCGCCTCGCTCGACGAACCGCGCATCGCGAGTGCAGTTGCGAGCGGGACCCGATAGCGGTACCCCCAGCCGATGGCATGGCCCGAGGCGGACAACGATACGGCTGTCGGGTCCAGCGTCGAACATGCGGTGTCGAGGTGACCCGCCCCGAGGGCTGCCCTCGCCGCGATCGCAGCGCCGAGTAGATGAGCCGCCCCCGGAAGATCGGCCGCTTGTCTGCGTACCCGCTCGGCCACCTCGACGGCTTCGCTCACTCGGCCGGATAGCAGCAAGGCGCTGACGTGTGCGTCGGCGATGTTGAATCGCATATGCGGAGCGTCGAAAGAGCGAGCCGCAACGTCGTAGCCGTCCTCTGCGACCGCCACGGCGTCGCCGGTGCGCCCGGCGTCGGCATATATGGAAGCAAGCACCCAGGCAACCTCGGCGCCGACGACCGGAGGCAGGTCGTCCGGCGCCAGCCTCTCCGCAGCTTGCATTGCCCTGTCCGGCTGGTCCATCGCAAACCGGTACACCGTGAGGAACGCGTCGATGAAGTGGCGGGCCTGCGGTGGTGTCGTGCACGACGCATCGTCGATGACTTGCTTCGCGCGCGCCGGGTCGCCGAGCGTCCACAGAAGGTTGCTCGCCCGCAGGAATGCGAATCTGGCCTTCTCGCTGTCCGTCAACCGGCCGGTGTGAATTGCGGTGAGTACGGAATCGGCTTCCTCGCCGCGACCCGACCAGGAAAGTGCATGCGCCCGGACGAAGGCGGGTTCCGGTCCGGCCCCGGCACGAATCGCTGCCTCCGCGAGTCGATCGGCGAGGGGCAGGTCTCCCAACCAGACAGCGCCCCGGGCGGCCCTGACGAGCAGTTCGGCGTCCGATGCGACGTCGGAGTCGAGGCTCAATGTGCCGCGGCGCACAACCACTCGCATGTCGTCCCGGTCATCGGATTCGGCGAGTTCTGCGGCGACCAGTCCGCGTAGCCGTCGAAGCCGAGTGGGTGCCGTGCGCCTGCGCCGTACCTCGGCGTAAAGCGGGTGCGCCACCCGTACCGCCATACCACCACCGACGGGTTCGAGTGTGATGAGACCGCGGGTGTCGGCCTCCTCGACCGCCGCTGGGTCGGCGATCCGGTTCAGGGCCGCCAGTTCGATCGGCTCCCCGACAGCCAGCGCGTCGATCACGTCGCCAACCTTCGCGGGAAGGGTGCCGATCCGGGTTTCGATCAGCTGGATCAGGCCCGACGGCATGGTCGGTTCGCCGATCCACCGCCAGCATCCGTGTTGCTGCACAATTCGGTGGTCGGCGACCTCCTGCTCGACGATGTTACGTAGATACAGAACGTTGCCACGAGTAAGGTTCCACAGCCGTCGGACCGCATCCGGATCCACCGATCCGTCGAGGGCAGCCGACAGCAGCGTGCCGGTCTCGTCGAGTGTCAGCGGCTGCAGGTCGAGGTGGTCGAACCGGCCGACCTTCCATATGTCCTGTGCCGCGGCAGGAATCGGTTCACCGTCGAGAACGGTGAGCAATACTTTCGCTGCACCGCGGTGCACGATCTGATGTATCACGAATGTCGACAGATCGTCGAGAAGTTGCACATCGTCGACGGCCACTACCACCGTGGCGCCGAACGATGTGGCGGTCAGCGCTTCGATGACCCCCCGGAGCAACTGAACGGTGTCGGTGACGCCCGACTGCGCCCACGCCGTGACTGCGCCCAGCGGAATTGCCCGCCCCGAAGACGTGCCGACCACCAGACGGCTGATGCAACCCTTCGACTCAGCAGCCGACAAGGCTTCGCGGGCGAGCCGACTCTTGCCCACACCGGCCCCACCGTGGACGACGATCCCGGAAACATCCGACGCCTCGATGACGGCCTCGATGGTTCGCATCTGCTCCGAGCGGCCGATCAACGGCCACGACGCACGCACCCGAGAAGCCTATCCCGACCTCTGGCTTTCACGTCCGGAAACCTCCTCGATGATCCAGGGTGGCGAGACGGTGGCGTGGTCGGCAGGTGCGGATGAGGTCCCGACGGGGTGGAGGGTCCGCGGCTCAGCTCAGGGTGACGGTGCACCCGGGCTGCAGGGTGACGACCGTATCGCGGCACATGATCTCGATCGATTCCTGATTCCCGGGCTCGGCAGCGACTTCGACCGTGCGTCCGCTGACCGTCAACCACAGCTTGCGGCCGCGGTAGTAGATCGGAAACTCGAGGGCGCCCAGGGTATCCGGCCATTGCGGACCGAGGACGAGACGGTCGCCGCGGACTTCGAGTCCGGTGAAGCACCTCTGCAGCAGGTCGATGCTGCCGGCCATGGCCGCGAGGTGGATGCCTTCCGACGTCGTCCCGCCCTGGATGTCGGTGATGTCGGAGGCGAGGACCTGCTCGAAGTACTCCATCGCCCGCTCGCGGTGGCTACGGGCGAGCACCCACGAATGCACCACGGCGCTCAGCGTCGAACCGTGGGAGGTCCGGGCGAGGTAGTAGTCGATCGTCCGGTGGATGGTTTCGGATTCGAGGACGTACCCGAGTTGTTCGAACAGTTCCCGCAGTTCGTCGGCGGAGAGGAGATAGAACAGCATCACGACGTCGGCCTGTTTCGACGCCTGGTAGCGGTTGACGTCGTCGCCTTCCGCTTCGAGGATCCGGTCGAGGCGGTGGATGTCCGGGTACTTCGCGCGGTATCGGTCCCAGTCGAGTTCGGCCAGCTCGCCGTAGCCTTCGAACTGGCTGATGACCTCGTCGTGGAACGGCACGAACATGCGGTGCCCGAGATCCGACCACAGCGTCATCTCCTGGGCATCCAGGTGGAGACGGTCGACGAGCTCGGCGCGGTTGTGCTGGGGGATGGCGGCGAGGGCCTCGATGGCCCGCCGGATCACCCAGACGGCCATGACGTTGGTGTACGCGTTGTTGTCGACGCCCGAGTACGGCGCGTCGGGGTAGCCGGAATGGAACTCGTCCGGTCCCATCGCCCCGCGGATCACGTAGCGGGACTTGGCCCGGTCGTACGACGCCAGACTGGCGAAGAACCGCGCGATCTCCACCAGCATCTCCGCCCCGAAATCGCCGAGGAACTCCACGTCCCCGGTGACCTGGTAGTACTGCCACACGTTGTAGGCGATGGCGATGCCGATGTGGTACTGGCGCCAACTCGGGTCGGGCAGCCATCTTCCGGAATCCGGGTTCAGGTGCAGTTGCTGGCTCTCCTCGCGGCCGTCGCTGCCGGACTGCCACGGGAACATCGCGCCCCGGTACCCGGCGGCGGTCGCGGCGCGGCGCGCTTCGGGGAGGCGACGGTATCGGTACTGCAGCAGCGACCGGGTCAGGGCCGGCTCGCGCAGGTTCAGCACCGGGAAGACGAACACCTCGTCCCAGAAGATGTGGCCGCGGTAGGCCTCTCCGTGGAGTCCGCGCGCCGGTACCCCCACGTCGAGGTCGGCGGTGTTGCGCGAGACGGTCTGCAGCAGGTGCAGCAGGTGGAAGCGCACGATCCGGGACGCTTCCTCGTGACCGGCGAGGTCGATGCCGACCCGGTCCCACAGGTGTTCCCACGCCAGGACGTGGCCGTCCAGGATCTCGTCGAATCGCCCGAGCCCCTCGAGCAGCCGGGTCGCCGCCTCGGCGGGGCCGGAGATCGCATGGTCACGGCCGGTGAACACGGTCACCGTCTTCTCCGCAGTGATCGAGGAACCTGCCTCCACATCGACGGTGAGATGGTGGCCGACACTGCCGTCCTCGTCGAAGAATCGGTAGTTGCAGGCGTTGCGGTTCCCGTCGGACCAGACGGTGGTCCGGGCCGCCACCGAGACCGGGATGCGCGACTGGTTCGTCTGCACCGTCAGAACCACCGAGTCGTGTGCCGCCTCCCGCGCCTCGACGGGTTCGAGGTGGTCACTGGCCAGATCGCGATACCGCTCGACGAGCGTGTTGCGGACCGCGCCGTCGATCGCCGTGCGGAACTCCACGCTGCCGCTCCAGTCGTGGGCCACGATCGTGGTCTGCAGCGCCCCCACGTGGGGCAGGTGCATCGCGACGAACCGGCGCTGGATCACGGTCGTCGTCCGGCCCTGCGGGTCGCGGTACCGCACCCGACGGGTGAGAACGGCGCGGCGCAGATTCAGGTACTGGCGGTAGTCCATCAGTTCGACGGAGTCGATGTCGAACCAGTGCCCGCCGTCGATGCGGAAGGTCATCGGCAGCCAGTTCGGGGCGTTCACCAGGCTTTCGTTCGTGATCACCGTACCCGCGCGGTCGTCGTGCAGCCGGTTGTACAGACCCGCGATGTAGGTGCCGGGGTAGTGCCACCGTCCGGCCACGGATTCCGGTGAGCACCCACGGGTGGCGAAGAATCCGTTGCCCACCGTGCACAGTGCCTCGCGCAGCTTTTCGCTCGGCGGATCGTAGTCGTCGTAGTACAGCATCCATCCACCCGCGCGGGACGGGCTCGCGGGGTCGCGGTCGACCAGATCGGCCAGGCGCTGGAGCAATTCGCGAACCTGCGCCGGATCGTTCACGGCGAACCGCGCGGCCGACCGGCGATCACCGGGCTCCTCGCTGCGGACCACGATCCCGATCCCCTCGGGAGACAACGCGTCGAACGCGTCCTCGTCCGAGGGATCGTCGCCGATGTACAGCGGCAGCAGCCCTTCCGCGCCGGTGACACGCCCGAGCACCCATCGCAGAGCCTCACCCTTGCCCCAGTCCGCGATGGGAAGAACCTCGAGCACCTTCCGGCCGCCGATGATCCGGAGAGAATCCTCGGCACCAGCGACCTCGTGCACGACGGCCGCGACCTCGTCGACGCGGTCGGCAGGCACGGCGCGATGGTGCACGGCGACCGAGAATCGTTTCCGTTCGATCACCACGCCCGGCACGGTGCGCAGGCGCTCTTCGAGCAGCCCGGACACCCGGTCGAGGGCCGATCCGGCGGCCGGAGCCTCCGAATGCTCGTACTGTCCACCCGTCGGTCCGGCGACGTCGAATCCGTGGCTGCCCACATACCAGATACCCGGTATCCCGACCCGCGCCTGCAGGTCCGGCAGGTCACGCCCGCTGACCACGACGACGGGGCATGCGTCCGCGAGCCGGCGGAGAACCTCGGCGGTGCCGTCGGTGAGCACCGTCGCTGCGGGGTCCGGCTCGAGGTTCGCCAGCGTGCCGTCGAAGTCGAGGAACAGCACCGGTGTGCGCACCCGCAGCAGCGTCGCCAGTTCGTGCCGGGAGGTCAGTGCGTCGGGTATCTCCGAGAGCCGGTGGTCGCCCGCCCGGATGTCGATCTCGCCCGGATCCCGGATCACCAGGGCGAACCCGGCTCGCTGCGCCGCAGCCGCGACGTCCTCGTCGGCGGTGATCACGACGGTGGCCGTGAGCGGTGACCGGAGCCGGGCGGCGACCTCCGAGGGGGTGGTGTCGGTGGCCACGATCGGAAGCGAATCGTCGTCTCCTGCTGTGTCGCCGGCCGCTGTGTCGACGCCTGCTGTGTCGAGCACCGACCGGGCGTCCCCGGTGGGGGAGAACACCGCGACGTCGACGCCGAGATCGCGCAACCGGTGCAGCAGCGCAACCGTCGAGTCGACGGACCGGCCGTCTTTCAACACGCCCACGTCGACGACGACGGCGCCGTGGTGGCGCAGGTCGATCAGCGGCAGGGGACCGGTCTCGTGTTCCGCCTGCACAGCGCCTCCCGGACGAACGAGCTCTACCCCTGGTGTTCTGATCATGGCACCGGAGAAGGCCGAAGAGTGGATACTTCGCGCAACACCGGCCGTCTGAGCAGCAGATCTCCGATCCGGGCCCTGCGGTGCACGAAATCGGTTTACCGTGCACAGGGGGTGCGCCGTTCGCCGGGGAACACAGGGAGCCACCGATGGGTGAACACAAGGTCTGGGTACGACCGATCGAATCGGTGAGCGCGGACGACGCGCCCACCGTCGGCGGAAAATCCGCCAACCTGGGCGAGCTCACACGGGCGGGATTTCCGGTTCCCGCCGCGTTCGCCGTCACCACCGACGCCTACCTCGACGCGATGCAGGCGGCCGGTGTGCGCGAAAGGCTGGCGGCCGAGGCGGTCCCGCCCCCCGACATCGACGACGCCACGCTCATCCGCACCTCCGCCGAACTCGCCGCGCTGGTGACCGAGTCGACGATCCCGGACGAGATGCGCGCGGACATCGTCTCGGCGTACGAGGCCCTCGGAACCAACATGCCGGTGGCCGTGCGATCGTCGGCGCCTGCCGAGGACGCGGCGGACACGTCGTTCGCCGGCATCCACGAGTCCTACACCAATATCATCGGCGCCGACGCGCTGGTGCGCGCCGTGCAGGCGTGCTGGGCGTCGTTGTGGTCCGAGCGGGCTCGCACCTACCGCGGGCTGCGCGGGGTGGCCGACGAGCCGTCCATCGCCGTCGTCGTGCAGGTGATGGTCAAATCCGAGTCGTCCGGGGTGGCATTCACCGCCGACCCCCGCACCGGCGAACGCGATCGCATCGTGATCGAGGCGGCGCTCGGCCTCGGCGAGGTCGTCGTCGGCGGGCAGGTCGAGCCGGACACCTACGTCGTCGCCAAGGACAGCTTCGAGGTGCTCGACGTCCACCTCGGGCATCAGGAGTTCCGGATCGCCTCGACCGACACCGGCGACAGCCGGGTCGCGGTCGATCCGGCCCGCGGCACCCGCGTGCTCGACGAGGACCAACTCGAGCGGGTCGCGCGTCTCGCCGCCGGTGTTGAGCAGCACTACGGTTCCCCGCAGGATCTCGAGTTCGCGTTCGCGGACAACGAATTGTGGATCGTGCAGACTCGCCCGATCACCACGCTCGACACGTCCTCGTCCGGTGGGCCGTCCGGAAACGGTGACGCGACACCGTTGTTGACCGGCCTCGGTGCCGGCCCCGGCGTGGCCACCGGGCGGGTGCGGGTGCTCCACGAACTGGTCGACGGCAAACGCCTGACCGACGGCGAGATCATCGTCGCACCCATGACCCGGCCGGACTGGCTGCCCATCCTGCGCCGCGCGGGCGGCATCGTCACCGACGGTGGCGGCATCACCTGCCATGCCGCGATCGTCGGGCGGGAACTCGGCAAACCGGTGGTGGTCGGGGCCCGCACCGCGACCACGGACCTGCGCGACGGGCAGCTGATCACCGTCGACGGCGATGCGGGCGCAGTGTTCGACGGGAAGGTCCAACCCGAGACCCGTCCGGCCGCGGCGGCGCCGGCGGTCCCGACGGCCATGGGTGCCGCGCCGACCGTCACCGCGACCTCGGTGTACGTCAATCTCGCGACGCCGGATGCCGCGGAGGCGGTCGCTGCCACCGACGTCGACGGGGTCGGATTGCTGCGGGCCGAGTTCATGATCACCGAGGCCCTCGCGGGGGAGCATCCGGCGCGCTTGATCGGGCAGGGGCGGCGCGACGAGTACGTGGCGAAGATGTCCGAGGGGGTCGCTCGGATCGCGGCGGCGTTCGCGCCGCGGCCGGTCGTGTACCGGGCGATCGACTTGCGCAGCAACGAATTCGCGGATCTCGAGGGCGGCGAGATCGAGCCGGACGAGGAAAACCCGATGATCGGCTATCGCGGCTGCTTCCGCTACGTCCGCGATCCGGAGCTGTTCTCATTGGATCTCGATGTGCTGCACCGGGTTCGGGAACAGCATCCCAACGTGCACCTGATGATTCCGTTCGTGCGCACCCGGTGGGAGCTGAAGGAGTGCCTGGCGCAGCTCGACGCGCATCCGCTCGGCTCGGATCGCCGGATGCTGCGCTGGATCATGGCCGAGGTGCCGTCGGTGGTGTACTGGCTGCCCGAATACGCGAAGCTCGGCATCGACGGGGTGTCGATCGGCACCAACGACCTGACCCAGCTGATGCTCGGCGTGGATCGCGACTCGGAGGTGTGCCGCGACCTGTTCGACACCATGGATCCGGCCGTCCTCGACGCGATCGACCACATCATCGAGCGGGCTTCGGCGGCGGGGCTGACCACCTCGCTGTGCGGCCAGGCCGTGTCGACGAGCACCGCACTCGCCGAGCACCTGGTCCGGCGCGGCATCACCTCGGTGTCGGTGACGCCCGACGCGGCGCCGCAGACCAGGCGGACGGTGGCGCAGGCCGAACAGCGGATCCTGCTCGACCGCGCCCGCGGAGCCGGAGCGTGACGTCGTGACCGGCACCGCCCCGGCGGATCTGCTCGATACTCACCTGCCGGTGTACGACGTCGCCCTCACCGAACAACTGGTGGTGGATGCGGAGGTTCCCGCCGTCTTCCGCGCTGCGCACGATCTCGACTTCCTCACCGTGCGAACACCTTTGCTGACCGCGGCGTTCTTCGTGCGTGGCCTGCCGGCACGCCTGTCCGGCAAACCGTCTCCGGAACTGCCCGCACTGCGACTGTTCGCCGATCCGGCGTCGAGTGGTCTGCCGGGCTGGCTGGTACTCGGGGAGGTACCCGATCGAGAGATCGCCTTCGGTGCGGTCGGCAAGTTCTGGAAGCCCGACATCGAATGGCGTGATGTTCCGCTCGACCGTTTCCGCGGGTTCGACGAGCCCGGCTGGGGGAAGATCGGATGTCACTTCTCGGTTCGAGCGAACGGGCCGGGGCGCAGCGTCGTCTGCTACGAATGCCGGACGCAGACCACCGATCCGGATTCGCGGAAGAAGATGATGCGCTACTGGTGGATCATCCGGCCGTTCGTCGGGCACATCATGCGCGCGACGTTGCGCACCATCGCAGCCGACGCGTATTGACGTGAGTGACTGCACTTCACGGAGCCGACGAGAGAACCCGAGAACGCAATGGGGACACCAGCAGAGGGGACACCGGCGGAGTCGATGCCGGACCGTCGCACCCTCGAGTCCGCGGTCGCGCTGGCCTGCCGCGCGCCGTCGCTGCACAACAGCCAGCCCTGGCGGTGGGTTCTCGGCGCGCACGCGCTGACGCTCTACAGCGACAACGACCGCATCCTGCCGGCCACGGACCCGTCCGGTCGTCAGATGGTGCTCTCGTGTGGGACTGCGTTGGACCACCTGCGGACCGCGCTCGCCGCGCAGCGGTGGTCCTCGGCGATCGAGCGGATGCCGCGCTCGCCGGACCGGCAGTGCCTCGCGACATTGCGGTTCCGTCGGCTGGACGAATCGTCCGACACCGAACCTTCCGACACCGGGGCCCGCTTGGCGGCGGCGATCGCCCGTCGACGCACCGAGCGGTTGCCGATGGCCGCACCGCCGGAGTGGCCCTCCACCGTCACGCTCCTGCAGGAACTCGCCGAGGACGCCGGTGCGCACCTCGACGGGATCGGCGAGGACGAAAGAGCCGCCCTCGACGACGTGTCCCGCCGAATCAGCGGGGAGAAGCGCGCCGACCCCGCCTACCTGTCGGAACTGAACTGGTGGACCGGGCACGCGATGTTCCCCGAGGGCGTTCCCGCCGACACCCTGCCGGCCGCCGGGAGCGCGGTGGCGGTCGAGCGGGAGTTCCCGCCCGGTCGCGCGACGAGCGAGACCTCCGGCGAACAGGACCACGCGGCGATCCTGCTGCTCTCCACTGCCACGGACCGACGGCTCGACTGGCTGCGGTGCGGCGAGGCCCTGTCGGCTGTGCTCCTCGCCTGCACCGACCGCGGACTGGCGACCTGCACGGTCACCCACCTGACCGAGTCCGAGGATTCGCGGGCGTTCCTCCGGGGGCTGACCGGGGACGGCGTCCCCCAGGTGCTGATCAGGGCCGGCGTCCGCACGCCACCCGGTCCGGAGACCCCGACGCCGCGCCGACCGCTCTCCGAGGTTCTGTTCCGGGAACACCCGGAAGCGGACTCGCGATAGCGGCGGCACGGGTGGGCTACCGGCGATCGAAGCTCGCGTGCATCTCCCAGATCAGGATCTCGGCGACGGTGACCGCAGTGACTCGCTGGCCGCCGGATCCGGTCAGCCGCAGCGCATCTCCGTGCTCGAGTGGTCCCGAGCCTTCGACGTCGACGGTGCCGCGTGCGACGCACAGGTGGCCGAACGGTGCGTCGGGGATCGTCACCGTCTGTCCCGGCTGCAATCGGGTGGCGTGCAGACCGGCGTACCTGTTGTGCAATCCGACGGCGGCGTCGTTGCGGTGGCGGGGCAGGCCGGACGCGACGACGACGAGTGCGCCCGCGTCGAGTTCGGCATCGATGGGCAGTTCCTGGTAGCTCGGCTCGATGCCGGGTTCGTCCGGCGGAATCCACATCTGGATCACGTGGACGGGTTCGGTGACCGACGATCCGTCCGCGCGGCTGTGGTCGTTGCGTTCGGAGTGCAGGATGCCGCGGCCCGCGCTCATCCGCGAGTCCCGTCAGCGACGGTGCGCCCGCTTCTTCTTCCTCTTGTTCTTCTTCCGGGTGCGGGATTTCGGCTCGGGCGGTGGTGTCGACACCGCCGCTTCCGCGGACGCCGCGGGTTCGCTGTCCGCGGGGTCGTCACCCGGCGCGGGCGGGGACAGCGACCGGGCGGCCTCCCGGCGCAGGCTGTCCATGAGTTCGGGGGAGCGCAGCAGGAACGTCGCCTCCCGCAACGCGGTGTACCGGGCCAGCGAGATCAGCACCGCATTGCCCTGGTCACCTACGATCTCGACCGCGACCGTGTCGCCGTTGACCTCGCGGACCAGGCTCTTCAGATTCTTGCGTGCGGATTTCACCGTGGTAGCCGGCACCGGCATCGACTCCCTTCGCTTCGTGTCCGAATTCGCATCCTCGCATCGACGGGTCCGTTTCGGGCCGGGACACGACAATCGGACGGCATCCGAACAAGATCAGGACTCGGTGGTCCAGTTGACCCCGGTGCGCTCGATGTAGGCGGCGACAGCCTCCTCGACCGTGCCGAAGAAGTGCGCCGGTTCGATGGCCTCGGCCAGGCCGTAGCGGTCGATCTTCATCCGGACCGGGTGCTTGAGCTCGGCGAACACCAGTGACGTGCCCTGGGCGTCGAGTTCGCGATCGAGTTCGAACAGCACGTCCGCCGCGGTGGTGTCGACGTCCGTGATCGGTTCGGCGGCGATGAGGATCCACCGCGGTTTCGGGTCGCTGCGGGCCAGGCGGCGCACGTTGTCGCGGAACGTCTTGACGTTGGCGAAGAACAGGGGCGCGTCGAACCGGTAGATCTCGAGGCCGGAGAGGTGCCGCGCGCCGGGATGCACGGTGACGTCGTGGAATCCCTCGAGGCCGGGCACGCGGCCTAGGACCGTCTGATACGGCCACCATGCCCGCCGGAAGATGTTGAAGACCGACAGCAGCACCGCGACCGCGATGCCCGGCAGCACGCCCAGAATCGCGACACCCAGGAACGCGACGATCGACAAGGTGAACTCGGTCCGGCGCTGATGCCACAACCGGACGGTCCCGGGAATGTCGGCGAGCGACAACGAGGCGGTGATGACGATCGCGGCCAACGCCGGCTGGGGGAGATTGCGGAACAGGCCGGGCAGCAACACGATCATCACGAGGATCAGCACCGCACCGGTGACGCCGGTGAGCTGCGTCTTCGACCCCGAACGTTCGGCGACCGCGGTCCGGGAACCGCTCGTACTCACCGGGAAGCCCTGGAACAGCCCGGCGGCCACGTTCGCGGCACCGATCCCGATCATCTCCTGGTTGCCGCGGATCTCCTGTCCGGTGCGCGCCGCGAACGACGACGCGGTGGAGATCGTGTCGGTCAGCGACACCAGCGCGATCCCCACCGCACCGGCGAACAGCAACGCCAGGTCGTCCACTTCCAGGTGCGGAATCGTCAGCGGCGGGAAACCCTGCGGCAGTTCCCCGACGAGCGACACGCCGCGGTCGGCCAGCCCGAATGCCGAGGCCGCCGCGATCGCCAACACCACCATCACCAGCACCGCCGGGATCTTCGGAACCCACCGCTGCATCGCGAGGATCAGGGCGATCCCGCCGATCCCCACCGCGACCGCCGCTCCGTTGGTCTCCCCGTTCGCCACACCCCGCACGAATCCGGTGACGTCCCCGAAGAAGTTCTCCGAGTCCACCGAGAACCCGAACAGCTTCGGCAACTGGCCGACCAGAATGGTCAGGGCCAGGCCGTTCATGTAGCCGATCATGGTGGGCTTCGAGATCAGGTCGGCGATGAAACCGAGCTTGGCGATCGACGCGAGGATCATGACGACACCCACCATGATCGCGAGCATCGACGCGAGCGCGACCGCCCGCGCCGGGTCGCCTCCGGCCGCGACGAGCGGCAGGATGGTCGCCGCGATCATCGGGCCCAGCGACGAATCCGGGCCGAGCACGAGAATGCGGGACGGGCCGAACACCGCGTACCCGAGCAGGCACAGGATGCTCGTGTAGAGGCCGGTGATCGGGGGCAGCCCGGCCAGTTCGGCGTACGCCATGCCCTGCGGGACGAGCAGAGTCGACAGCACGATGCCGGCGACGATGTCCTTCGCGAGCCAGTTCCTGCGGTAGGTTGCAACGGCCTCGAGTCCGGGCATCACACCGAACAGGGACGTCGCCGTACGCCGGTGCGTCATCGCTACATTGTGCGGTCGGCTGGGCGACAACTCATGCCGAATCGCCCGTACCGCCTTCGAACTGCTCGACCACCCACGAAGACGCTGCGCGCCCGTCGGATTCGAAAACGATTTGACGGCCGTCTCCGAACGGCAGGAGACTGGCACCTTCCGAATCGGCGGCGACAGTGGCGGTCGACCAACCATCCAGAAAGTTCCTCGACATGCAGACATCACAGGCGCAAGAGCACCTGGACGCCGACGCCGAGGAAAGGATGGCACCCGGAAGCGGACTGCTGATCGGTGTGCTGGTCGTCGCGACGTTCGTGATGATCCTCAACGAGACGATCATGAGCGTCGCCCTGCCGCGGCTCATGGTGGACCTCGACATCTCCGCGAGCACCGCCCAGTGGCTCACCACCGGGTTCCTGCTGACGATGGCCGTCGTCATCCCGACCACCGGCTATCTGTTCCAGCGCTTCCCGCTGCGGCCGATGTTCATGGCCTCGATGGGTGTGTTCAGTCTGGGCACGCTGTTCGCGGCGTCCGCGCCCGGGTTCGGGCTGCTGCTGGCGGGCCGGATCACCCAGGCGGTGGGCACGGCCATCATGCTGCCGCTGCTGATGACCACCGTGCTGCGTGTCGTGCCGGCCGCCCGGCGCGGACGGATGATGGGCATCATCTCCATCGTCATCGCGGTCGCACCCGCGATCGGCCCCACCATTTCCGGCATCGTTCTCGACGCGTTCGACTGGCGCTGGATGTTCTGGATCGTCCTGCCGATCTCGCTCGTCGCGTTCACCGTCGGATCGGTCCTGGTCAAGAATGTCACCACCACCGGCAAGGCCCCGCTCGACGTGATCTCGGTCGTGTTGTCGGCGCTCGCGTTCGGCGGCATCGTCTACGGGCTGAGCAGCATCGGCCACTCCGCGGAGGACTCGCAGGTCCCGGCGTGGGTGCCGCTCGCCGTCGGCGTGGTCGCGCTGGCCGTGTTCGTGCTGCGGCAGATCTCCCGGCAGTCCGACGGCCGCGCGCTGCTCGACCTGCGCCCGTTCTCGACGCCGGCGTTCAGCCTCGGTCTCGGCATGCTCGTGATCAGCATGATGGCGCTGTTCGGCGCCCTGATCCTGCTGCCGCTCTACCTGCAGAACGTCCGCGGCATCGACATCCTCACCACGGGTCTGCTGTTGCTGCCCGGTGGCCTCGTCATGGGCGTCCTGTCGCCGTTCGTCGGCCGGATCTACGACCGCACCGGCCCGCGCGTGCTCGTCATCTCGGGCGCAGCCGTCGTCGCCGCGGCGCTGTGGCTGATGGCGATGCTCGACACCGAGTCACCACTGCCGATGGTCGTGCTGATCCACTCGCTGCTGATGGGTGGACTCGCGTCGGTCATGACACCGCTGATGACCTCGTCGCTGGGGTCGCTTCCGGACGAGCTGTACTCGCACGGAAGCGCGATCTTCAGCACGATCCAGCAGCTGGCCGGCGCCGCCGGCACGGCACTGTTCGTCACGGTCATGACCTACACGGCGACCAACCGCCTCGCCGAGGGGGCCACCGAGATCGACGCCGCCCAGGCCGGTATCCACACCGCGTTCCTGTACGGCGGGATCGTCTCGCTCCTCGCGCTGGCCGTGTCGTTCTTCATCGGACGGCCGGAACGCACCCCGGTGACCGAGGCGCACCCGGTCTCGCCGAGCAGCACGGTCGCCGAATAACCGGGCGCGCGGTCGGTCCTGTCAGTCGCCGTCGGTGCCGGCGGTCTTGTACGCCTCGGCCAGCAGCGTCGCGACGTGGTCGTCGAGTTGGTCCGGCGAGGTGATGCTCAGCCGGTGGGTGGTCACCGTGTCCGTCGTCGGGAACGCCTCCCGCAGCTGTGGGTGATGGATGCGGCGCTGCAGATCGATCGCGACCTCGAGTCGCGTCGAGTACACGAACGCCGCCGCGAACACCCGGTCGCGGGCCCATGCGACATCCGACCGGCGCACGCGCTCGTCGACATCGGCGCCGAGTGCCAGCACCATGTCCCGGAACCGGAGGAACCCCTCGACGCCGGCGGGGTCCTTGTCGGCCAGATAGTCGTCGACGGACGCGTACATCGGATGCTCCTCGGGCGTTTCGCGGTTGTCGTGCGGTGCGCTCACCGCGACCGGCCGTAGCGGTCGGCAAGTTTCTCTTCTGTGGTGCGCGGCGCCGGCGGGGTCTCCGGGTCCGGTACCTCGGCGGTCTGCGCCTTCTCCTTGCGTCGTTCGCGCAGCTCCGCCCACACGACGTAGCCGAGCCCCAGCGGCGCCATGATGCCGAACGCCAGCCACTGCAGGCCGTACGACAGGTACGGTCCGGCGTCGAGCTGCGGCAGCGGGATGGTGCCGAGACCCCCGGGCTGCCCCTCGGCGAGCTGCAGGTAGCCGCCGGCCAGGTCGATGCCCGTGGCGGCCGCGACCTGCGGGGTGTCGATGTAGTACACCTGCAGGAACCCGGCGTCCCGGAACGGTTCCTTGCCGGGCACGGTGCCTTCCGACATGCGGATGCGCGCCTCGAGGGTCACCTGCCCGGTCGGGGCAGGCTCGATCGCCGGAACCTCGGTGCCGAGTGCGGGACGGACGTAGCCGCGGTTGACCAGCACCGCGCGCCCGTCGTCCAGGGTGAACGGGGTGAGCACCTCGTACGCGGGCTGGGACTCGACGCTGCGCAACCGGACCAGCACGTCGGAGTCCGGAAGGTAGCTGCCGGTCGCGGTGACCCGTCGCCACTCGTCGTCCTGCGCGGGTTCCCCGTCGCCGACCAGCTCACCGACGGGAACCGGATCCTGCGAGAGCGATTCGGCGATCCGGTCGTTGCGTTCACTCGTGCTGGTGTTCTTGCCGAGCTGCCACGGCGCGAGGACCGTGAAGCATGCGTAGGCGAAGCCGACGACCACCACGGCCAGCAAGAACCAGCTCGGGCGCAGCAGAAACTTCAGACGTCGCACGTGTCCACGGTAGCCCGTGAGCTGTGCCTCACCGTTCCCGCACCCATGCGAGCAGCCCCGGAATCGCCGCCTCGATCTGCTCGCGCACCAGCTCGAACTCCGGCAGACCGCCGTAGTAGGGGTCCGGTACCGAATCGGTGTCGGCGTCCGGATCGAAGCTGCGGAGCAGGGCACGGCGCTCGGTGGGCACCCCCAGATGCGCGAGTGCGCGGTCGTGCCCGGTGGCCAGGGCCACCACGAGGTCGGCTTCGAGATGCTCGGCGCCGAGCTGCGCAGCCTGGTGACCCGTCGGGTAGCCGTGGCGTTGCAGCACCGCGTTGGTGCGCGGATCGGCCTCGGCGCCGATGTGCCAGCCGTGCGTGCCGGCGCTGCTCACCCGCACCCGTCCGTCGAGCCCCTCCTTCTGCAGATGGTGGGCGAAGATCTTCTCGGCCATCGGGGACCGGCAGATGTTGCCGGTGCACACGAACGTCACATGCAGAGCGTCAGCACTCACCGGTGAGGATCCTCCCCAGTTCGGCGACGCTGCCGACGGCCGTGTGCGCTTGTTCGGATTCGTCGGCGGCGCCGTAGCCGTACTCGACGAACACCGTCGGGATCCCGAACCGGCCGGCGCCGTGCACGTCGTGTTCGCGGTCGCCGACCATCACGACCCCGGCGGTGCCGCCGGCGTGGGCCTCGACCGGTTCGATGCCCAGTGCGGCGAGACTGTGCGCGACCACGTCGTCCTTTGCGCGGCGGCTGCCGTCGGGGCTGGCCCCGCCGATGAACTCGAACGCGTCCGCCACCCTGAAGTGCCGCAGGATCCGCTCGGCGAACACCTCGTTCTTCGACGTCGCGATCGCGAGCCGGCTCCCGGCGCCGCGCACCGCGTTCAGCATCGTCTCGACCCCGTCGAACAGGGCGTTCTCCGCCCAGCCGGTTGCCGCGTAGTACTCGCGGTAGGCGGCGGTGCCCCGATCCACCTGGTCGTCGTCGAGACCGAGCGCGCGCAGCGAATCGGTCATCGGCGGACCCAGCAGCCGCACGAGATTGCCGGTCGGTACCTCGACGCCGAGGGTCGCCAGCGCGTGCCGGAACCCGTTGATCACACCGGTCGCGGAATCGGTGAGGGTGCCGTCGAGATCGAACAGCACCACCGGCGACGGCAGCACCGGAGGGCGGGTGTCGACGAGGAGAGTCACCGGCCCATTGTCGCTGCTGCCCGCCGCGGGCGCCGCGTAGGGTCGTCTCGGAACGACGGACGACGGGCGAGGAGGGCACGTGTCGGCGGCGACTTTGCGTGAGGTGCGGCTGCGTGAGGTGATCGGGGTGCTGGAGGCGGCCTACCCGCCGTCGCTGGCCGAGTCGTGGGATTCGGTCGGCCTCGTCGCCGGTGACCCCGACGAACCGGCGAGCAAGGTGCTGCTGGCCGTCGACGCGACCGCCGCGGTCGTCGACGAAGCCCTCGCGTGGGGAGCGCAGCTGCTGCTTGTGCACCATCCGCTGCTGCTGCGCGGTGTCGACACCGTCGGTGCCCACACCCCGAAGGGCGCACTGATCCACAAGCTGATCCGCGGCGGCTGCGCCCTGTTCACCGCCCACACCAACGCGGACCGTGCCGACCCCGGCGTGTCCGACGCGCTCGCGCAGGCGCTCGGCCTGACCGGGCTGCGACCCCTGGAACCGAAGCCGGAACCGGCCACCGACAAGTGGGTGGTGATGGTTCCGTCCGAGGCCGCCGACACCGTGCGCGACGCCCTGTTCGCCGCGGGGGCGGGAGCGATCGGCAACTACCGGGAATGCTGCTGGACCGCCTCGGGCACCGGACAGTTCCGGCCGCTCACCGGCGCGGACCCGGCGATCGGCAGCGTCGGCGAACTCGAACGGGTCGCCGAGGATCGCATCGAGGTGATCGCGCCGCGCCGCGCCCGCTCGGCGGTCCTCGCCGCCCTGCGCTCGGCGCACCCCTACGAGGAACCCGCCTTCGACGTGTTCGAACTGGCCGAACTGCCCAGCTCCCGGGGCCTCGGCCGCGTCGGCGAACTATCCGAACCGCAGACCTTCCGCGCATTCACCGAGACGGTCGCGGCCGCGCTGCCCACCACCGAATGGGGTGTGCGCGGCGCCGGCGACCCGGACCGGCAGATCCGCACCGTGGCCGTGTGCGGCGGATCCGGCGACTCGTTCCTCGGGACCGTCGCGAAACTCGGCGTCGACGCCTACGTCACCGCCGATCTGCGGCACCACCCCGCCGACGAGCACCTGCGCGCCGGCGGCCCGGCGCTGGTCGACGTCGCGCACTGGGCCAGCGAATACCCGTGGTGCGAGCAGGCCCGCGGTGTACTCGATGCCGCGTTCGGGGATCGCCCGGGGTGGGCCGCGCGGGTCAGTGAGCTGCGCACCGACCCGTGGACGACCGCCGCCCGGTGACGCACCCGCGCGCGGTACCGTAATCAGCTACGACCGTCCCCTCCGAAGCCCCTACTCCGAGTTCTCGAAAGCAGGAACCACCCGCGTGAACGTCGAACCCGCCGTGCAGTCCAAGCTTCTGTCCCTCGCCGCCGTGGACGCCGAGCTGAACCGTCTCGCACACCGGCGTCGCACCCTGCCCGAGCAGCAGGAGGTCGAACGTCTCGAAGCCGAGCGCACCAGCCGCAAGGACGCGGCCGTCGCCGTCGAGATCGTCCTCGACGACCTCGACCGGGACATCCGTAAACTCGAGACCGAGGTCGATGCGGTCCGCCAGCGTGGTGATCGCGACCGCAAGCTCCTCGAGAGCGGAACGGTCGGCGCGAAGCAGCTCACCGAACTGCAGCACGAGCTGAGCAGCCTCGAACGTCGTCAGGCGGCACTCGAGGACGAACTCCTCGAGGTCATGGAACGGCGCGAGGCCACCAAGGCCGATCACGATCACGCGGGCGCGCAGGTCTCGAAGATCGACGAGGAGATCGCCGCGGCCGAGAGGCTGCGCGACGAAGCGCTCGCCGACATCGAGGTCGCCGAGCAGCGCTGCCGCACCGACCGTGCCACCCTCGTCGACTCGTTCCCCGCCGACCTCGTCGCCGCCTACGACAAGCAGCGCGAACGCGCCGGCATCGGCGCAGCGCTGCTGCAGGGCCGCCGCTGCGGCGCGTGCCGCCTCGAACTGGACCGCGGCGAGATCGCCCGGATCACCGCCGCGGCACCCGACGTGCTGGTGCGCTGCCCAGAATGCAACGCGATCCTGGTCCGCAAGGAAGCCGGGCAGTGACGACCGTCGTCGTCGAAGCCGACGGCGGCTCGCGCGGTAATCCGGGTCCGGCCGGCTACGGCGCGGTCGTGTTCGACGCCGACCGCCGCACGGTGCTGGCCGAACGCAGCGAGAGCATCGGCATCGCCACCAACAACGTCGCCGAGTACCGGGGACTGATCGCCGGTCTGACCGCGGCCCGTGAACTCGGCGCCGACGCCGTCGACGTGCGCATGGATTCGAAGCTCGTCGTCGAACAGATGTCGGGACGCTGGAAGATCAAGCACCCGGACATGATTCCGCTCGCTGCGCGGGCCCGGGAGCTCGCGGCCGGCTTCGACCGCGTCGACTTCACGTGGATCCCGCGCATGCAGAACGCGTACGCGGACCGGCTCGCCAACGAGGCGATGGACGCCGCGGCCGCCGGGGTGGTCGGAGCGGTCGACCCGGTGACGGTGGAGGCTCCCACGGCCGCACCGGCCGCGAACACCGCACCGGCCGAGAACACCGCACCCGGCTGGACCGGAGCGGTCGGCTCACCCACCCGGTTCCTGCTGCTGCGGCACGGCCAGACCCCGCTGTCGGTCGAACGGCGCTATTCCGGGCGGGGCAACCCGCAGCTCACCGATCTCGGTCGTGCGCAGGCCGAGGCTGCGGCGACCCGGATCGGGAAGCGGGGCGGCGTCGCGGCGATCGTCTCGTCGCCGCTGGACCGGGCACGCGCCACCGCCGCGGCGGCAGGCCGGGCCCTGGACCTGCCCGTGGCAGTGCACGACGGTCTCACCGAAACCGATTTCGGCGCCTGGGAGGGCCTGACGTTCCGCGAAGCCGCCGACCGGGACCCGGACCTGCACCGCGCGTGGCTCGGCGACACCTCCGTGCGGCCACCGCAGGGGGAGAGCTTCGACGAGGTCAACGCGCGCATCGCGAAGGTCCGCGACGAGCTGATCCGGGAATATCCGGGACAGACCGTGCTGCTGGTCTCGCACGTCACGCCGATCAAGACGATGCTGCAGTTCGCGCTCGACGCCGGGCCCTCGCTGCTCTACCGGCTGCACCTGGATCTGGCGTCGCTGTCGATCGCAGAGTTCTTCGCCGACGGCGGATCCTCGGTGCGGCTGGTCAACGACACCTCGCACCTGTGACGGTGCGGAGGTGACGTCGAACCGGTGGTGACGGGCGACTGAGACTCAGGCGCCGCAGTTGTTGCCGGTCGGTCCGCCGGCGAACTGCGCGTCGAGCCACTCCAGGCCTTGCGCGGCCGCGGGCAGCAACCCGACCCCGTGCCCGACGACGGTCTTCTCCAGGACCGGGGGTATGGGATACCGCTGATAGTCGACGGATACCCCTGCGGCGCACCATTTCCCGACCATCGTGTCGACGCCTGTCACGAGCACGAGATCGTCGGCGGCGTTCTGCCCGACGAACATCGGGACCGACGGAGGGGTGTTGCCCAGTTCCTGCCGTTTCACCGCGCTCGCCCACGGCTCCGCCGACAGATAGTCGGCGATGGGCCGCCCGTCGAGCGTGTACCGGGTGGTGGACGCCAACGGATTCAGCAGCGGGAAGTCGTACACGCAGGAGTCCGCGGCCCGGTCCAGGATCTCGCGACCCTCGGGATTGAACACCGCGAGCATCTCCTCGGCGTCGTCCGGGTACGCCGCGACGAAGCCGTTGACGACCCAGCCGATCCCACCGGTCAGGATGGAGCCGTCGCCGGCAACGGCGAGATCGGCCAGCGACGCGGGCGGTGATCCGGCGACCGCCGCGACCACCGGCAACTCGGGTGCGTAGCTGTCCTTCAACTCCGCGGCGGCCGCCGAGCTCATCCCGCCCTGCGAGTATCCCCAGAACGCGAACCGGGTGTCCTCGGCGATGCCCAGCTCGGTCAGCGACCGTGCGGCCCGCGCGAGATCGAGCATCGCGTGACCCTGCGATTCGCGGTTCAGGTAGGGATGGATCCCCGGCGTGCCCAGACCCTCGTAGTCGGTGACGGCCACGGCGTAGCCGCGCGCGAGCAACGGGGCGATCTGCAGATACTCGTACTCCTGGCCGAAGACCATGAGCTTCGACGGCGCACACTGGTCACCCATACCCTGCGTGCCCGGGCCGACGATCACCGTCGGCCGCGGTCCGGTCCCCGCCCACGGCAGGGTCGGGACCAGCACCGTGCCGGTGACAGCCACGGGGTCCCCGGCCGCTCCCACGCTGCGGTACATCACCCGGGTGACGGTGGCATCGATCGCGAGTGGGGTGCCGGGCACGATCGCCGCCACCGACGGCTCGACGCGCAGCACGTCCCCCGGGGAGCCCGCAGGCAGCGGATCGGGCGGCAGGTAGAAGTCGGTGTACTCGCCGGAGCGACCGGCCGGGTCGGCGGCGGCCACCGGCGCGGCGAGCGGCGCCGCGACGGTGATTCCCGCGACCGCGATCATCGCGAGATTCCTGAGCTTGCGGGGCATTCGGGTTCCTGTCTGTCTTCAGCGGTGCTGCCTCAGCGGCCGGAGACCGCGGGATGTGCCTGGTGCACGGACACGTCGACACGGTCCTGGTAGAACGCGACGTGCCCGCGCAGACGAGCGACCTGCTCGTACGGATCGTCGTAACTCCAGCACAGCGGTTCCCCGCCGTCGCCTTCGACGCTCCAGTAGGTGGCTTCCCCCTTGTACGGGCAGCGGGTCGACGGGGCGTCGGACGTTGCGAGATCGACGAGGACGTCGGCGCGGGGGAAGTAGAAGACCAGCCCGTGATCCTGTTCGTCGACGAGCAGCGACCTGCTCGTCTCCGCGAGGCGCACGCCGTTCAGGGTTGCGCGCACCAGGTTGCGGCGCGCGTGGATGTCGACGCGGTAGTCGGGCCGGGCCGCGAAGCCGGGGGAACGGGTGCTGTCGGTTCCTGTGCTCATGGGTGTCCTCGTTCGGATCGGTCGGGCACGGTTCGGGGTGTGCTCACAGCCGTGACGCGGCCGGAATCGCCGCGTCCTCGGGCCGGATCGGCCGGATCATCGCCTCCTGAGTGAACGACGCGAGCAGGTCACCGGAGTCGGTGTGCACCTGCCCGCGCACGTACGACATGCCGGAACCGACCTGCGTGCTCTCGTGCGAGTACAGCAGCCATCCGTCCCAGCGGACCGGTTCGTGGAAGGCGACCGTGACCGTCATGACCCCGGTCGAGATCGTCCGGTGTGCCTGGCTCGTGCCGACACCCTCGTGCGCGCGCAGCGTCGCCGACACCGACAGGTGGTTCGTGAAGTGCGCGAGCAGCGCCTTGGCGAGGTCGGCGCGCTCGGGGACGGGGTCGTAGCGCAACCATGCGTGCAGTTCCGGGGGTCCGACCTCCTCCGGGCTGCGGACGTCCACCACGCCGACGACCCGCAAGTCGCGGCCGGTCATGGGCATGTGTACCGGATGAGCGGCTTCGGGACCGGCGACCTGAGGCTTGGCCGCATGGTGCCGGACGACGTCGCCGGTGGGCACGTCGGCGAGCACCGAGACCATCGCGTGCCGGCGGCCGTTCTGGCAGACGGCGACCTCCGCGTCGGCCATCGTGCGGCCCTCGTGCAGCACGTCGACCTCGAAGTCGACCGGAACCTCCGAGTCGACCGCCCGCACGAACACCGCCCGCGCGGACCGGATCTGCTTGTCGGGGAACCGTTTCGCGGTGGCGACGATGGCCTGGGCGAGCAGCTGGGTCGCATCGGCGACGCGCCGGCCGCCGCCGTCGCTCTCGCCGGTGAAGCGGTTCTCGCCGCTGGGTGTGACGTCGAAGATGCGGAGCATGCGCTCCACCGACGATTCCTCGACGGTCCTTACCGAATCCCGAGGTGTCGTCACGCCCGCTCCTTCGCCGAACCCCGCGAGAGCAGAGTTCTCCGAGAGCAGGAGCCGGATTACCCCTGCAACTTGCGGATCGTACGCATGTTCCGGGTCGTAGTCACGGACTTGTACCGGGCACGGCCCACGACCTTCCCGAACGCGCTGCTCAGCGTCGACCCCTTGACGACATGCCAGTAGACGACGCCCTCACCCGGCGCGACCCGCTCGATCTGCGGGTCCACGGCAATACCGAGCAATTCCTCGCGCACGGCCGGGTCGGCCACGAAGACGACGTAGGTGTGCCAGCCGTCCCGGTTCTCCTCGAACGGGCAGGCATCGGCGAGACCGGCGAATCGGGCCTGCTCGAGCACGAACACGAACGCCTCGTAACCGAAGCGGGCACCCAGGGCCGCCTCGATCTCCGCCTTCAACGAGGCCGGGTCGGTGTTCTCCGAGCCGAACACGACGTTGCCGGAGGCGAGCACCGTACGCACGTCGCCGTAGCCGAGTCCGGTGAACACGTCCTTCAGGTCCGCCATCTTGATGGTGATGCCGCCGACATTGATCCCTCGCAGCAGAGCCACGTAACGCGTCATGGACGGCACCGTAGTTCGCGTATCCGACAGGCAGGGCAGTATGGTTGTCGACGCGGACGAGTTGGCCGGGCGGCCGCGGATCGAGGAACCGGCACCGAATGGTGTCAGGCCCCGAGCCGAGGAAAGTCCGGACTCCACAGAGCAGGGCGGTTGCTAACGGCAACCCGAGGTGACTCGCGGGACAGTGCCACAGAAAACAGACCGCCTGCCCTTCGGGGCAGGTGAGGGTGAAACGGTGCGGTAAGAGCGCACCAGCACCCCGGGTGACCGGGGTGGCTCGGTAAACCCCGCCCGGAGCAAGGTCGAAGGCCGCACCACCACCCCCTCGGGGCGGCGGTGCGGCTGCGCAGGTGTTCGAGGGCTGCTCGCCCGAGCCTGCGGGTGGACCGCTCGAGGTACCCGGTGACGGTGTGCCCAGATGGATGGTCGCCACCCCGCCTCGGCGGGGGACAGGATCCGGCTTACAGGCCGACTCGTCCGCCCTTCACGGGCACCGCCGGGTGACCGGAGCGGGTCCGGTCAGAGCGGGCCGACCACCAGCAGCTGCGCCCAGTAGGTAGCCGCGTCGGCACCCAGGTAGGGCAGCAGGTTGTCGAAGATCAGGTAGGACATGTGGTTCTCCTCGGCTCTCGTATCGGGTTCGGGGGACCGGACGCGACGGTACCAGCCACGCCCGACCGGCGGGTTCGGCCCGTTCTCGCCCACCGTTGCGGCAGACTGTCGATATGAGTGACGACGGTTGGTACTACGACGTGAGCACCGGCAAGGTCTCCCAGGGCAAGGATCCCAACGCACTGAATCGGATGGGTCCCTATCCGGACCGAGCCACCGCCGAGCGCGCGCTCGAGATCGCGGCCGAACGCAACAAGGCCGCGGACGCCGCCGACGAAGAGTGGAACAACTGAGGAGCCTCACGCGCCCGTGGTGAACACACGCATTGTCGTCGCGCCCGCGATCGACTTCGGTGCCGTCCGCGCCGAATTCGCGCTCGACGACCGCTACCCCGCGTCCGCGATCGCGGAAGCGGAGAAGACCGTCGACCGTTTCGCGGCCGAGCGCGAGGACCGCACGGACCTGCCGCTCGTGACGATCGATCCGCCCGGGTCGATGGACCTCGATCAGGCGCTGCATCTCGAACGCACCGCCGACGGCGGGTTCGTCCTGCACTACGCGATCGCCGATGTGCACGCCGTCGTCGAACCGGGTGGTGCGATCGACAAGGAGAGCCACAAACGCGGCCAGACCTACTACCTGCCGGACGGTTCGGTCCCGCTGCATCCGCGGGAGCTGGCGGAGGGCTCGGCGAGTCTGCTGCCCGGTGAGATCCGGCCCGCGGCGCTGTGGCGGATGGAACTCGACGCGGCCGCCGAACCCGTCTCCGTGACGGTGAGGCGGGCGCTGGTGCGTTCGGCGGCGCGGTTGGACTACGCCGGGGTGCAGGCCGACGCGGTGGCCGGGACGCTGCATCCGTCGATCGCGGCGCTGCCCGAGTTCGGTCGCCTGCGTCAGGCCGCGGCGCGGGCGCGCGGCGCGATCGAGTTGCGGTTGCCGGAGCAGGACGTCGTCGCCGACGGTAAGGGCTGGACGCTGCAGATCGAACCGCGCACCGCGGCCGACGACTGGAACTCTCAGGTGTCGCTGCTGACCGGCATGTGCGCGGCGTCGATGATGATCGAGGCGAAGGTCGGGCTGCTGCGCACGCTGCCGCCCGCCGACCCGGAAGCGGTTGCCGCGTTGCGGCACACCGCCGCCGCGCTGAACGTTCCGTGGCCGGCGGAGGTGTCCGTCGGCAACTTCCTGGCGGGCCTGGACGCGAACCTGCCCACCACGCTGGTGCTCATGAGCGAGGCACCGGCACTGCTGCGCGGCGCATCGTATCGACCGCTCGACGGGTCGCTGCCGGATCTTCTCGTGCACGGCGCGATCGGCGCACCCTACGCGCACGTCACCGCGCCGCTGCGCCGGTTGTCGGACCGCTACGCCACCGAGGTGTGCCTGGCCGTCAGCGCGGGCGAGCCGGTGCCGCAGCAAATCCGGGACGAGCTGGCCGCGATGCCCGACATCATGTCGGCGTCGGATTCGATCGCCGGGAAGATCGCCCGCACCTGCATCGACCTGACCGAGGCGACGGTGCTGGCGCCGCGGGTGGGCGAACAGTTCGACGCGACCGTCATCCGGGGCGCGAACGGCCGGCGCGACGCGCAGGTGTTCGTCCCGTCCGAGACCGTCATCGCCCCGTGCAGCGGCGAGCCGGACGACGGCACCCACGTGCGGGTCACGCTCGACGTGGCCGACCCGGTGACGCGGAAGGTGCAGTTCGCGTACTCGAGGTGACGGTACCGTCGACGGCGTGACCGACACCCGATCCGACACCCCGACCGGTTCCGGCCGATCCCGGAACCGCCGTCTCGCCGCCGTTTTCGTCGCCGTCGTCGCGGTGCTCGCGGCCGCGGCCGGGTTCGTGCTGTGGCTCGCGCCGAGCCGCTATCTGCCGTGGGACACCGAACCGTTCCCGAAGATCGACACGACCGCGTTGTCGCCGCAGCAGGCCCGCGTCGTCGAGCTGCTCGAGCAGGAACACGACGCGCAGCGGCCCGGCACCTTCTATTCCGAGGGCGTGAAGGAACCGTGGTGCGCCGACTTCGTCAGCTGGATCATGCGCGAAGCCGGAATGCCGCTGTCCAACCCGAATTCGGGGCACTGGCGGATCCCCGGCGTGTACACGCTGCAGGAGTACTACGAGCAGGAGGGCCGATTCGTGCCCGCCGGCTCCGGCCGTGGTCCCGAGGTCGGTGACGTGGTGCTCTACGACAACACCAGCTGGGTCGGTCAGCACACCAACATCGTCGTCGCGGTCGACGGCACCACCGCGATCACGGTCGGCGGCAACGAGATGGGCCGGATCCGGGTGCACAGCCTGGACTGGGCATCGGACCCGGCCGTCGTCGGATTCGGTCTCCTCGCCGGCTGAGGAGACCGAACGGGGCTCACCGGAACCGGTCGGTGGCCTCGACGAGGTGGTGGGTGATGCCGGGCTCGTTCGCGGCGTGTCCGGCGTCGTCGACGATCTGCAGCGTCGACTCCGGCCACGCCCGGTGCAGTGCCCACGCGCTCGTCGCCGGGCACACCACGTCGTAGCGTCCCTGCACGATGACCCCGGGAATGCCGTTCAGCAGGTGCGCATCCCGCAGCAACTGACCCTCGTCGAGGAATCCGCGATGGCGGAAGTAGTGGTTCTCGATGCGGGCGAACGCCAACGCGAAACGCGGCTCCCCGGTTTCGGCGACGTGTTCCGGCCGCGGCAGCAGCGAACTCGTCGCGCCCTCCCAGGTCGACCACGCGACCGCCGCCTCGAGCGCGACCTCGGGATCGGGGGAGTGCAGCAGCCGATGGTAGGTGTCGACCGGATGCTCGCCGGGCTCCGCACCCGCCAGCGGGGCGCAGAACTTCTCCCACAGGTCCGGGAAGATCTGCCCGGCCCCGCCGTTGTAGTACCAGTCGATCTCGCTGCGCCGCAGCAGGAACACCCCGCGCAGGACGAGTTCGGTGACCCGGTCGGGATGTTTCTGCGCGTACGCCAGCGCGAGCGTCGATCCCCACGATCCGCCGAAGACCTGCCAGCGATCGATCCCGAGCCGGGTGCGCAGCAGTTCGATGTCCCCCAACAGATGGCCGGTGGTGTTCGTCGAGAGGTCCGCGCCGTCCGCCACGTGCGGAAGGGACCGGCCGCAGCCCCGCTGGTCGAACAGCACGATGCGGTATGCGCCGGGATCGAAGAACTGCCGATGCAGCGGGGACGTGCCGCCACCCGGGCCGCCGTGCAGGAACACCACGGGCTTGCCGTCCGGGTTTCCGCTGATCTCCCAGTACACCTGCTGGCCGTCGCCGACGTCGAGCATGCCCTGCTCGTACGGCTCGATCGGCGGATAGGGCTTGCGCAACTCGGTCATCAGTAACCCACGAGCGCCGACGCGAAGTCGGGGATCTCGAGCGCCCTCAGCGCCTCGTCGCGAACGTCCGGGCACTGCGCGGTGGTGATCTCGTCGATGCGGGCGCGGTCCCCGGCCAGGGCGATCAGATCGATGCCGTTGTTGGCGGCCCACTCGCCGACGAGCAGGTTCAGGCCGGGCTTGCTCATCGACGGGGTGTAGGTGCGCCAGCTCTGCAGCTCCCCCTCCATCCGGGTGCACAGATCCGCCGCCTGCGTCTCGGTGACCCCACCCGGCAGCGCCGCCGGGGCAGTGGTCTCGGCGGTCGGCGGCGCGGGGTTGGTCGAACCACTCGGCGCGGGTTCGGATCCCGGGGCGCAGGCACCGAGCACGGTGATCGTGGCAGCAGCGACGACGGCCGCGGTCAGCGTGCGTCGGAGTCCGGTCATGGAGTCACCTCGGAGGTCGAGCGGTCGATGTCGACACCGAGTCTGCCACCCGCGGACCGCACGACGGCGGTGCCGTTCGTCACCACTGCGATGGTGCCGTCCGTCACCCGTCAGCCGCGCTCGGCGATGATCCGCGCGATGTTGCGTTCGGCGAGCGCGGCGATCGTCAGCGACGGATTCACCGTGCCGGTGCTGCCCGGGATCAGAGCGCCGTCGACGACGTACAGGCCCGGATGACCGTGCACGCGACCGTAGCCGTCGGTGACCTCGCCGAGGACGGCACCGCCCAGCGGATGGGCGGTGAAGGACGCATTGACATCCGGAGCCATCGGCCGCGCGCCCGGCACGGTGCCGCCGGCCTCGGCCATCGCGTCGTGGACGGCGCGCAGGGCTTCCACGCTCTCCCGTTCCCCGCCCGCCGGCCAGTTCACGACGGCGCGGCCGGCGCCGGCGTCGTAGGTGACCTCGGCGCGGCGCGGGTCGAGGGTCATGCCGAGCGAGGCCAGCATGCCCACGTCCTTCGCGGTGCCCGCGACGAACCAGTTCTCGAGGCTCAGCGGCATGCCCGACTCGTCGACGATCCGGGAGGCGGACGGGGCGCCCTGGTCGCCGGCGAATCCGTCGGTGAGCGCGAAGGAGCGGACCAGCACGGCGTCGCCGTTGGTGCCCCAGCCACGACCGACGCGGTCGTCGAGGTTCGCCAGTGCGCCGGTGTGGCGGGCGCGCAGCAGCAGTTCGGTGGTGCCGATCGAGCCGGCGCCGAGCACCAGCCTGTCGCAGGTCAGCGTCCGCGTCCGCAGCACGGTGCCGAAGGGGTCGACGATCTCGACGTCGACGCGGTAGCGGCCGTCGGGTTCCTGACCGACGGCGAGCACGCGATGCGCGTGGCACACGAGTGCGCGCCCGGTGGCCTCGGCGGCCGGAATGTAGTTCTGTGTGAGGTCGAACTTGGCGCCGTTGGAATTGCCGAGGTTGCTCTCGCCGGCGATCGCCGAGCGCCGCACCCGCCCGGCGAGTTCGTCGCGCACGACGTCCCAGTTCCAGATCCCGTCGATGCGATGCGGGGTGTAGCCGGCCGCGCGGGCGTCCGCGTCCCACCGGCGCGAGTGCGTGAACTCGGGGGCGCCGTAGATGTCGTCGGGCATCGCATCGAGGCGCAGCATGGAGCGCACCTTCGGATACCAGGTGGAGGTCATCTCCCGGTAGTCGAGCCGCGAGCCGAACACGTGCTCGAAGAAGCGCTGCTCGGGCGCGATCATCACGCCGGTGAACACGACGGAGCCGCCGCCGACCGCGGCGCCGCGCCACACCGACAGGTTGGGGTAGTCGACCACGTCGAGGACCCCGGCGAAGTCGTCGCAGGTCACCGGGACACCGGTGGGGCCGATGAACGCCACACGGTGATACAGGCCGCGGCCGTCGGCGAGCAGGTCGGTGGTGAAGATCTCCCGCTGCGGATCGCGCGGCCAGCGCAGGCCGCGCTCGAGGACGGTGATGCGGCTGCCGGACTCGGCCAGGCGCAGCGCCGCGGCGCTGGCCCCGAAACCGGATCCGACGACGATGACCTCGGAGTGGTCGGGTGCGGTCGGGGGAGCGGCGAACAGTTCGGGCACCAGGCGCAGGTAGGTGTCGGTCCCCACGGGCAGCGCGGACGCGGACCGCGATCCTGCGAGCCCCGGCCCGAACGCGACGGCAGCAGCCGCCAGGGTCGATGCCTGCAGGAAACGACGCCGCTTCATCCCAGAGCCCCCAAGGATGTCCGTGATACCCCCCGGACGTGACCGACCGGCCCGCCCGCTACCGGCGGTTACTGTAACCGGAGGACGCGTCCGGAGGCCATCCCGGGTGAATTGCCGGCCCCGAATGCCGACGACGGGTGCCACGGCATGGCCGTGACACCCGTCGGGACCGGGATCAGGGAAGTGGGATCAGAAGGAGTGCTCGGGGCCCGGGAAGGTACCCGCGGCAACCTCGGCGGCGTAGTCGGCCGCGGCGCGGCGCAGTTCGTCGCCGACGTTGCCGAACTTCTTGACGAACTTGGCGGTCTTGCCGCTGGTGTAGCCGGCCATGTCCTGCCACACGAGCACCTGCGCGTCGCACTCGTTGCCCGCGCCGATGCCGACGGTGGGGATGGTCAGCTTGCGGGTGACCTGACCGGCCAGCTCGGCCGGAACCATCTCCATCACGACGGAGAACGCACCGGCTTCCTGGACCGCGATCGCGTCGAGGATCAGCTGCTCGGCGCCGTCGCCACGGCCCTGCACCCGGAACCCGCCGAGGGTGTTGACGGACTGCGGGGTGAAGCCGATGTGGGCCTGCACCGGGATGCCGGCCGCAGTGATCGCCGCGATCTGCGGGGCGACCCGTTCGCCACCCTCGAGCTTCACCGCGTGGGCGCCGCCCTCCTTCATGAACCGGATCGCGGTCGCGAGCGCCTGCTCGGGGGACGCCTCGTACGTGCCGAACGGCAGGTCGGCGATCACCAGCGCGTGCGGTGCGCCACGGACGACGCCGCGTACCAGCGGCAGCATCTCGTCGACGGTGACCGGGACGGTGGTGTCGTAGCCGTAGACGACGTTCGCGGCGGAATCGCCGACGAGCAGCACCGGAATGCCCGCATCCTCGAAGATGCGTGCGGACGAGTAGTCGTAGGCGGTCAGCTCGGCCCAGCGTCGGCCCTCGGCCTTCATCGCCTGCAGGTGATGCACGCGAGTCTTGCGCTTGGGGGCATCGGACGCGGCAGCGCCGCCGTACACGGAAGTCATGTTGTCGGACATCGCTGTCCCTTTCTGCCTCGAGGCCCGTGCGGGGTCCCCGGGTTGGTGATGACGATCTCGAGTCTGCCACCGCACGCTCCGCGCGTGTACCGGGCGCGTCGTGCGATTGGTCACATTCCCGCTCGTCGCAGCCGCCCGGCCGCGGTCGCTCGCGGCGGCGCCGGACCGCGCGTCGCTAGCATCGCTGGAGTGCCGATCCTCACCCCCGGACTGCGATCCCGTGTCCTCACCGGCCTGGCAGTCGCCGGTCTCGCGCTGGCCACCGCCTGCGGCTCCCCGTCGGACACCACGAGGGCGGTCCCGGCCGAACCGGTCGGAGTTCCGGACGGATTGGAGCAGTTCTACACCCAGCCCGTGACCTGGGAGTCCTGCGCGGGCTACGGCACGGACGGTCCCCGCCTCGGGCGCGAGGGCGCGGAATGTGCCCGCATCACCGTTCCCCTCGACTACGACGACCCGGACGGTGCGACCGCGAAGATCGCGATCTCGCGTGTGCGCGCGGGCGGGGACAGGATCGGATCCCTGCTGGTCAACCCGGGCGGACCGGGGGCATCCGGTCTGGGCATGGCCACCGTCGCCGCGTCCACCGAACTCGCGGAACGATTCGACGTCGTCGGTTTCGATCCGCGCGGGGTCGGTGCGTCCGAGCCCGCGGTGCGCTGCCTGACCGACGCGGAGGCCGACGCGGAACGGGCCCGCGACGACGGCGACATGTCCCCCGAGGGCATCGCCGCGAGCGAGAAACACAGCCAGGAGTACGCGGACGCGTGCGTCGAGCGGTCCGGACTCGATCTGCTCGCCCACGTCGGTACCCGCGAGGTGGTCCGCGACATGGACGTCATCCGCGGCGTGCTCCGCGACGAGAAGCTCAACTACCTGGGTTTCTCGTACGGAACCCGGCTCGGCACGGTCTACGCCGAGACGTTCCCCGACCGGGTCCGCGCCCTCGTCCTCGACGGCGCGCTCGACCCCGAGCAGGAACCCGTCGAGGAGGTGGTGCTACAGGCCGCCGGTTTCCAGCGGGCGTTCGATGCGTTCGCCGCGGACTGTGCCCGCTACGACACCTGCGCGCTCGGCACCGATCCGACGCAGGCCGTCGCGCGGTTCCGGGCGCTGGTCGACCCGCTGATCACCGCCCCGGCCCGGACCACCGACCCGCGCGGACTCAGCCACCGCGACGCGATCACCGGTGTGCAGCAGGCCCTGTACTCGCCGAGTCTGTGGGGGTCGCTGCGCGGCGGCCTGCGGTCGCTGGCCGACGGCAACGGCGACACGCTGCTGTTGCTGGCGGATATGTACGAGGGGCGGGGCGAGGACGGCACCTACAACAACGTCAACGACGCGTTCAACGCGATCCGGTGCGTCGACGACCCGCGGATCACCGACCGGGCCCTGGCCGGCGAGGCCGACACCCGGTTCCGGGAGGCGGCGCCGTTCCTCGACGACGGCCGCGGAACCGGGCAGGCCCCGCTGGATCTGTGTGCGTTCTGGCCGGTGCCGAACACCGGCGAGCCGCACACTCCGGAGGTTCCGGGATTGCCTCCGGTGCTGGTGGTCTCGACCACCGAGGATCCCGCGACCCCCTATCAGGCCGGCGTGGATCTGGCCCGTCAGCTCGGCGGCGCGCTCATCAGTTTCACCGGGACCCAGCACACCGTGGTGCTCGACGGGCAGCGGTGCGTCGACGACCCGGTGATCCGGTATCTGGTGTCCCTCGAGGTGCCGGAATCCGACCCGCACTGCTGACCCGTAGCGGTTGTGAGCGACACGCCGCATCGATAACTCACCGATGTAACACGGAGTTAACTCCCAGTGCCTAGTCTCGCCACTATGGATCGCCAGAAGGAGTTCGTGCTCCGCACCCTCGAAGAGCGCGACATTCGGTTCGTGCGCCTGTGGTTCACCGATGTCGTCGGGACGCTCAAATCCGTGGCGATCGCCCCGGCCGAACTCGAAGGAGCCTTCGAGGAGGGCATCGGTTTCGACGGCTCGGCCATCGAGGGTTTCTCCCGCATCTCCGAGGCCGACATGGTCGCGCGGCCGGACGCCACGACCTTCCAGGTGCTGCCGTGGATGGACGATCGCGGACACCAGTACTCGGCGCGGATGTTCTGCGACATCACCATGCCGGACGGCACCCCCAGCTGGGCGGACCCGCGGCACGTGCTGCGCCGCCAGCTGAACAAGGCGTCGGATCTGGGTTTCAGCTGCTACGTGCACCCCGAGATCGAGTTCTTCCTCGTCGAGAACGGTGAGCCCGGCCAGCCCCCGGTCCCGGCCGACGACGGTGGCTACTTCGACCAGTCCGTGCACCGCTCGGCCCCGAACTTCCGCCGGCACGCGATCGACGCGCTCGAGTCGATGGGTATCTCGGTCGAGTTCAGCCATCACGAGACCGCCCCCGGCCAGCAGGAGATCGATCTGCGCTACGCCGACGCGCTGTCGATGGCCGACAACGTGATGACCTTCCGCTACGTGGTCAAGGAGATCGCGATGGCGGAGGGTGTGCGCGCGACCTTCATGCCCAAGCCGTTCCGTGAGCACGCCGGTTCGGCGATGCACACGCACATGAGCCTGTTCGAGGGCGAGAACAACGCCTTCCACGATCCGGACGATCCGCTGCAGCTCTCCGCGACCGGCAAGGCGTTCATCGCCGGCATCCTCGAGCACGCCAACGAGATCAGCGCCGTCACCAACCAGTGGGTGAACTCCTACAAGCGCATCGTGCACGGCGGAGAAGCCCCCACGGCCGCGTGCTGGGGTCCGTCGAACCGTTCGGCGCTCGTGCGCGTGCCGATGTACACGCCGAACAAGGCGTCGTCGCGCCGCGTGGAGATCCGCACCCCGGACTCGGCGTGCAACCCCTACCTGACGTTCGCGGTGCTGCTGGCCGCCGGTCTGCGCGGCATCGAGAAGGGCTACGAGCTCGCCCCCGAGGCCGAGGACGACGTGTGGTCGCTGACCTCCGCCGAGCGGCGCGCGATGGGCTACCGCGAGCTGCCCACCGATCTCGACATCGCGCTGCGCGAGATGGAGAAGTCCGAGCTGGTCGCCGAGGCGCTCGGCGAGCACGTGTTCGACTACTTCCTGCGCAACAAGTGGCGTGAATGGGAGAACTACCGCAGCCAGGTCACCCCGTACGAGCTGGAGCAGTACCTGGGTCTGTAGTCGGCGATAGGGTGAATGGCGTGCGGACGCGGACAGAGGAGATCGCGGCAGATCCGACCGGCGTGGGACCGGGGGTGGGTGCGTGGTGAAACCGCCACCCGCCCGGTCCGCGATTCCCGGACCGGGCCGGCTCGGGCTCGTCGAGCCCACGGCCGCAGCCCACCTCGAACAGCTCGCCTGGAACGACACCGACAGCATCGAACTGCTGTGGTCGTTGTCGCGCGCCCCGAACGCCGATCTGGCGTTGCGGAACCTGGTTCGGCTGCAGGAGGCACTCGACGAGGCCGGGTGGGCCGAACTCGACGGCGCGCTGCGTTTCGACAAGGGACTGCGGGGACGGCTGTTCGGGTTGTTCGGGGCCTCCGCGGCGTTCGGCGACCATGTCGTCGCCCACCCGGACCGCTGGCGCATGCTCGCCGGGAAACTCGAGCTGCCGGACCGGCACACGTTCACCGCGCGCATGCTCGACTGCGTCGGAGCGGTCGCCGAGCCGGGGGGCCGCACCGACACGCTCGTCTACCGGGCGCAGCTCACCGGCCCCGCGGCGATACCGGCGCTGCGCACCTCCTATCGCGATCAGCTGATGCTCATCGCCGCCGTGGATCTCGCGGCGACCGTCGAGAACGAGCCGGTGCTGCCGTACATCGAGGTGGGACACAAGCTCGCGGATCTCGCCGACGCGGCCTTGACCGCCGCGCTGGCCGTCGCGGTCGCGACGATCGTCCCCGAGGGACCGTGCCCCGTCGATCTCGCGGTCATCGCGATGGGCAAATGCGGTGCGCGCGAACTGAACTACGTCAGCGACGTCGACGTCGTGTTCGTGGCGGAGCCCGCCGACGCGCGCGCGAGCCGCATCGCCGGGGAGATGATGCGAATCGGCACGTCGGCGTTCTTCGACGTCGATGCCGCGCTGCGTCCGGAAGGTAAACGCGGCGAACTGGTCCGAACCCTCGACTCGCACATCGCCTACTACATCCGGTGGGCCAAGACGTGGGAGTTCCAGGCGCTGCTCAAGGCCCGGCCGATGGCCGGCGATCTCGAACTGGGCCGCCGCTACATCGAGGCGTTGAGCCCGATGGTGTGGACCGCGTCCGAGCGTGAGGCGTTCGTTCCGGAAGTGCAGGCGATGCGCCGGCGCGTCGAGGAACTCGTCCCCGCGGAATTGCGCGAACGCGAACTGAAACTCGGACGCGGGAGCCTGCGCGACGTCGAATTCGCGGTCCAGCTGCTGCAACTCGTGCACGGCCGCGCCGACGAATCGCTGCGGGTACCCAACACGGTGGAAGCGTTGTCGGCGCTCGCGGAAGGCGGGTATGTCGGCCGCGACGACGCCGCGAACCTGCGGGCGTCGTACGAGTTCCTGCGATTGCTCGAACACCGGCTGCAACTGCAGAAGCTCAAACGCACCCATACCCTGCCGCCCGCCGAGGACCGGGAGGCACTGCGCTGGCTGGCCCGTGCCGCGCACATGCGGCCGGACGGCCGCAACGACGCGCTCGGGGTGCTCGAGGCCGAGATCAAGCGGAACTCGGCCCGGGTCCGCAAGCTGCACGCCAAGCTGTTCTACCGTCCGCTGCTCGAATCGGTGGCCCGCCTCGACGCGGAGGCGGTGCGGCTGTCCCCGGAAGGTGCGGTGCGTCAGCTCGCGGCGCTCGGCTACAGCGCACCGGAACACGCGCTCGGACACCTGACCGCGCTGTCCGGTGGTGCCTCGCGCAAGGCGCGGATCCAGGCACTGATTCTTCCGCAGCTGCTCGAATCGCTGAGCGACACAGTCGATCCCGACGCGGGCCTGCTGGCGTACCGGCGGCTGTCCGACGCGATGTACAACGCGGTGTGGTTCCTGCGGACACTGCGCGACGAACCCTCGGTCGCCGAACGGCTGATGACGGTGCTCGGATCGTCGGCGTTCGTGCCGGACCTGCTCATCAACGCCCCCGACGTGGTGCGCCTGTTCGCGGACGGCCCCAACGGTCCGCGCCTGCTCGAACCGCAACCCGAGGAGGTCGCGAAGGCGATCGTCACGTCGTCGGCGCGGTACGACGATCCGGTGCGCGCGATCGGGGCGGCCCGATCGCTGCGGCGCGCCGAACTCGCCCGTGTCGCCAGCGCCGACATCCTCGGCATGCTCGACGTGCCCCAGGTGTGCCGGGCCCTGTCGAGCGTGTGGTCCGCGGTGCTCGAGGCGGCGCTGGGCGCCGTGATCCGCGCATCCGAACAGAAGCAGGGCCCTGCGCCGGCGCGCATCGCGGTGATCGGCATGGGCAGGCTCGGCGGCGCCGAACTGGGCTACGGGTCCGATGCCGACGTGCTGTTCGTGTGCGAGCCGCTACCGGACGCCGACGAAACGGTGGCCGTCAAGTGGGCCAACCAGATCGCCGAACAGGTCCGCAAGCTGCTCGGCGCGCCGAGCACCGATCCGCCGCTGGAGGTGGACGCGGGCCTGCGGCCCGAGGGTCGCAGTGGGCCGTTGGTGCGCACACTCGCCTCGTACCAGGCGTACTACGCGCAGTGGGCGCAGGCGTGGGAGGTGCAGGCGCTGCTGCGTGCGCACCCCGCCGCCGGCGACCCCGATCTCGCTGAACGGTTCCTGCGCATGATCGACGCGGTCCGTTACCCGGAGGGTGGGGTGTCGCAGGAGGCGGTGCGCGAGATCCGGCGGATCAAGGCGCGCGTCGACTCGGAGCGGCTGCCGCGCGGTGCGGATCCGGCGACCCACACCAAGCTCGGCCGCGGTGGCCTGGCGGACATCGAATGGACCGTGCAGTTGCTGCAATTGCAGCACGCCCACCGGATTCCGGCGCTGCACAACACCTCGACGCTCGAGGCGCTCGATGCGATCGGTGCCGCGGAACTCGTCAGCCAGGAGGATGTCGCGCTGCTGCGGGAGTCCTGGCTCCTGGCGACGCGGGCCCGCAACGCGCTCGTGCTGGTGCGGGGCAAACCGACCGATCAGCTGCCCGGGCCGGGTAAGACGCTGACCGCCGTCGCGCGGGTCGCGGGATGGGAGGGGGACGCCTCCGAGTTCCTGGACCACTACCTGCGGGTCACGCGGCGAGCCCGGGCCGTCGTCGAGCGGGTCTTCGGGGGAACCGACAACGGTTACGGAAGCGCGCACGGATACGACGGGCACGGGTAGTGGCCACGGGGTAAGGCGACCCCGGTAGGGGAGCGGTCAGCTCTGCGCGAAGAGGCGGATGCGTTGTTCGCGGCTGCGCTCGAGATGTGTGCGCATGTGCTCGCGGGCGGCGCTTTCGTCGCGGGCCCGCAGGGCGGCCAGGATCTGCTCGTGCTCGGCGTTGAGGAGGTCGGGTTCGCCGTAGTTGGACGGCGGCCCCGAGTCGTAGATGCGCAGCTGGGTGGTAAGGCGCACCAGCAGCGCGGTGATGGTCGAGTTGTGCGCGGCCTGCCACAGGGCCTCGTGGAACCGGAAGTTTCCGCTGCGTACCTCGGCGTCGTCGGTTGCGGCGCAACAGAATCCGTGGAGCTGTTCGAGGCGTGCCATGTCGAGTTCGGTGTGCCGGACGGCGGCGGCCCCGGCGGCTTCGGATTCGAGCGCGACACGTGCCGCGTAGATCTCGATGACGTCCTCGGCGGTGCCCGAGCGCACCCGGAAGCCGCGGGTGGCGCGTTCGAGCAGCCCGTCGTGGGCGAGCCAGTTGAGCGCTTCGCGGATCGGGGTGCGGGAGGCCCCGTAGGTCTCGCTGAGCTGAGTCTCGTGCAGGGCGGCGCCGCGGGGGAACTTGCCGGCGAGGATGTCCGCGCGCAGACGCAGGTACTGCTTCGACGTCTGGTCGTCGCGTCCGGTCGGGGGCTCGGAGAGCAGGGAACCGGTCAGGTCCGCGGTGGTGTCGCCGTGGGTCATGGGTCAGATTATGCCATCGACGACATCCGGATGCTTGCGTATACGTTATTCGTCGTTTAGCGTCGCTGCGGTGAGCGACGACAGGCGAGACGTACTGATCAGGGCCGAGGACCTGGCCCGGAATCCGGGTACCTACACGATCCTCGACGCGACCGTCTCGTTCCCCAAGCCCCGCTTCGACGGCGACTACCGGCCCGAATCCGGTCTCGCCGATTGGGAGCGCGCCCACATTCCCGGCTCGCTGCACGCGAACCTGCTCGGCGATTTCAGTGCCGTCGACGCGAACCTGCACTTCACCCGTCCGGCACCCGCCCGGCTCGCGCACGCTCTCGGGAACCTCGGTATCGCACCCGACGCCGAGATCGTGGTGTACGACCAGGGCACGAACACCTGGTCCGCGAGACTGTGGTGGATGCTGCGCAACATCGGGATCGCCGCGCGGGTCCTCGACGGCGGACTCGCCCGCTGGACTGCACTCGGACTGCCCGTCGAGACCGGTGCGGCGGAGCCGCGCCCGGCGACCGAACGGTGGGCACAGCCGACCGATCACGGCCTGTGGCGCGACCGCGACGCCGTACTGTCCATCAGCGCGGGCGATGCCCCCGGCACGCTGGTCTGCGCGCTCGACCCGGAACAGTTCGCGGGCACCGCGACGACTCGCTACTCGCGGCGCGGCCACATCCCGCGCAGTCTCAACCTGCCGGCGAAGGGTCTGCTCGACGACGGGCTGCTGCGGCCGGACGAGGAGGTGTCCGCGGAGGCCGAGGCGGTGCTCGCCGATTCCGAGCGCCCGGTGGTCCTCTACTGCGGCGGCGGTGTCTCGGCCTGCCTGGTCGCCCTCGCGCTGGTGCGCGTGGGGTTCGACGACCTGGCCGTGTACGACGGATCGCTCGAGGAATGGACGGCGGATCCCGCACTGCCCATGGTCACGGCCGCGCCTTCCGAGGACCGGGAGGGTGACACATGACGCGATGTCGCCGCTCCTGATCGTCCCGAAACCGACTTCCCCTCTCCGACAGGAACTTCTGTGACTACCACGACGAACGCCCCCACCGTCGACGATGTGGCCGCCGCGCTCGAGGCGCTGCGTGCCCAGGTGCCGCTGGTGCAGTCGCTGACGAACATCGTCTCCGCCAACTTCCTGACCAACGTGCTGCTCGCGGCCGGTGCCAGCAACGCCCACATCGACAATGCCCACGAGGCCGGTGGATTCGCCCGGATCGCCGGCGGTGTGCTGGTCAATCTCGGCACCCCGGACGACGGCACCGCCGCCGCGTTCACCGAGGCCGCCGGTGCCGCCCGCGAGGCCGGAACCCCGTGGGTCCTCGACCCGGTCGGCGTCGGCGGGTTGCCGTGGCGCACCGGTCTGGCCGCCGATCTGCTTGCCCTGCACCCGACTGCGATCCGGGGCAACGCCTCGGAGATCATCGCGCTCGCCGGGTTGGGCGGCGACACCCGCGGCGTCGACAGCGCCGACGAGGCTGCCGCCGCGGTCCCAGCGGCGCTGGCGCTGCTCGAGCACGCCGACGCCGTCTCGGCCTCCGGACCCGTCGACTACCTGGTCGGACGTGACCGCGAGGGTGGGATCACCGGGGTGCGCATCGCCGGAGGCAGCGCGATGCTTCCGCGCGTGACCTCCACCGGCTGCTCGCTCGGCGGCCTGGTCGCGGCCTACCTGGCGGTGGCGCCGACCCCCTTGATCGGTCTGGCCGCCGCGCACGCCCATGTCGCGGTCGCCGCCGAGATCGCCGAGGAGAACTCCACGGGCCCGGGATCGTTCGCCGTTGCCTATCTCGACGCGCTGTACGCGGTCGATGCCGACACGCTGCGGGCCCGCGCCCGCATCGAGGCGCTCGAACTTTCGAACTGAGGACGAAAACCGATGGGCATCAAGACTTTCTGGTATCTCACCCAGGCCGACGGGGACTACCCGTGGAGCCCGGGCGGGCTGTATCCGGTCGACGGGCAGCGGCAGATCGAACTGGCGAAGACGATCGACAACGGCGGGTTCGACGGCGCGCTCGTCGCGACGTGGCCGAACGATCCGTTCATCTCGGCGACCTGGGCGGCCGCGCACACCACGCGCATGAAGTTCCTCGTCGCGATCTACGCGAACATGACGCCGGCGCGTCTGCTCGCGGAGAAGGCGCTGACGTTCGACGCGTTCAGCGGTGGCCGCCTGATGATCAACTCCGTCAACGGCCGCGAGAACATCCTCACCAAGTACGACATGAACGTCGAGCACGACCGGCGGTACGAACTGGGGGAGAAGTACTGGGCGGACTTCCGGCGGATCTACGCCGAGGGCACCGAGTCGAACTTCCCGAACACGCCGCTGCGGATCGACGCGCCGAGCGAGGACCACAGCGTTCCGCTGTGGGGGACCGGGGATTCGCCTGCGGGACTGCAGAATTCCGGCAAGGTGCTCGACGCGTACCTGGTCATGCTGCGTGAGACGGCGTTCGTCGAGTCCAAGTTCACCGCGGCACGAGAGTCCGCGGCCGCCGAGGGGAGGGAGTTCACCGACTTCGGTGCCCTCTCCGGCGTCATCGTCCGGCCGACGCAGGCCGAGGCCCTGGACCGGTTCCGGTCCCTGTTCGAGAAGGCCGGGATCGATCGGATCACCGACGTCCTGGACAAGGCGGTACGCCGTCGCACGGGCGGCAAGCAGGACCTCAAGACGTTCACCGCGCGCGACGCGCAGCGGCAGGGCTGGGTCGACACCATCAACGCCGGCCGCCTGCCCGAGCCGAAGGACCTGTATCTCGGTGACGGCCTGTACGCCGGCATCACGGCGTGGTCGCCGCTCGACATCTTCGCGACCGGGTCGTCGGCGGTGTACTACGCCGGAACGCCGGACGAGATCACGGGGCACGTGCGGGCGCTGCACGACCGAACGGGTCTGACGACGCTGATCCTCGCCGGCTGGCCTCTGATCGACGAGGCGAAGAACGTTGCCGAGCATCTGATTCCGCGCTTCCGCGAACTCTGAGTCGCGCTGCGACGAGGCCACCACGGCTGGGACCCCGGTCCCGGTAGTGGTGGCCTTTTGGGTTGCGGAAATTCGGACTGGTCAGTAATTGATTGTTAATGTAGGTTGCCCAAAGTAAGGTAAGCCAGACCTCAGTCCGAATCAGAGAAGAGTGACATTCAGTTGACGCGCACCGTTCGGCGCTCTCACGCCTTACCCCTCGTTCTTGCGCCCGCGCTCCTCGTGGCCGCCTGCGGCTCCGGCGACACCACGGACGCCGCGTCCGGTCCGGCAACCGCGGACTCGCTCACCGTCGCCGTCGCCAAGGACAGCGGTCCGCTGAACATCTTCGTCGGCCAGACCGACCAGATGACCGAGCTGGTCTACGACAAGCTCCTCTCGCCGTCGCCGTACGTCGCGGAACCGCAGCCGTGGCTCGCCACCGACGTGCGCCAAGTGAACCCCACGACTTGGGACGTCGACCTGCGCGACGACGTGACCTGGCACGACGGTGAGGCGTTCACACCCGACGACGTCGTGTTCAGCTTCCACTTCATGCACGCCGCGCCCACCGGGCGGTTCACCCACCACGTCAACGATGTTCCGTCGATCTCGACGATCGACGTCACCGGAGAGCACTCGGTGCGGTTCGTCTGCGACTACTCGTGCCCGGAACTCGGCACCGTGACGCTCGCCGACCTGCCGATCCTGCCCGAACATGTGTGGGCGAACGTCGACCCGGCCAAGGTCAAGGAAGTCACCGATCTGCCGGTCGGCACGGGCCCCTTCAAGCTCGTCGACTACAACCCCACGACCGGATACCGCTTCGAGGCGAACGCCGACTACTTCGCGGGCGCACCGACCGTCGACGAACTGATCATGCCGGTGATCGCCGACTCCTCCGCCGCATTCACCGCGCTTCGCTCCGGGCAGGTCGACGCCGTCGACCGGGCGCTGCCTCCCGAGCTGGTCGATCAGTTCAGCGCGTCGAACGACATCGGCACCATCGACGTGGATCCGCTGGGTTTCACCGAGTTGCGAATCAACTTCACCCGTGAACCCTTCGCCCAGGCCGATTTCCGCACGGCTCTGAGCTTCGCGTTCGACCGCGACAAGATGCTCGACATCGTCGCGCTGGGGAAGGGGCGACCCAGCACCCAGGGCTACGTGCACCCGGATGCACCGTTCGCCGATCCCGACGCCGACACCCCGTACGACCCTGCGCAGGCCGCCGCCTTGTTCGACTCCCTCGGATGGAAGGACGTCGACGGAGACGGCCTCCGCGAGAACCCGGCCGGTGAGAAGCCTGCTCCGTTCAAGTTGGTCGTCAACGGCGGCAATCCGCAGCATGTCCGTGCCGCCGAACTGTTCGTCGAGGACTTCGGCGAGGCCGGATTCGCCGTCGTCGTCGAGCCCCTCGAGGCGGGTTCGCTGTCGAGTGCGTCGTCCAACAAGGAATACGACTTCCTGATCAACGACATCGTCCCGCACGGGACCGCCGACCCGACGCAGCTGATCATGTCGCACCGCTCCGGCTACCTGTGGGATTCCCCGAAGATCGCCTACCCGGAATACGACGCTCTGTACGAGAAGTGGCGTGCCACCGACAACTACGACGACCGTGTTGTGGTCCTGAAGGAGATCCAGAAGCTGATCAACAGTCAGCCCACGACCCTTCCCCTGTACTACGCAGAGGAGACCTGGGCCTACGACGCCGAAAGCTTCTCGGGCTGGGTCGAGACCCCCGGTTACGGCATCGTCCACAAGTGGTCGTTCCTGCCGGCGGACGTCGTCGCCGCCGCGAACGCGGAAGCGCCGCAGGACTGATCGATGGTTATTCTGCGCCGAGCAGGGCAGTACGCCCTCGTGCTGTGGGCGGCGGTGACGCTGAACTTCGCACTGCCGCACCTCGCACCGGGTGATCCGGTCGGCTACCTCTACGTCGGCGAACTGCAGGGCCTCGGCGAGAAGTACCTCGCGGAACTCCGCGCCGGCTACGGCCTGGACAGGCCGATCCTCGAGCAGTACCTCTCGTTCTGGTCGGGGCTGCTGCGGGGAGATCTCGGGATGTCCGTGCAGTACAACAGGCCTGTTCTCGACGTGTTGGGGGAGAAGCTGTCCTGGACGGTCGCGTTGGTCGGCATCTCGATGGTGCTGGCCTTCGTGATCGGCACCCTGCTCGGCGCGTGGGCCGCGTGGCGACGCGGCACCGCGAAGGAGACCGGCACGGTTGTCGGTGTCCTCGTGGTGGATTCGATGCCCGCATTCTGGGTGGGCATGATCCTCATCGCCGTGTTCTCGGTGACGCTCGGCTGGTTCCCGTCCTACGGGGCCGCGACGATCACCGCGACCGGCGGGCAATGGCTCGCAGAAGTCGCCTCGCGGATGGTCCTTCCCGTCGCGACGCTGACCATCGCGAGCATCGGCGGATTCTTCCTCATGACCCGGGCCTCGATGATCGGCGTGCTCGACGAACCGTTCATCCGGCTCGCCCGGGCCAAGGGACTCGGGGAGTTCCGGGTGGCGATCCGGCACGCGCTGCGCAACGCGGTGCTGCCCGTCTACACGACCCTGACCCTGACGGTCGGTGTGCTGCTGTCCGGCGCGGTCGTCGTCGAGTCGGTGTTCGCGTATCCGGGGCTGGGCAAACTCACCTACGACGCGGTGACCGCCCGCGATTATCCGTTGCTGCAGGGTGCGTTCCTGCTCGCGACCGTCGGCATCGTCGCGGCGAACCTGCTGGCCGATCTGACCTATCCGCTGCTCGATCCGCGGGTGCGCCGCGACCGGACCGCGGCCGAAGGACGCACCGAGGTAGCCGTATGAACGTCAACCGCTTGACCATCGTCGGAACCCGAACCCGGTCCCAGCGCCTCGCGCTCGTCGGCGCGGTACTGCTCGGTGCGCTGCTGCTGTGCGCGATTTCCGCACCGTGGCTCGCGCCGTTCGACCCCACCGAACGGGTGACGCGCCCGTTCGCGGCGCCGTCCGCCGAGCACTGGCTCGGCGCCGACGACGTCGGCCACGACCTGCTGTCGATGCTGATCCACGGCGCCCGCATCTCGCTGTTCGTCGGGATCGTCGCGGCCGTGATCGCCACCGCCGTCGGCACGATCGTCGGGGTCGTCGCAGGATATGCGCGCGGCGTCGTCGACACCGTGCTGATGCGCATCGTCGACGTCGTGCTGGCGCTGCCGGTGCTGCCGCTGACCATCGTCATCGGCGTCTTCGCCGGACCCGGTCTGCGCACTCAGATCATGGTCATCTCGGCGGTGTTGTGGGCGGGTTTGGCCCGCGAATTGCGCGCACAGGTCCTCACACTGCGCGAACGCGATCACATCCAGGCCGAACGCGCCATGGGCGCCGGTCCCGGGTACGTGCTGTGGCGTCATATCGCCCCGTCGGTCGTGCCGCTGGTGGTCCCGCAGTTCGTGCTCACCATCAAGACTGCGGTGCTGCTCGAAGCATCGCTCGCGTTCCTGGGACTCGGCGACATCTCCGCCGCGAGCTGGGGATCGATGCTGTCGATGGCGCACGCGCGCAGTGCCTTCCTGACCGACGCCTGGATCTGGTGGGTGATCCCGCCGGGTGTGGCCATCGCCGTCACCGTGCTCGCATTCGCGTTGCTCGGCAATGCCATCGAGGAGCGATCCCACCCGATCCTCCTGCCGGCGAAGCGATCCCGGAAGAAGGCCGCCACCGCACCGGCTCCGGTCGATCCGGATGTCGATGCGGGAGCACCGCTGGTGATCGACGACCTCACCGTCGTCTACGGTGAGGACGGGCGCGGCGCCACGGGAGTCGGATTCACCGTCGGCGCAGGAGAACTCGTCGCCCTCGTCGGGGAATCCGGCAGCGGCAAGTCGACGGTCGCGGCGGCCACGATGGGGTTGCTGCCCCCGGCCGCGCAGATCGTTTCCGGGGCGGTGCGGGTCGACGGCCGCGACGTGGCCGGGATGAGCCCCGCGGAACTCCGGGGCCTGCGCGGCAACCGCATCGCCCTGATTCCGCAGGAGGCGCTGAGCGCCCTCGACCCCGTCTACACGATCGGCTCCCAGATCGACGAAGCCGTCCTCGCCCACCGCTCGTGCACGAGAGCCCAGGCGCGGGAACGCACCCTCGAGCTCCTGGCCGACGTGGGTCTCGAGGCCGACAGGGTCGACGCCTACCCGCACCAGCTCTCGGGCGGCATGCGTCAGCGCGTCGTGATCGCGATGGCGCTCGCCAACGAACCGGACGTGCTCGTGGCCGACGAACCGACCAGCGGACTGGACGTGCTGCGCGAGGCCGAGGTTCTTGCGCTGCTCGACGAGCTGCGGGTGCGCCGATCCCTCGCGTTGCTGATCGTCACCCACAATCTGCCGGTTGTCGAGCGAATCGCCGACCGTATCGCGGTGATGAAGGACGGCGAACTCGTCGAGATCGGTACCGCCGAGCAGGTCGTCGGGTCGCCCACGCACCCGTACACCCGCAAACTCGTCGAATCGGCGCCCCGGCTGCGTCCGTCACTTCAGGAGGTCTTCTCGTGAGTGCACTGCTCGACATCGCATCGCTTTCGGTCGCATTCGACGGCAAGCCCGCGATCACGGACGTGACCCTGCAGGTCGCCGCCGGTGATTCCGTCGCGCTGGTGGGTGGCTCCGGAGCCGGGAAATCCACCGTCGCACGGGCGGTCGCCGGCCTGGTGACCCCGACCGCGGGACGGATCGTCTTCGACGGAGTCGACCTGACCGCGGTGCCGCAGCGCCGGCGCCGCGCGGCGCGCAAGGGGATGCACCTGGTCTTCCAGGACCCGTACGCGTCGCTGCCGCCGACCCTGCGGGTGGGGGACATCGTCGCCGAGCCGATGGTGATCCACCGTATCGGTGACCGGGACAGCCGCCGGCAGGCCGCGGTCGCGGCGCTCGAATCCGTGCACCTGCGTCCCGCCGAGAGCTTCCTGCAGCGCTACCCGCACGAGCTGTCCGGTGGGCAGCGTCAGCGGGTGGCGTTCGCACGGGCGCTGGTGACCAGGCCGAAACTGCTGCTCGCCGACGAACCGACCAGTGGTCTCGACGCGTCGCTGCGACTCGAGATCGTCGACCTCATGGGCGAACTCGCCGTCTCCGAGAACATGGCCGTCGTCCACATCACCCACGATCTGGCGCTGGCCGCCCGTAGTTGCCGCGACATCGTCGTGATGCAGGGCGGGCGCATCGTCGAAGCCGGCCGCGCCGACACCGTTCTCGCCGACCCGGCACACGAATACACCGCCGCCCTCGTCGGTGCCGTGTCCGGTGTCTGAACCCGATTCCGCTGCAACCCGACTCACACCAGGAGATGTCCCGATGTCCGAAACCATCGCCGTCGCCGAGAACGGCACCGTCATCGATTTCACCGTCGACGACGTCATGAAGTACCACGGCCCGGGATTCCCGGGCGGAGTTGCACACGCGGTGAAAGTCCTCGAACGCGCGCTGCCGGTGCTGAGTCCCGACGCGCCCGCGGAGCGCCGCGAGATCAGCGTCGCCACCGCGCACCGCGGTCCCGGCGTGCGCGACACGTTCGAGGCGGTGACCCGGGCTGTGACCGCCGGGCGGTTCACCGTCGACGCGGAACTCGAGCGCCGCGATCGCGGGCAGACGCTGGAGCGGTACGTGTTCGTGCTGACCTACCGCGACCGGACCGTGCGGCTCGAGATCCGCGACGGCTTCGTCACCGACGAGTTCATCACCCTCGGGCGCAAGGCCGACCGCACCGACGACGAGGAAGCACGCCTGACGGTGCTCAAGCAGGAGATGGCCGATCGGCTGCTCGCTGCACCCGCGGACGAGGTCTACGACATCGTGAACTGACGTGCACCGCGGTGGATTTCACCGATCGGGCCGACGATGTCCGACGGTCCCGTTAATCTTCGCCCATGACCGAGAAGGCGAAAGGCCCGGAGTCGTACTTTCCGTCGATCGAGAAGAAATACGGTCGCCCGATCGAGGAGTGGAAGACGATGATCCGCGAGTCGGATCTGACCAAGCACATGGAATTGGTGAACTGGCTCAAGGTCGACCACGGCATGGGCCACGGACACGCCAACGCCCTCGTCGCCCACACCCTGAAAGAGAACGCGGGCTGAACCGACCGGGCCCGCCACCGCAGTGCGGTGGCGGGCCCGATCGTGCGCGGAGCGTCAGGTGTTGTCGACCCAGCGCAACAGCGAGTACAGGAACCGCGTCGCGCCCGGCATGAAGTTGCTGCCGTGGTGGTACGTCGGATCGAGGGTCGTGACGATGAGACGGCCCGCAGTCGAAGTGGTGTCCTCGTAGAGCATCATGCCCGCGTCGTGCGGATTGCCCTCGGCATCGGGTTCCTCGGAGACCACGAGCGGGACCACGTCCGCTTCGGTGCGGAGCAACCCGTGGTGATGCCAGATGACGGATTTGGTGCTCAGGTACGCCCATGCCCCGTGGTCGTGGCTGCGGGTGCGGATCAGCGGGTCCTCACCGTGGAGCCACCACCAGAAGTTCGTCGGCCGCGGTTCCCATTCCACGCCGGGAAGCCAGGTGTGGACGCCGTTCTCGCCGAGGACGACGAGCGTGTCGCCGCGCTCGGCGACCGCGCGGAACCGATCGGCGTGGCGGGCGACGAGTCCGGGATGCAACCGGTCGGCGACGATCACCGTCGAGTAGCCGTCGAGATCGCCGTCGGCGAGGTCGGCCAGGTAGTGGAAGTCCGGCTGGTAGGCAAGCACCGCCGGGTCCTTCATCGTCTGCAGATGGGGGTAGGACCCGCCGTGGACGATGGCCAGGCGCCGGCTCCGCAGGGGTGCGATGTCGGTGCGGGAGAAGGGTTCGGCGGTGGTCATCGCTGCGTCAGCCAATCGATCAGTTGCGGTGTCATCCGCGCGGACGTGTTCGGGTCGTTCTTCCAGCCGGTCAGGTCGTTCCCGCCGTGGACGAGCACCTGGCCGTCGCCGAGCGGGTAGACGAAGTCGAGGGGCAGCGCGTGTCGGCCGATGCGGGTCGTGACGATCGCATCGTCGGGGATCTTGTCGACGTAGCCGCGCGCGTAGAAGCCGGTGACGCCCTTGCGAAAACTCAGGTCGGCAGGGTCGACACCGTCCCACACCGGGTGCGGATCGCCGAGCGTGATCGCGAGGTCCTTCGGGCCGGTGTAGGCGAGCTTGCGCCACACCCCGAGGCCGGGAAGGAAATCCGTCAACGCGTGACCCATGACGGCGACGCGGCCGCCGCGGGTGACGAATCCGGTGAGCAGATCTCGGTTGCGCTCAAGGAAGATCTGGTCGACACCGCCGCCGATGATCAGGCCCCGCACTGTCGTGAGGTCGACGTAGGGGAGGTTGTAGACGTCGACCTGACCGACGCGGGGTCCGGTTCCGGGTTCGCCGGCGAGGTTTTCGGTGCCCATCGTCACGTGCAGGACAGCGGCGATCGCGGTGGGCTCGTCGGTGGTGGAGGGCGGCCGGTTCGATTGGGGCACTGTTGCTTCCTGGTGTTGGCTTCCGGGGCACGGGTCCGGTCTCCGCGACGGTGTCGCGGGCCGGGCTCGCCGGGTTCGTCCGAATAAGGTGAACCTTAAGTAGTAAAGGTAAACCTAACCCGCTCACCCAGGCAAGCTGCCCACGCCGAAAGGCGCCGGCAGCCGTGTGCTGCCGACGCTGCAAACGTGGCGTGCGCCCGTCAGTTACAGACGACGGTGAGACCGAGACCCCGCCAGATCTTGTACTCGACGTAGTCCCATTCCTGGTCCGTCGAATCCCATTCGGGACGGATCTCGGTGTAAAACCCCTTGTCCCGCTGCTCGGTGACGTTGCACACGGTCAGCGCGCTGCCGGACTTGTTGGTGATGGTGTACGGGATGTCCTGTGATTCGAGGGTGGCGACGGCGTCCTGCTCGCTCATGCCTACGACGTTGGGGATTCCGACGACGAGGATGTCCTCGTACAACCACTCGGCGGATGCAACTCCGGTGCCGAGGGTGAGTGCGGCGGTGGCCGCGAGAACCGCGGCGGTCAGGGTTCTGCGCATGACAACGTCCTTCCGGAGACGATGCCGGTTCGAAATGCGGACCCGGCAAGGAAAGCCGGGCGACGGGGCGGGTCGCCGCAGTGCCCCGCGCTGTGCGGCGAACCGGATGCGCACCGAAGGATCGGGTCACGCCTGTCGACGTGGCCGCCGAGGTGTGGACGCGATCCGGTGCTCATCGGGGTGTATTCGTCGCGGGCCGTTGCGACGAATGTGCGTTACGTCACAAATCGTACCTCCGGGTCTGTGGAGGTGGCGGGGACTTCGGCAACTTGTTATTGACAGCACCCTGTCTAATTGACAGGATGCTGACATATCGATGAACGACATCGGAGGTTGCCATGACACCCACGCTCGGCACAGTGTTCCTCGCCGTCTACGACACCCTGGCCGACTGGGAACCCGGCCATGCCGTCGCTCACCTGGCCCGGGCCGGCTACACGATCCGGGCCGTCGGGCCGAGTCGTGAGCCGGTCACGACCATGGCCGGCATCCGCATCGTCCCGGATCTGGCCCTCGACGAGGTCAGCCCCGACGACGCCGCCCTGCTCGTGCTTCCCGGCGCCGACCTGTGGGATACCGGCGACGAACTGGCCCCGTACGCACGCCTCGCCCGCGAATTTCTCGACACCGGCGTGCCCGTCGCGGCGATCTGCGGCGCCACCGCCGGACTCGCCCGCGAAGGCCTGCTCGACGACCGCGATCACACCAGCAACGTGTCCTTCTACCTCGCCGCCACCGGCTACGGGGGCGCGGGTCGCTATGTCGAGGCCGATGCCGTCACCGACGGCATCCTCGTCACCGCCGGTGGGACCGAACCGGTGGCGTTCGCCCGCGAGATCTTCGGCCTTCTCGGCGTGTACGAGGGTGAGGTCCTCGACGCGTGGTACCGCCTGTTCCACGACTCCGACGCGTCCGCCTTCCCGATCCTCGAGGCGGCCGAAGAGGCGGCGGGCGGCGACCGGTGAGCCGTGCCGAACAGGATCTGCTCAGCCGGGCCGCGCTGAGCGTCTTCCGTCTCAACGGCCAGTTCCTCTCGGCCGCCGAGGAACTCGCGAAACCGGCCGGTTTGACCGCGGCCCGCTGGCAGGTGCTCGGCGCCGTCCTGCACGAGCCGCTTCCGGTCGCCGGAATCGCCCGCGCGATGGGCATCACGCGGCAGTCGGTACAGCGCATCGCGGATCTGCTCGTCGATCAGGGGCTCGCGGAGTACACCCCGAACCCGGCGCACCGCCGGGCCAAGCTGGTCGCACCCACGGCGGCGGGCCGCGCGGCGATCGAACGTATCGGTCCGGCACACGCCGAACTCGCCGCGCGGCTGGCCGGCGCGCTCGGTGCCGAGGGCTTCGCCGAGACGGTGCGAGTCCTCGAACGGCTCTCCTCGACACTCGACGCGATCGGCGTCGCCCGGTAGTGCTCTGAGCACCGTGACCACCACGGGGGTGTGGTACGCGTCACAATCGATCAAAATGCTCAGTTGTTCTCGATGCTGTTGACGGATTGAATCAGGAATGGAGATTATTGCTGCACCAATTGATGTGACTCGAGCGACACTGCACAACGGATGTCGCAAAGGAACGGTGGTGTGCGATGACCGAGATCGCGGTCCGTGAAAGCGACAGCCTTCCCTATGATCTGAACGACCGATACCGCTCCGGCTCCGGAACGGTCCTGCTCACGGGTGTGCAGGCCATTGCCCGGCAGCTCGTCGAACAGCACGTGCGGGACATCCGCGAGGGCCGTCGCGTGGCGACCTTCGTCTCCGGGTATCCCGGAAGCCCGCTCGGCGGCCTGGACAAGTTGCTGCACGGCATGCCGAAGGTGCTCGCCGAACACGACATCACGTTCACCCCGGGGTTCAACGAGGAACTCGCCGCGACGGCGGTGTGGGGCAGCCAGGCGGACCTCGGAGCGGGCACGCCGACGCACGACGGCGTCGTCGGCGTCTGGTACGGCAAGGGCCCCGGCCTCGACCGCGCCACCGACGCGCTGCGGCACGCCAACATGTACGGCGTCTCACCGACCGGCGGTGTGCTGCTGATGGTCGGTGACGACCCCGCGTCCAAGTCCTCGACCGTGCCCGCCGTCAGCGAGCGGTCCCTGGCCGCCCTCGGCATCCCGGTGCTCTTCCCGCGCAACGCCGCCGAGATCGTCACGATGGGCCTGCACGGCGTCGCCCTCTCGCGGGCCTCGGGGTGCGTCGTCGCACTCAAGATCGTCGCGGATGTCGCCGACGGCGCCTGGAGCGTCGACGGGTCGGTCGCGGACACCGAGATCACCGTTCCCGAAATCTCCTGGGAAGGGAAGCCGTTCGTCTACAAGCAGCGCCCGATGGCCGCGCCGGTCGACAGTGTGATCGCCGAAGCCGACCTGTACGGGCCGCGCTGGGCGATGGTCCAGGCCTACGGCAAGGCCAACGCGCTCGACGTCATCGAGGTCGATCCCGCCCATGCCCGCATCGGCCTCGTCGCGACCGGCACCACCTTCGACGCGCTGCGGCAGGCCCTGCTCGACCTGTCCGTCACCGACGCCGACCTGCACAAAGCCGGCATCCGGCTGATGCGCATCGGCATGCCGTACCCGATCGGACCCGACATGGTCCGTGAGTTCGCCGACGGGCTCGAGCGCATCGTCGTCGTCGAGGACAAGACCGCCTTCGTCGAAACCCAGATCCGCGAGATCCTCTACGGAACCGAATCGGCGCCGGTCATCGTCGGCAAGAAGGACGCCGACGGACGGCGACTCGTCCCGGTGGACGGCGAACTCACCGCCGGCCGGATCCGCGGGCCGCTGCGCCGCGTCCTGAAGGGGCATGTGGACCTCGGCCCCGCGCCGCTGCCGCAGCTCCCGCTCGAGGTGCTCTCGGCCACCCGCACTCCCTACTTCTGCAGCGGCTGCCCGCACAACCGTTCCACCGCGCTGCCGGAAGGATCGATCGGCGGCGGCGGCATCGGCTGCCACGCGCTCGTCACGATGTCCGGCCGCGCCGACAGTGCGGTCACCGGGCTGACCCAGATGGGCGGTGAGGGCACCCAGTGGATCGGTCAGGCCCCGTTCACCGACGTCGGTCACATGTTCCAGAACCTCGGTGACGGAACGTATTTCCACTCCGGTCAGCTCGCCGTCCAGGCGTGCGTCGCGGCCGGCGTGAACATCACCTTCAAGCTGCTCTACAACGACGTCGTCGCCATGACCGGCGCGCAGGACGCCGAGGGTGCGCTGACCATTCCCGCGCTCACCCACAAGCTCACCACCGAGGGCGTCAAGCAGATCATCATCTGCTCCGACGAACCGAAGCGGCATCGCAAGCGCAAGCTCGCCCGCGGCGTCACGGTCTGGCACCGCGACCGCCTCGACGAAGCACAGCGCGTGCTGCGCGAGGTTGCCGGCGTCACCGTGCTCATCTACGACCAGCACTGCGCCGCCGACGCGCGACGTCAGCGCAAGCGCGGCACCCTGCCGACCCGCACGACCCGCGTCGTGATCAACGAGGCGGTGTGCGAGGGCTGCGGCGACTGCGGCGTCAAGAGCAACTGCCTGTCGGTGCAGCCCGTCGACACCGAGTTCGGTTCGAAGACCCGCATCGACCAGACCTCCTGCAACACCGACTACTCGTGCCTCGACGGCGACTGCCCGTCGTTCGTCACCGTCGAGATCGACCCCACCCGCAAGACCGAGAAGCGCACCGCACCGACACCGCCCGCCGTGCCCGACGTCGAGACGGCGGTCGCCGGCACCCGCAACGTGTTTCTCGCCGGAATCGGCGGAACCGGCATCGTCACCGTCAACCAGGTTCTCGCGACCGCGGCGATGCGTGCCGGCTTCGAGGTCGAATCCCTCGACCAGATCGGTATGAGCCAGAAGGCCGGACCGGTGGTCTCGCACCTGCGGTTCGCCCCCGACGAGCTCGAACCGGGCAACCGCGTCGGCACCGGCGGTGCGTCCTGCCTGCTGGCCCTCGACCTGCTCACCGCGGCCGATGCGAAGAACCTCGCCTACGCCGATGCGGCCACCACCGTCGCGGTCGCGTCGACGAGCCGCACCCCCACCGGGGACATGGTGTACGACCGGTCGATCCGCCACCCCGACGAGGAGCAGCTGCTGTCGCGGCTCGAGGCCGCCACCGCCCGGCTCGCCTCGTTCGACGCCCTCGCCGCCGCACAGGCCCTGTTCGGGAACACTGCCGCCGCGAACTTCCTCGTCGTCGGTGCCGCGCATCAGCTCGGCGGCCTGCCGATCCCCGCGGAGGCCATCGAGGAGGCCATCGAGCTCAACGGTGTCGCGGTCGCGGCGAACATCGCGGCGTTCCGCTGGGGACGCGCGGCGGTTGCCGATCCCGACGCGTTCGCCGCGGCGACCGAGCCGGTCCGCGCGCAGCGTTCCGGGACCGTCGTCCCGGAGGAGCTGCTGGCCGGCACCACGTTCGACGGTGAGGTGCTGCGCCTGGTCCGGATCCGTGCCGCCGCGCTGATCGACTACCAGGGCCGCCGCCTGGCCGCCCGGTACATCGAGCAGGTGCAGTCCGTCTGGGAAGCCGAGCGTCGCGTCACCGACCGCACCGAGTTCTCCGAGGCGGTCGCCCGCGGGCTGTTCAAGTTCACCGCCTACAAGGACGAATACGAGGTCGCGCGGATGCTCGTCGATCCGGCCTTCCTCGACGAGGTGAACGCGCAGGTGCCCGACGGAGCGGACCTGACCTACCGCCTGCACCCGCCGGTCCTCCGGGCACTCGGCCGCAAGAAGAAGGTCGGTTTCGGACCCAGAACCCATGTGGCACTGCGTCTCCTGGCGAAGGGCAAGAGGCTGCGCGGAACCCGGCTCGATCCCTTCGGCTACGCCCACGTGCGCAAGGTCGAACGCGAGCTGCTCGCGCACTACACCGACACCGTCCTGGGTCTCGCCGCAGACCTGAACGAGGACACCTACGACCGCGCGGTCCGCATCGCGGACCTGGCCGACACCGTCCGCGGCTACGAGGACGTCAAGCTGCGCTCGATCGAGCGCTACCGCGCCCAGCTCGCCGAACTCGGCATCGACGCCCCGTCGGCACAGACCCCCGAAACCTCCCAGATCTCCACCGCCCGAAAGGAATCCGTCGCGTGAGCACCCCCACCGTCATCCGCCCCCTCGAGGACACCGCAGCAGGAGTCTTCGGCCGGTCCCGCAACCTGTCGGATCGCCCGCACGAACAGGTCGTGTTCTGTGAGGACGCCGCGACCGGGCTCCGCGCGATCATCGCGATCCATTCCACCGCACTCGGACCCGCGCTCGGCGGCACCCGCTTCTACCCGTACGCCGACGAGCGGCAGGCGCTCGACGACGTGCTGCGCCTCTCGCGGGGAATGACCTACAAGGCGGCGGTCTCCGGCGTCAACCTCGGTGGCGGCAAGGCCGTGATCATCGGCGACCCGACCACGGACAAGACCGAGGCGCTGCTCGCCGCGTACGGCCGGTTCGTCGACTCCCTCGGCGGTCGCTACATCACCGCCGCCGACGTGGGAACCTTCGCCTCCGACCTCGACGTCGTCGGCCGCAGCACCGCCCACGCGGTCGGCCGGACCGTTGCGGCCGGTGGATCCGGGGACAGCTCCCCGCTCACCGCGCTCGGCGTGTTCCAGGCGATGCGTGCCGGTTCCGAGAACGTTTGGGGCGCACCGAATCTCGACGGACGTGTCGTCGGCGTCGAGGGTCTCGGCAAGGTCGGGTATTCGCTTGTCGGCCTGCTCGCCGCGGACGGCGCCCACGTGGTGGTCTCCGACGTGAATCCGGCCGCGATCGAACGCGTCGTCGCGGACTTCCCGAACGTGCGGGTCGCCGACAGTGTCGTCGAGGCGCCGCTGGACGTCTACGCGCCGTGTGCGCTGGGCGGCACGCTCTCGCCGGTCACGGCCCGGTCCCTGGACGCGCGGCTCGTGTGCGGCGCGGCGAACAACCAGCTCGCGTCCCCCGAGGTCGAAAACCTGCTGGGGGAGCGGGGGATCACGTGGGTGCCCGACTACGTGGCCAACGCCGGCGGCCTGATCCAGGTGGCGGGCGAGGTCGACGGTTTCGACGCGGCGGCCGTGCGTTCCGACGTCGAGGCGATCTTCGACCGCACCTCCGAGATCTTCGAGATGGCACGGGTTCTGGGCACCGGGCTCGGCGCCGCCGCGAACCGGATCGCGGAGCAGCGCATCGACGCAGCGTGACATCGATGCAGTAATACGAAACAGAGGCAGGGGAGTCGCTACGGCGGCTCCTCTGCCTCGTTGCGTCCGTCCGTGTGTCGCCGTCAGGGAAGGTCCGCGACCGGCGTCGAACGGCCGTGACCGGCACCGCGGGTGAGCTGATCGAGCAGAGGCTGCGTCCGGTACGCCACAGGCGTCGTCAGGGCCAGCGTCGTGGTGGTGTGTGCGACGCCTTCGATCGAGTGGATGCGTTCGAGCACCTGCAGCAGGTTCTCCTGCGACTGGGCGGCCATGCGGATCAGCAGGTCCTCCCGGCCCGTGGTCGCGTGCACCTCGAGCACCTCGGGGAACCGTTCCAGTTCGGCGATCACGTGGCCCATGCGGGCCTGGACGAGCTCGGCGCCGATGAACGCCTGCAGTGGCAGGCCCAGCTTCGGTAGGTCGACGACCGGCCGGTATCCCGTCACGGCTCCCGACTCCTCGAGCTTCCGGATGCGCGACTGGACGGTGTTGCGTGCGACGCCGAGCTTCGCCGACAGGTCGACGATCCCGGCGCGAGGGTTGTCGGTGAGCTCGGCGAGCAGGGCCGCGTCGAGACGGTCGAGACTGAGCACGGTGACATCCTTTCCACTGTGATGCGTGTCACTAGTTGAGCATAGTGCATAGCTGTTGAAGAAGATATTGACACCATTCTCGCTAGTGCCATGATTGCTGCATAGAAATGCTCACAGAATCTCTCATCGACGCAGCATGAAGCGCCATCTGTGAGCGAACGCCCCCGGCTACCCACGAGGTCCGGTGGGGCAATACAACCCACACCGAGGAGCACAACATGCCCGGAGTCGGCATCTGGCGCACCAAATCTGTAGAGCAATCGATCGCGGACACCGATGAACCCGGTTCGAGGCTCAAGCGTGAACTCACCGCGAAAGATCTGACCGTATTCGGTGTCGCCGTCGTGGTCGGCGCCGGCATCTTCACCCTCACCGCCCGCACCGCCGGGAATGTGGCCGGCCCCTCGATCTCGCTGGCCTTCGTTCTCGCCGCCATCACCTGTGGCCTCGCCGCCCTCTGCTACGCGGAGTTCGCCTCGACGGTTCCCGTCGCCGGCAGCGCCTACACCTTCTCGTACGCGACGTTCGGCGAGTTCGTCGCCTGGATCATCGGCTGGGACCTGATCCTCGAATTCGCCCTGGCATCCGCCGTGGTCGCGAAGGGGTGGTCCATGTATCTCGGCGGATTGTTCGGCGGCAGTGAACACACCACGATGCATCTCGGGCCCCTCGCATTCGACTGGGGTGCACTGCTCATCGTCGGTGCGATCACCGTCATCCTCGCCGTCGGTACCAAGGTGTCCTCGCGGGTGTCCGCGGTCGTCACCGCCATCAAGGTCGCGGTCGTGTTGCTCGTGATCGCCGTCGGCGTCTTCTACATCAAGGCGAGCAACTACGCGCCGTACATTCCGCAGGCCGAGGAAACGCAGACCACCGCGACCGGCGTCCACCAGTCCCTGTTCTCGGCGCTGACCGGCGCCGGTGGCAGCACCTACGGCTGGTACGGCCTCCTCGCCGCGGCGAGCCTGGTGTTCTTCGCCTTCATCGGATTCGACGTCGTCGCCACCACCGCCGAGGAAACGAAGAACCCGCAGAAGTCGCTTCCGCGCGGCATCCTCGGATCGCTCGCCATCGTCACCGTCCTCTACGTCGGCGTCACCCTGGTGCTCACCGGCATGGTCAAGTACACCGATCTGCGGACCGGCAGCGCCCTCGTGGGTGACGGCAGCGCCACCCTGGCCACCGCGTTCGAGGCACACGGCATCACGTGGGCGCAGATGGCCATCAACATCGGCGGCCTCGCCGGCCTCACCACGGTCGTGATGGTGATGATGCTGGGCCAGACCCGCGTGCTGTTCGCGATGTCCCGTGACGGACTCATGCCGAAGAAGCTCGCCACCACGAACCACAAGGGCGTCCCGGTGCGCATCACCCTGATCGTCGGCGCCGTCGTCGCCGTCCTCGCGGCGGTGTTCCCGATGGGTGTGCTCGAGGAAATGGTCAACATCGGCACGCTGTTCGCGTTCGTGCTCGTGTGCATCGGTGTCATGGTTCTCCGCCGGATCCGTCCGGACCTGCCGCGCGGTTTCCGCGTCCCGATGGTGCCGCTGGTGCCGATCCTCGCGGTGCTCGCCTGCGGCTGGCTGATGCTGAACCTGTCCGTCGAGACCTGGATCCGGTTCGTCGCCTGGATGGCCATCGGTGTGGTGGTGTACTTCGCCTACGGTCGCCGCAAGTCGGTCCTCGGACAGCGACTGCGAGCAGAGCAGCGGCGGGTCGACGAGGTCGAGCAGGTCTCCGAACCGCGCGAGGTCCCGCAACCCGAACCGGTGTAACCGCCCGTACCCGTGCGCGTTTCCGGTAGCACCAGCTACCGG
>NZ_JBSFRG010000025.1:0-98769 GCF_053589115.1 Rhodococcus sp. NPDC003383 | reverse complement strand
CCGCGGTGGTTTTCCTGGCGCTTACGGGTTCGGCTCTCTCCTAAGGCGCCTGCGGCGCCGGTGTGCCTTTGTGGCGGTCGGAGGCGCCACAAAGGCACACCGGCGCGGAGCGCCGCTCCACGTGCCGGCACCGCCCGGGCGAGGCAATCGGCAGCTCTTCGCCCCGATCCCGGTCGTCTCGTTCTCGAGCACGGAACTCACCTCCGCCGGCCGTCTCCCCCTCGATCCCTGCGTCCGGTGCCAGGGAGCACGCGCGGCACATGCTCGCACCCGCCCACGGCCGGTCTGTGAGCGATTCCGGCCGTCCGGTCGCGGTGTGACCGCACGTACACCACTCGGCTCCGCAGCCCGAACGCAGCTGTGGAAAACTCGCCGGGGTGGGTACTAGCACTGGAATCACCACGCGCGGCCGGTTGGCGTTGCGCGCGGCGAAGGCAGCCGCGTGGGCGTCGCAGAAGGCCGGACGCGGCAAGGGCTCGATGATCGGCGGGCTGATCGCCCTGAAGATCGATCCGACGCTGATGAAGCAGCTCGGTCACGGCCGGAGAACGGTGCTCGTCACCGGCACCAACGGCAAGTCCACCACGACCCGCATGACCGCGGCCGCGCTCGCAACTCTCGACGACGTCGCGACGCAGCCGGACGGGGCGAACATGGACGCCGGCATCGTCTCCACCCTCGCCTCGAACCTCACCGCGCCGCTCGCCGCGATCGAGGTCGACGAGCTGCACACACCGCACGTCGCCGACGCACTCGATCCGCAGGCGATCGTGCTGCTCAATCTCAGCCGCGACCAGCTCGACCGCGTCGGCGAGATCAACATGATCGAACGCAAATTGCGCGCGGGTCTGCAGCGTCATCCCGATGCCGTGATCGTCGCGAACTGCGACGACGTCCTCGTCACCTCCGCGGCCTACGACAACCCGAACGTCGTGTGGGTGGCGGCGGGTGCCGGCTGGGCCAACGACTCGGTCAGCTGCCCCCGCTCCGGCGAGCCCATCGTCCGCGACGGCGACCACTGGTACAGCAGTGGCTCCGATTTCGCTCGGCCCCAGCCTCATTGGTGGGTCGACGACGAGAACCTGTACGGCCCGGACGGGCTGGTGCTGCCGATGAAGCTGACCCTGCCCGGTCGCGCCAATCGGGGCAATGCCGCGCAGGCGGTCGCCGCCGCCGTCGCGCTCGGCGCCGATCCGGCCGAGGCGGTCGCCGCGGCCTCGATCGTCGAAGAGGTCGCCGGCCGGTATTCGACGGTGCAGGTGGGCCCGCATTCGGTGCGCATGCTGCTGGCGAAGAACCCCGCGGGCTGGCAGGAAGCGCTGTCCATGATCGACCCGACCGTCGACGGTCTCGTCATCGCCGTCAACGGTCAGGTGCCGGACGGCGAGGATCTGTCGTGGCTGTGGGATGTGCGGTTCGAGCACTTCGACGGTGTGCAGGTCGTCGCGTCCGGTGAACGCGGAACCGATCTCGGGGTCCGCCTCACCTACGCGGGCGTCGAACACACACTGGTGCCGGATCCGTTGCGCGCCATCGCGTCCTGCCCTCCCGGCCGGGTGGAGGTACTCGCCAACTACACCGCGTTCCGGGATCTGAACACTGCGCTCGCGAAGGGATCTGCACATGCCTGAGTCGACCGTGCGCATCGGCCTGATCCTGCCCGACGTGATGGGCACCTACGGGGACGGCGGCAACGCCCTCGTGCTGCGGCAACGTCTGCGGATGCGCGGATACGACGCCGAGATCGTCCCCATCGGCCTGGAGGATCCGGTGCCGGATTCGATGGACCTGTACACACTCGGCGGCGCCGAGGACTCGGCGCAGCGGCTCGCGACCCGGCACCTGCTGCGCTACCCGGGCCTGCAGCGCGCCGCCGAGCGCGGCGCACCGGTGCTGGCGATCTGCGCGGCCATCCAGGTGCTCGGCCACTGGTACGAGACGTCGGCGGGCGAACGCGTCGACGGTGTCGGCCTGCTCGACGTGACCACCACACCGCAGAAGACCCGCGCGATCGGCGAGATCGTGATCTCCCCCGCCGTCGAGGGCCTCACACAGCCGCTCACCGGATTCGAGAACCACCGTGGCGGAACGACTCTCGGGTCGTCGGCGCGGGGCCTGGGCCGAGTGACCCGCGGCGTCGGCAACGGTGTCGGCGACGGCCTCGAAGGCGCTGTGCAGGGCTCCGTGTTCGGTACGTACCTTCACGGCCCGGTGCTGGCCCGCAACCCGGAGTTGGCCGATCTGCTGCTGGCGCGCGCGCTCGGCGTCGACGCACTGGCACCGCTGGATCTCCCGGAGGTCGAACAGCTGCGCCGCGAGCGCCTGCGGACGAACTGACCGGACCGGTTCAGCCCCGGCCGCCGACGTGCTCGACGACGAGTTCGGCGAGCGCTTCGGGGACCTCGTCCGGGATCCAGTGGCTCACACCGGGCAGTGTCTCGAACCGGAACGGGCCGGTGACCCAGCGACCGCTCGCCGCGGGGCCGGACCGTCCGATCGCGAAGTCGCCGTCGCTCCACACCATCAGCGTGGGCACCGGCACCCGGCCGACGGCCTCGCGCGGCGACCACACCGACAACGCCCGATACCAGTTCAGACCTCCGCGCACCGCGGCACGATCCGCCAGTCGCGCCGCGTCGCGGGCGGCGGCATTCGCCGGCTGACCGCTGCGCCGCAGCACCCGGCGTGCCGTCTTCTCGTCGGCGAACAACCGCTCGGGCAGCCCGGGCAGCTGGAAGAAGAGCATGTACCAGGATCGGAACAGCTGCAGGCTCGTGCCCAGCGCCCGGACGAACGCGGCGGGATGCGGCACCGACACGGCGGTGAGCGACCGCACCAGGTGCGGATGACGGGCGGCGGTCGCCCACGCGACGACCGCGCCCCAGTCGTGTCCGACCACGTGGAGCGGCCGCCCGATCCGGTCGATGAGCGCCGCCGTGTCGGCGACGAGTTCGGACTGCCGGTAGTCACGGCGCCGGCGCGGGCGCGCGCCGGGCGAGTAGCCGCGTTGGTCCGGTGCGATCGTGCGGTACCCGCGGGCGTGCAGCAACGGTGCCACCCCGTCCCACGAGCGGGCGTCCTGCGGGAATCCGTGCAAGAGCACTATCGGTTCGCCGTCGAGCGGTCCGTGGTCGCGGACGTCGAAGGTCAGTCCCGCCCTGCTGAACGATTCGATGCGCTCCGGCACCCGGCCCCCCGTTGCGATCTGTCCCCGAACCGCGAACTGCCCCTGAACAGGGGTTCGGCCCGAATATTCGCTTTACGCGAACTCCGGGCCGGATCTCTGCTTCACGAGCCTCTGTCGTCCTCGGACGTCTGCTCGATTCGCACCAACGATGTTACGCGCGTCACAATCGAGAGCGCAAGTGCATTTCCGGCCGCGATCGCCTGATCGGCCAGCGCCGACACTTCCGGTCGTTGCACCAGCTCGCGCACGGCCGTGACCGGGGCGAAGAGCCACTCGACCGTGCCGACGATCTTCTCGACGCCGACCAGCGTCGCGTCGACCCTGTCGATCGAGCCACCGAGGCGATCGACGACGGTCTCGAAGTCCCCGAGCCTCGAATCGAAGGAGGCGAGCACCCGGTTGAACTCGTCGAGCGATGCCGCGATCCCGCCGGAGACGTCGTCGATCCGAGCGATCGTCGCGTCGGCGTTCAGCGCTGCGGCGGTGAGACGCCGCAGCCGGCTCGGATCGTTCGGCCTGGTCTGATCCACCACGTCGGCTCCCCCTCCCCCCGCTCACGGCTCTCGCCGTGGGCTGTCACTTCGCGTCGGCACCGTCCAGCAGCCACCGGTCGCCATCACGCTCCAGCGTGATCAGGAACCGCGTCGCGTCGGTGCGCCCCTCCGGCACGGCCACGTTCTTCACATCCTGGTCGAGGAACACCAGTACCGTCGCGCGGTCGCCGTCGACGGTTTCGACGGCGGCGTGATCGGCGCGCGCGACCGAGCTGCCCTGTCCGTTCTCGACCAGCGACCGCAGCTCGCCGGCGACCGTGTTGTACTTCGCCGCGAACTCGTCCGTGGAGATCTCGGTGACCGCGGCGATCGAGGCGTCGAAACCCTGGAAGTCGTAGGTGCCCAGCGTGATCGCGTACTCGCGGGCACTGTCGAGTGCCTCGGTGCGCAACCGGTCCGCCGACTCGGCCCGCCACCACAGCACGGCGAAGGTCCCGGCGGCGATCGCGAGCACGAGAACCAGGCCCCTCACGATCCACTGCCGGCCCGAACCGGCCTTGGTCGACGTCCGCTCGGGAACCTCGATCGCTTCGAAAGGTGCTGTCACCTCTGGAGCCTTGCCGTCCGACGTATCCGTCGTTGCCATCAGTCGCGCAGTCCTTCCAGCGATTTCCGCCGTTTCTTGAAACTCGACACCGGGGGCAGCGGTTTGACCGCTGCCCCCCCGGTCCGGACACGATGCCCCTGTCGTCGTGTTCCGAAATCCCCCCGACCATCCCCCGACCGGGGGCACACGGCTCCCCCCGCCATGTGCCCCCCAACTCGACCGTCAGCCCTGCACGACGGCCGAGAGTCCTCCACGCAGTTCGTGCTTGACGACCTTGCCGCTCGCGTTGCGCGGCAGGGCCTCGACGATCACCACTTCCTTCGGGTGCTTGTAGCGCGCCAGGTTCTCGTCGAGGTACGGCTGCAGTTCCTCGATCGTGAGATCGTCGGCGCCGGGAGCCAGTGCGACGACCGCGACCGGAACCTCACCCCACTTGGCATCCGGACGGCCGATCACCGCGGCCTCGAGCACCTTCTCGTGGCCGTACAGGACGTTCTCGACCTCGGCGCAGTAGATGTTCTCGCCGCCGGAGATGATCATGTCCTTCTTGCGGTCCACGACGTAGACGAAGCCTTCTTCGTCGACGCGCACGAGGTCGCCGGAGTGGAACCAGCCGCCCGCGAACGCATCCGCGGTCGCAGCCTCGTTGTTCCAGTACTCGCGCATCATGGTCGGTCCGCGGTAGACGATCTCACCGACCTCGCCGGGCGCGACGTCGTTCATCTCGTCGTCGACGACGCGAGCCTGGATCGTCGGGATGACCTGGCCGACGGAACCGAGCTTGCGAATCGCGTCCTCGCCGTTGAGAACACACGTGATCGGCGACATCTCGGTCTGCCCGAACACGGCGACGTTCGACGCCTCCGGGAAGGTCTCGGCCATGGCCCGCAGGATCGTGTCCGAACTCGGTGCCGCTCCCCAGGAGATGTTGCGCAGCGAGAGCTTGCGCGGATTCGCCTGCTGCGCAGCACACATCGCCTGCCACTGCACCGGAACGAGGAACAGACTCGTGACTTTTTCGGCCTCCAGGACGTCGAGCAGCGTGTTCGGGTCGAACGCGCCGACCGGGTAGATGACGGTCGTCTGACCGAGCATCAGACTCGGGGCCATCGAGCCGAGCGCGGCGATGTGGAACATCGGCGACGCACAGAAGCTGATCGTGTCGTCACCGAAGTTGTGGAATGCGCGGATGCAGGTGAGGGACTGTGCTTCCATATTCGAGTGCGTCAGCACCGCGCCCTTGGGCCGGCCCGTCGTTCCCGAGGTGTACATGATCAGCGCGGGCGTGTCGTTCGGAATATCCAGGGGCTCGTGCGCTTCCCCTTCTTCCGCGACGAGATCCTCGTAGGCCACGGCGTCGCCCTGCGGGTCCGCGCCGACGGTGACGACCAGGTCCAGGCCCTCCGACTGCGCACGCGCCGCATCGGCGAGCGGGACGAGCGGTCCCTCCACGACGATGGCCTTGGAACCGGAGTCCGCGATGAGGAATGCCACCTCGGGCGGCGTGAGCCGGAAGTTGACCGGTACGGCGATCGCGCCGAGCGCGTTCGCGGCGAGCACGGTCTCGAGGTACTCGGGGCGGTTGAGCATCAGGATGATGACGCGGTCGCCGAAACCGACGCCGCGCCGCGACAGTGCGTCGGCGAGCTTGTCGACCCGCTCGTCGAGCTGCGCCCAGGTGATCGACTCACCCTGGAATCGCAGCGCCGTGCGCTCGGGGATCATCAGGGCGTGGCGGGCGACCTGGTTGTTCCAGTTGTTGTTGCGGAAGCGCGTGGACTCCGAGCGTGCGGAGGTAGCGGTCATCGACTGTTCCTCTCGAGGGGACGGGGAGCGAACCGGCGAGGTCGGCACCGTTACGTTGTGACACACATTACAGATGCCGAGGGGTCTGCGCCAGGCCCTTTGTTAACGTGGATTCTCGAATTCTTCGGACGTTCACGGGCACGTGATTCCGGAGGAACTGCGGCCCGCAGCATCTCGTAATCCGCTGGCCAGAGCGGTGTGCGCCGGTAGCGTGGGCCGCCGGAGCACACCGCGAACCAGCGGTGACAAGTGCATCGTCGGTCGTCAGGCGAAACGCGGGGGTCGCTTCTGCAGCATCGCGGTGGCACCCTCGAAGAAGTCCGCGGACGTCAGCAGCTCCGTCTGGCCGGCCTTCTCCCGTTCGAGTGCCTCGTCCAGCGCACCGAGCGTCGCTGCGTTCAGCGCCTGTTTGGTCAGGGCCAAGGCGCGTCGCGGTCCCGCCGCGGTCCGTGCCGCGACCGTCCGGACGTGGTCGAGGAGCTGATCGTCCGGCAGGGTCTTCCCCACGAGACCGAACCGGTCGGCGTCCGCCGCGGAGACCCGGTTGCCGAGCAACGCCATCTCGGCTGCACGGGCCCGCCCGATCGCCGCCGGGACGAGCAGGCTCGACCCGCCGTCCGCCATCAGGCCGACGTTGACGAAGGAGAGGAAGAAGTACGCGCTCTCGGCGGCGTACGTGAAGTCTGCGGCGATGGCGATCGACACCCCGAATCCAGCGGCCGGTCCGTTGACCGCCGCGATGACCGGAACCGGCACGGTGGCGATGGAGCGGATCAATGCGTTCGCGGTGTCCATCGTGACCGCCGGATCGGACGGGTTCTCCGCTCCCGCAGCCAGATCCGCGCCGGTGCAGAACGCCGTGCCCTCGCCCGTGATGACAATTGTGCGGACGTCCGGATTCTCGCCCGCCGCGTCGACGGTGTCTCGCAGGGCGCCGATCGTGGCGAGATCGACCGCGTTCATTCGCTTGGGCCGGTCGATCGTCAGCCACAGAACGTTGTCGATCAGCTCCGACCGCAGGCCCTGCACGGCCGCCTCACCGCCGCCGGTCATGCCTGCACCGCCGCCGGATCGAGGAAGCTCGTGAGGCGACCTGCGATGATCGATTCCGCCTCCGTGACCATCCGCTCGACGAGCTCAGCCACGGTGGGGATGTCGTCGATCAGGCCCTGGCACTGCCCGGCGGTCCAGATGCCGGCGTCGATGTCGCCTTCCTCGAAGACCTTGCGACCCCGGGCGCCCGCCACCAGGTGCTGGATGTCCTTGAATTCGGCTCCGCGGGACTCGATCTCGACTACCTCGGCGCTGACCACGTTGGCCGCGACCCGTGCGGTGTTGTGCAGGGTGCGGAAGATCAGCTTCGTGTCGAGTTCGCTGTTCGCGACGATCTGCTCCTTGACCGCGTGCGCGACGGGCGACTCGACGGTGCACATGAACCGGGTCCCCATGTTGACGCCGTCGGCGCCGAGTGCGAGTGCCGCGACGAGACCGCGGGCGTCGGCGATACCGCCGGAGGCGATCACCGGAATCCGGAGCTTGCGGGTCGCGGCGGGGATCAGCACGAGGCCGGGCACATCGTCCTCACCGGGGTGGCCGGCGCACTCGAAACCGTCGATGCTCACCGCGTCGACACCCACCCGCTCGGCCTTGACGGCGTGGCGCACGCTCGTGCACTTGTGGATCACCTTGATGCCGGCGTCCTTGAAGAACGGCAGGTGATCCACCGGGTTCGACCCGGCGGTCTCGACAATCTTGATGCCGGACTTGATGATCGCCTGCCGGTATTCGGCGTAGGGCGGCGGCGTGATCGACGGCAGGATCGTCAGGTTCACGCCGAACGGCTTGTCGGTGAGTTCGCGGGTCCGTGCGATCTCGCGCACCAGATCCTCGGGTGTGGGCTGGGTGAGGGCGGTGATGAATCCGAGCGCCCCCGCGTTCGCCACCGCGGCGACGAGTTCGGCGCGGCCGACCCACATCATGCCGCCCTGAACGATCGGATGCTCGACGCCGAACGCCTCGGTAAATCGGGTTCTCACAGGTCCTCCCGGGATCCGCGCAATGTCGTCGGAAGGGCGGGGACGCACAGCCCGCCCGTCACTAAGTCTGAGAATCGTCATTAACTTTGATTCTCACCTCGCGCTTTGTCAATACGTTGTGTACTGCAGTTTTCCCGAAGTTCGGGTGCTTCCTGATGCTGTCGGGCGTGGAGTAGGATTGTTACCTTAGAGACAGAGACCCCGAACGCGAGGAGGCCCTGTGGCCGAACAGGCACAGGTCGAGAGTCGCCCGAGCCGCACCCGCGCAGCCGACGATTCCAACCGGCCCGCACCCCGGCGCCGCCCGAAGAACCGGAAGGCGCAGATAGCCACGGTCGCGGCCGAGGCGTTCAGCGAACGCGGATACCACGGGGTCAGCGTCGACGAGATCGCCGCGGCCGTCGGCATCTCCGGTCCCGCGCTCTATCGGCACTTCCCCAACAAGTACGCGTTGTTCCTGCACGCGGTGACCGCACTGACCGAGGCTCTGCAGGCCGCCGTGGCCGCGCCCGATCCGGACTCCGACGCCGCCGGACTCGGTCCGCAGGACGAACTCGACCGGCAGCTGCTCGCGACGATCCGCACCTCCATCGACAACCGCCGCACCGGCGGTCTGTACCGCTGGGATCGGCGGTACCTCACGAAGGAGGACCGCGCCGAGATCGACCGCATGATGCGGGACATCAACAGCCGCATCGGCGAGACGATCGCCGGGGTCCGGCCCGGCCTGGCCAGGTCCGACTACGTGCTGCTCAGCAGCGCGGTGCTCAGCGTCATCGGCTCCATCACCGCCCATCGGGCTCCCCTCGCGAGCCGCCGGCTCGAGCAGCTGCTGCTCGGCGCGTGCCATGCCGTGATCGGCACCGAACTCGAGCCGGACGAGCCGCAGACGGACGAGCCCACGCGGGGTCCGGGACTCGCGGTCGCCAACCGGCGTGAGGTGCTCCTGCGCGAGGCGATCCTCCTGTTCGATGCCCACGGGTACCACGAGGTGAGCATCGAGGAGATCGGTGCGGCCGCGGGTATCAACGCCTCCGGCGTCTACCGGCACTTCGCCAGCAAGGCGGATCTGCTCGCCGCGGCCTTCCACCGGGCCGCCGACCGGCTGGCCGTCGCCGTCGGTTCGGCGCTCGCCGAGTCCACGACTCCGTCCGAAGCGATCGACGCGCTCACCGAGGTCTACGTGCGATTGGCGTTCGAACGCAGCGAGCTGATGTCGGTGTACTTCGCCGAGATCGGGAATCTGCCCGACTCCCATCGCGCGGACCTTCGCAACGTGCAGCGGCTGCACGTCGACGAGTGGGCCCGCCTGGTCGGTGAGGTGCGGCCCGAACTGTCCGCGGTCGAGTGCCGTTTCCTCGTCCACGCGGCCCTCAATCTGGTCCTCGACAGCGGCCGGCTCGTGCGATTCGATCCGGCTCCGTCGAACCTGAAGCGCGTGCAGCAGTTGATGCTTGCCGTCCTGCTCGGCGACAACACCGGGCAGGCCGGCGCATGACCCGCACCGCGACCGCGGCGGTGCTGCGCGCGCACGGCAGCGCCCCCGCCCTCGAAACCGTCACCGTCCCGGACCTGCGCCCCGACGAAGTGCTCGTGCGCATCGCGGGCGTCGGCATCTGTCACACCGACCTCACCGCCGCCGACGGTGGTGTTCCCCTGCCGCTGCCCGCGGTGCTCGGGCACGAAGGCGCCGGCATCGTCGCCGAGATCGGCTCGGAGGTCACCGAACTCGCGGTCGGCGACGCGGTGGTCCTCGGATTCGACTCGTGTCGTACGTGCCGCAACTGCAGCCGCGGTCGACCCGCCTACTGCACCCGGTTCGCACCCCTCAACTACGGGGGCCGCCGACCCGACGGCAGCACCACGATGCACGACGCCGCGGGCGAACCCGTCCACGGCAACTGGTTCGGGCAGTCGTCGTTCTCGTCGCTGGCGGTCGCGACCGCGCGCAACGCCGTGCGCCTGCCCGACGACGTGCCGGTGGCGCTCGCGGGGCCCCTCGGCTGCGGCCTGCAGACCGGCGCCGGCACGGTACTGAACACGCTGCGACCCGAGCCCGGCTCGTCGATCGCGGTGTTCGGGCTCGGTGCGGTCGGCATGGCCGCGATCGCGGCGGCGAAGATCGCCGGATGCACCACGATCGTCGGAATCGATCCGAATCCGCGGCGGCACGACGTCGCGGGGCAACTGGGCGCGACCACCGTCCTGTCCCCGGACGAGAACACGGCGCGACGAATCCGCGAACTGACCGGAGGCGGAGCCGATTTCGCGGTCGAGTCGGTCGGGTCCGAGACGGTGATCCGGCAGGCGCTGTCGTCGCTGGCCAGTCCCGGAACGTGCGCCACGCTGGGCCTGCGCGCGGGACGCAACCCGATCACCGTCGACCAGACGCACCTGCTCAGCGGTCGCACCCTGACCGGGGTCATCGAGGGTGACAGCGATCCGCACGTGTTCCTGCCACAACTCGCCCGGTTGTGGCGCGAGGGCCGGTTCCCGGTGGACGCGCTGGTTCGGACGTTCCCGTTCGAGAAGTTCGGCGACGCACTCGCCGCGGTCGAGGCGGGCGAAGTCGTCAAAGCGGTACTGACATTCGAACAGTGAAGGAGTTTGGGATGACGGTCCAGGAGGACGTCGCGGCCCTGCGTGCCCGCACGGATCGCATCGATCCGCGTGAACTCGACGCGGTGTGGGACCGACTCGAACCGGCCACGATCGACGATCTGGTCGGATATCGGTGGCGCGGATTCAGTTTCGACACCGGTCACCACACGCACCAGATGCTGGGCGCGGCACGCTGGTACGGCAAGTCGTTCGCCTCCGCCGAGAGCGCCCAGCCGTTGCTGTGCTACGATGAAGACGGAAACCTCTTCTCCGACAAGGCCACCGGTCGCGGCGGCGCGTCGCTGTGGGAGGTGCGGTTCCGCGGTGAGGTCACCGCGACCATGGTGTACGACGGCATGCCGATCTTCGACCACTTCAAGAAGGTCGACGACGACACGCTGATCGGCGTGATGAACGGCAAGGGCCGGCTGGTCTTCGACAACGGCGAGCACTACTGGTTCGGCCTCGAGCGCGACGTCGCTCTCTGAAACCCGTTGGTGGGGGCCGACATCCGGCCGGACCGGATGTCGACTCCCGTTACCCGGTAGTGCGCGGGACCTCGCCGAGGCGAGCGCAACGTCCGACGATCAGATGATGTGCTTGTCGGCGGCGAAGCGGCGGCGCATGTCGCGCAGGTAGTAGGTCGCCGACAGCTGCCGGATCGGACGGGGCACCTTGACGTAGACGGCTCCGATCGTGGCCATGAGACGGTCGAAGCGGCGCTGGTCGCGGGGACTCCACGGGAGCGCGAACTCGTCCCGGATACGCTGCGGCAGAAGGCCGATCGTGAGGAACCGCTGCAGCGGCATGGCGAGGCGCACCGGCAACGGCGAGTCGCCGCCGCTGAGCAGCACGCGGGTGTACGCGCGGACCTTGTCGTCGACCTGGAGGGTTGAGATCTTCTCGTCCCAGTAGGCGTCGAACTCGGCCCGGGTCGCCGGCCACATCTCTTCCTTGACCTGCAGCGCGGTGCCGTAGACCGCGGACTGCCGGTAGATGCGCTCGGCGTCGGCGTCGGACAGCTTCCCGAAGAAGCGCTCGTACATGTTCAGACCGTTGCGGTACAGCGTTGCCGCGACCCACAACTGCAGCTCGGGATCGAATGCGCTGTAGGTCTCCGAGCGCACCGGCACGTGGGCCTTGTTGACCAGCCGGACGATCGCCTTCTTCTCCTCCTCGGTGCCGAGGGTGACGGCGTAGACGTAGGTCATCGTGGTGCGCAGACGGTCGAGCGGCCGCTGCAGGGTCGTGCTGTGGTCGGCGACGCCGTACCCGACCCCACGCTCGGCGAGCTGCAGCAGCACGGTGGCGCCGGCGCCGAGGAGCAGCATGGACTCACCGACGAAGTCGTTCAGGTTCACCGAGCCGGGCGGGATCGGCGGCACCGCCGCCGGCGTTTCCGGCGCAGACGTTTCGACACGCTCTTCCGTACGGGTCCCCATCGGTTCGTCCTCTTCTCAGCGAAATTCCGAGTGCTACACGGTCACCCAATATTGTGCACGGGTGTGTGCAGATTTCACAAGGGGTCGAACGGCCCTACTCCGCGGACCCGAAACCGACGCGCTCGAGATGCGTCACGAGGCGCTTCGCGGCGTCGTCGAACAGGGACAGGGTTTCGCCTCGCACGGCGTCGCGGTCGCGGGTACGCAGAGCGGCGATCAGGCGCCGATGCGATTCGACGGCCCGCTCGCCCCACCCGATATCCCCTGCGTAGAGGCGGTACGGGGTGTTGCGGGCGGCGCTGCCGAGGAACCAGGCCAGCTTCGGACTGTGCGCGAGGCGGTTGAGTTCCCGATGGAAGACGAACTCGGCATCCGCGATTCGCTCGACGTCCGGATCCCCACCCCGGGACGACGAAACCGCCGCAGCCAGAGCCTGATTGAGCTCGTCCAGGCGATCGAGATCGGCCTCCTTCGCACGATCGACGACGCGGAGAGCCAGCTCCACCGCGATGCGCCCCTGCAACCAGAAGACGTCGGCGACGTCGCCGGACCCGAACGGTGCGACGACGTACCCGCGGTTGGGGACCGACTCCACCATCCCCTCCCCCCGCAGCGTCAGCAGCGCCTCGCGCACGGGCGTGACGCTGACGCCCAGGTCGGAGGCGGTTTCGTCGAGCCGGACGAAGTCGCCGGGACGGAGTTCACCGGACATGATCGACCCGCGCAGATGCGCCGCGACCTCGTCGGACAGTTGCGGCCGTCGCGCCGATCCCGTGCCGCGGGACGTGCGTGTGGGTGCAGCCATCGCCTCTCCTCATCCTTCTCTCGCGCAACGATCCGATCGCGGGCAACAGGCGAATAGGGCGTGGCCGGTTGTCATTTCGCCTTTTCGCGCTCCCGGATCGGGCGAATACGGCCACACCTGCCCACGAGGGGTTGTCGACGCGGGACGCGCAGCCTAGTGTGAAACGCATTACCAGGAATCGCATCAAATATATGTGATGCGCTCGGCCAAGGAAGCGGCGCCAATGACCCAGGAACTGACCCCCACCGAGACGACAGGAGAGGCGGCCACCACGTTCGCCAGCCTCGATCCGCGCAACGGCAATGTGCTCGCCGAATATCCGATCGCCACCACCGCAGACGTCGCCGGCGCGGTCGAACGCGCTCGGACCGCCGCCCGTTGGTGGGACGCTCAGGGCTTCCGCGGCCGCCGCGACTGGCTGCTCGAATTCAAGAAGGCCATCGCGGTGGACGCCGACTCGCTCGCGAGCGTCGTCTCTGCCGAGACCGGAAAGCCGCACGGCGACGCGTTTCTCGAAGTGATGCTCGCCATCGAGCATCTCGACTGGGCGGCGAAGAACGCGAAGAAGGTTCTCAAGGCGCGCAAGGTGCCGTCCGGCCTCGCGAGCTTCAACCAGGCGGCGACGCTCGAATACAAGGCGCTCGGCGTCGTCGGCGTCATCGGGCCGTGGAACTACCCGGTGTACACCCCGATGGGTTCGATCTCGTACGCCCTCGCCGCCGGCAACGCCATCGTGTTCAAGCCCAGCGAACTCACGCCCGGCGTCGGCAAGTGGCTCGAGACCAAGTGGAACTCGATCGCCCCGACCCAGCCGGTCTTCCAGGTGATCACCGGTCTCGGTGAGACGGGCGCGGCACTCGCCCGCTCCGGCGTGGACAAGATCGCGTTCACCGGTTCCGGCCCGACCGCCCGCAAGGTCATGGCAGTGTGCGCCGAAACCCTCACCCCACTCGTCGCCGAGTGCGGCGGCAAGGACGCGATGATCGTCGCCGCGGACGCCGACCTGGACAAGGCCGTGCAGTTCGCCGCGTTCGGTGCCTTCGGCAACGCCGGCCAGACCTGCGCCGGCGTCGAGCGCGTCTACGTCGTCGAGTCGGTCTACCAGCAGTTCCTGGACAAGTTCGTCGCGGCCGTCGAGCGGGCCGTCCCCGGCGGCACGGACGATTCCACCTACGGCCCGATGACCCTGCCGCGCCAGATCGACGTCGTGCGCAGCCACGTCGAGGACGCCCTCGCCAAGGGCGGCACCGCCGTCGTCGGCGGCCCCGAGTCCGTCAAGGAGCGGTACGTCGAGCCGGTGATCCTCACGAACGTGCCGGAGACGTCCAGCGCGGTGTGTGAGGAGACGTTCGGCCCGACCGTCGTCGTCAACAAGGTGCGCGACCTCGACGAGGCCGTGGAGCGCGCGAACGGCACCAGCTACGGTCTCGGCGCGTCGATCTTCACCAAGAGCAAGTCGCGGGGTCGCGCGATCGCCGAACGCCTGAACAACGGCATGGTGTCGGTGAACTCGGTCCTCGGTTTCGCGGGCATCCCGTCGCTGCCGTTCGGTGGCATCGGCGAGTCCGGTTTCGGCCGTATCCACGGTGCCGACGGCCTGCGCGAGTTCAGCCGCCCGAAGGCCGTCACGGTCGAGAAGTTCAAGGCTCCTCTGAACCTGATGTCGCTCGAGCGGTCCGAGCGGGACATGAAGATCTCCGCCGCCATGCTCAAGTACATGCACGGTCGGTGATCGCGTGACCACGACACGTCCGTCCACCCGCCGCACCCGCAAGCCCGCGGTCGCGGCGGTGCCCGCGGCCCGCATCGAGAAGGCGGGTTCGTTCCCTGCGCCCGATCGTGATCCGCATCCGAAGCGCGGGCGCCTCGGGTGGCTGAGGGTGATCGAGGGTCTCGACCCCGTCACCCACCATCAGGACATCATGCGCATCACGGCGGGCTACGAGTTCCCGTGGGACTACCAGCGCTCGCTCGAGTTCGCTCTGTTCCGCACCTACTGCGTGCCGACGATCTCCGACTTGCTGGCGCGCACCGGGGAGTTCGAGAAGCGACCGCAAAAGCGGTACGACGACACGTCGCTGCTGATGGCCGAGCTGATCGAGCACGGCTACGACTCCGATCGGGGCCGCGAGTCGCTGCGCAACATCAACCGGATGCACGGGATGTACACGATCGACAACGACGACATGCTGTATGTCCTGTCGACGTTCATCTACGACCCGCTGGACTGGATCGACCGGTACGGCTGGCGGCGGCTGCATCCGAACGAGCGCCTCGCCTCGTTCCACTTCTACCGCCAGGTCGGGATCCGGATGGGCATCAAGGACATCCCGGAGTCCTTCCAGGAGCTCCACCGTTTCAAGACGGAGTACGAGCGGACGAAGTTCGTCTACAGCGACTCCAACAACAAGATCGGCACGTACACGCTGCGGCTGTTCGAGTCGTGGTACCCGTCGGTGCTCCGGCCGGTCGTCGCGTCGGCGGTGTATGCGCTGATCGACGAGCAGATGGCGACGGCGTTCGGATTCGAGCAGGGATCGCCGCGGTCGCGGGCGATCGCCGAGTCGGCACTGCGTGCGCGGTCGGCACTGGTGCGCCTGCTGCCGAAGCGCCGGGCGTCGGTGTCGGCGAAGAACCCGCAGAACCGCACGTATCCGGGCTATCCGGTCGGTTACCGGCCGCGCGATCTGGGCGTCGGACACCACTGATCCGGCCGGATCCCGAATCCACTCGGCCCCCGTTCCTCCGCCGGTTCGATCGAATCGGACGGGGAAACGGGGGCCGAGTGGTTGTTCGCTGTGATCAGGCGATGCAGCTGCGACGCCCGCGTGCCGGCAGCGCGAAGGCGGCGGCGAACACGATCACCGCGCATGCCCCGCACGCGAGGTAGGCGAGCGTGAATCCGGTGCCCGAGATCCCGCCGGCCAGGGTGTACGCAGCGAGGATCGAGGCGACCGTCGCGCTGCACACGGTGCTGCCGACGGTGCGCAGCAGCACGTTCACGCCGTTGGCGGCGGCATTCTGCGTGGCCGGGACCGCACCGAGGATGAGCAGCGGCAGCGTGCAGTAGACGAAGGTGGTGCCGACCGCGGCGACGAACACCGCGGCGACGACCGTCCAGACCGGCTTGTCCGGCACGGCATGGACGGCATACCCCGCGATGAGGAACAGCGCACCGGCGAACATCGCGGCGCGTGCGCCGAACCGGTCCGCGACGCGCGCCGCGACGAGCGCGAAGATCATCATCGCGAAACTCGCGGGCAGCTGGCACAGCGCGGCCTGCAGGATCGTCAGCCCGTAGCCGGCTCCCTGTTCGGGCGAGGCCTGCAGCAGCTGAGTGGTGATGAGCGTGTTGCCGTAGAACGCGAAACCGACGACGAGCGCCGTCAGGTGCGGGACCAGGACCGCCCGCTTCGCGGAGACACGCAGGTCGACGAGGGGGTTTCCGTTGCGCAGCTGCTGCATACCCCACAGCAGGAAGAGCACGATCGCGGTCGCGAACATCGTCAGCACCGCGGGACTGGTCCACCCCCACGTGCTGCCCTGGGTGATCGGCACCAGCAGGCACACCAGGGCCCCGGTGAGACCGACGGCGCCGACGGCGTCGAAGCGGCCGCCGGTGCGGGTTCGGGATTCGCGGATGAAGATCACTGCCGCGGCGAGCACACCGGCGCCGATCGCAGTGGTGACCCAGAAGAGCACGTGCCAGTCGGCGTACTCCACGATGGTCGCGGCGAACGGGATACCGACGGCGGTACCGATACCGAGGGTGGCGCTGAGCACGGCGACGGCACGGTCGACGCGCTCCCGGGGCAGTTCGTCCCGGAGGATCGACATGCCGATGGGCAGCACCGCGGCACCGGCGCCCTGCAGCCCGCGGGCCAGGATGAGCAGGCCGATCTGCGAGGTCAGCGCGCAGATCAGGGAGCCCAGCGTCATGAGTGCGAAGGCGGTGACGAGCATCCGCTTCTTGCCGATCATGTCGGCGAGGCGCCCGAAGATGGGGGTCATGATGGCGCCGACCAGCAGTGTCGTGGTCAGCAGCCAGGACGCGGCGGTGGCGCCGGCACCGGTGAGGGCCGGCATGCTCGGCAACAGCGGAACCATGACCGTCTGCATGATGGCCTGGAACACCGCGCCGACGGCGAGAATCGGGAAGACGAAACGCGACGAGCCGCCGTCGGGGGCGGTCGTGCGGGAAGGTGCGACTACTGGTGAGGACAACCGGTCTGTGCGCGGGAAGCGGATGCGCAAGGGGAGAACCGATGCCTGAGTCATCAGAAACTCCTTGCCTGTAGTAAATAATTGTTCACCACTGTAGGTGAACGGTCATTTACCTCACAAGGTGTGAGAGCTTTTTCACTCGCCGTCGAGCAGTTTCTGCACCAGAGGCGCGTACAACGGCAGCACGTCGTCGACCGTCCCGGTCGCGAGCTCTCGCATCATCCGGCGCCGCATGATCGCCAGTCCCATCACCATCGACATCGCCAACTCCGCCCGCAGCCGCGCGTCCGGGCCGGGCAGACGCGCGGCGAGCGCGTCGATCATCTGCGTCGAGTAGTTCTCCCGCAGGGTGCGGTTGCTCTCCTCGCTGGTCCCGCTCATGAACAGGATGTTCATCGACAGCGGACGATAGGGCTCGCTCGGTCGCGCGAGCAACGACACCATGTGCTCGCCGAGGCGTTCCACGGGCGCGTCGAACAGTGTTTCGGCGCCGCTGTGGAAATCGATCAGTTCCTCGAACAACTGCTCCTTGGAGCCGAAGTACTTGATGATCAGCGAGGCGCTGACCCCGGCATCCTCGGCGATGTCCTTGAGCGTGATCTCGCGGTACGGCCGGGTCGCGAACGCGACACCGGCCGCGTCGACGATCAGCTTCCGGGTCTCCTCGGCGGTCCGGCGGCGGCGGTGTTCCGGCGCTCCCGCTTCCGGCGCTCCCGCTTCCGTCGGCGCCGTGTCCCTGGGCACCGACACGGCTACAGCGTCCGGCGACCGGACAACGCCCGGCCGAGGGTCAGTTCGTCGGCGAATTCGAGGTCGCCGCCCATCGGCAGACCCGACGCGAGCCGGGTGACGGTCAGCCCCGGGAAGTCGCGCAGCATCCGCACCAGGTACGTCGCCGTCGCCTCCCCCTCGGTGTTCGGGTCCGTCGCGATGATGACCTCGGTGACGTCGACGCCGTCCTCCTGGTTGCCGATGCGGGTCAGCAACTCGCGGATGCGCAGCTGGTCCGGGCCGATCCCGTTGAGCGGATCGAGCGCACCGCCCAGCACGTGGTAGCGGCCGCGGAACTCCCGGGTGCGTTCGATGGCCTGCACGTCCTTGGGTTCTTCGACAACGCAGATCTGGGTGCGGTCGCGCCGCGGGTCCGCGCAGATCCGGCACCGTTCGTGATCGGACACGGTGCCGCACACCTCGCAGAAGCGCACGCCGTCGCGCACTCTCTGCAGGGCCGCCTGCAACCGGTCGATCTCCGGCGGCTCCACCGACAGCAGGTGGAACGCGATGCGCTGGGCGCTCTTCGGGCCGACGCCCGGCAGTTTCCCGAGTTCGTCGATCAGGTCCTGGACGGGTCCCTCGTACACGCCGGTCCTCTAGAACCCGGGCAGGCCCGGGATACCGCCCCCGAGACCGCCGGCCAGCGGGCCCAGCTTCTCCGCGGCGATTTCCTGTGCCTTCGCGGACGCGTCGGCGATCGCACCGACCACCAGATCCTGCAGCGTCTCGACGTCTTCCGGGTCGACGACCTTCGGGTCGATGTGCACGGCCACGACCTCACCGGTGCCCTTGACGGTCGCGGTCACCAGGCCGCCACCGGCCTGACCGGTCACCTCCGCCTCGGCCATCTCGGCCTGCGCGGACATCAGCTGCTGCTGCATCTGCTGGGCCTGGGCGAGGAGCTGTTGCATATCGGGCATTCCACCGGGCTGCACGAGCACGTCCTTTCAGCAAGTTTCCACCGCCAGCGTAGTCGCTCGCCGGTACCGTGACGGAATGCGTGCGCGCCGGTGGTCGGGATGGATCGTCCCAGTTGCTGTTGCTGCGGTGCTGGTTGCCGGGGGCGGCCCGGCGCCGGCGCAACCGGGAAGCGGCCCGCTCGCCGGCCGCACCGTCTATCTCGACCCGGGGCACAGCGGCGCGAACGACGGCACCCTCACCACCCAGGTCCCCACGGGACGCGGCGGCACCAAGGACTGCCAGACCACCGGGACCGCCACCGACGACGGATACGCCGAGCACACCTTCAACTGGCAGCTGGCGGAGCTGGTCCGCGACGACCTCGTCGCGCTCGGAGCCCGGGTGCTGCTGAGCCGGTCCGACGACAGCTCGGTCGGCAGCTGCGTCGACCGGCGTGCGATCGAAGCGAACGAGGCCGGGGTGGACGCCGCAGTCAGCCTGCACGCCGACGGCGCCGCCGCCGACGCCCACGGCTTCCACGTGAACTACTCGGCGCCGCCGCTCAACGAAGTACAGGCCGGGCCGTCCGTCGCGCTGGCGACCTCGATCCGCGACGCACTGCTCGCCGCAGGAGCCACGCCGTCGACCTATCTGGGCGCCGACGGGCTGCTCGGCCGCGACGACCTGGCCGGCCTGAACCTGTCGCAGCGCCCGTCCGTGCTCGTCGAGGTGGGCAACATGCGCAACCCCGGCGACGCCGCGCGCATGGCCGATCCCGCGGGCCGCGCTCAGCTGGCCGGTGCGGTCGTCGCGGGGATCGCGGCGTTCCTCGGGTGACGACCGACCCCCGTCGAACCCTGCTGTCAGTCGACTTCGCGACGAAGGTTCTCGAGCACCTGCTGCTGGATCTTGCGCAGCCCGAGCGGAGCGAAGGTGCGTTCGAAGTAGCCGCCGATGCCGCTCCCACCCTTCCACTGGGTCAGCGTCACGACGGTCGACCCGGTGCCGTTCGGCACCACGCTCCACGTGGTGACCAGCGTCGAATTCGCGTCCTCTTCGGTGATCGTGCTGCCCGACACCGACACCTTCGCCTCGATGTCGCGGACGCGCTTCTCGGTGGCGTGCAGTTTCCACCGCGCGACGGTTCCGGTGCCCTGACCGCCCGAGACGACCCGGTAGTCGGTGTAGTGGTCGGAGAGGATGCGCGGTCGCACCGTCTCGTAGTCCGCGAGGGCCGCGAGCACCCGCTCGGGAGCCGCCGCGAGCTGAATCGAACTGCTTGCGCTGACCTGCGCCATTGGGGTCCTCCTGGTGTCGTGTCTCGGCCGTCTGCGGTCGCACCGACCGGCAACTCGTCGAGTCCGCGCGGTAACCGGACGTACTCGACACTCCGGTCTATTGTGGATTGCGCCCGCAGACGCCGAGCCCGCAGGGGGAGCCGAATGCCGAGTACGCCACGTCAGATCGTTCCGACCGGTGTGCCGGCGCACCGTGAAGGCGTGGACCGCCTGCTTCGTTCCTACCGCAACATCCCCGGCGACGCACCGGTTCGGCTCGCGAAGAAGACCTCGAATCTGTTCCGCGCCCGCGCAGAGATTTCCGCACCCGGCCTGGACGTCTCCGGTCTCGGCGGGGTGATCTCCGTGGATCCGAAGGCGCGCACCGCCGATGTGGCGGGAATGTGCACCTACGAGGACCTCGTGGACGCCACGCTCCCCTACGGTCTTGTGCCGCTCGTGGTGCCGCAGCTCAAGACCATCACGCTCGGCGGTGCCGTCACCGGGCTCGGGATCGAGTCCACGTCGTTCCGCAACGGCCTTCCGCACGAGTCGGTCCTGGAGATGGACATCCTCACCGGTGCCGGTGAGATCGTCACCGCCACCCCGGACAACGAGCACGCCGACCTGTTCCGGGGCTTTCCCAACTCCTACGGTTCGCTCGGCTACGCAACGAGGCTGCGCATCGAACTCGAGCCGGTGAAACCCTATGTTGCGCTGCGGCACCTGCGGTTCGATTCGCTCGGCGCGCTGCAGGCCGCACTGGACCGCATCGTCAACGAACGCAGCCATGCGGGCGTGCCGGTCGACTATCTCGACGGCACCGTGTTCTCGGCGACCGAGAGCTACCTGACTCTCGGTACACAGACCGACGAGCCGGGTCCGGTCAGCGACTACACCGGCGAACACATCTACTACCGCTCGATCCAGCACGCTTCGGTCAACCATCCCAAGACCGACCGCCTCACGATCCGCGACTACCTGTGGCGGTGGGACACCGACTGGTTCTGGTGCTCACGCGCATTCGGCGCCCAGAACCCGCGGATCCGGCGCTGGTGGCCGAAGAGTCTGCTGCGCAGCAGCTTCTACTGGAAGCTCATCGCACTCGACCACAAGTACGGCATCGCCGACCGGATCGAGGCCCGCAAGGGGAACCCGCCCCGCGAGCGCGTCGTCCAGGACGTCGAGGTGCCCATCGAGCGCACCGCAGAGTTCATGCGGTGGTTCCTCGCCGAGATCCCGATCGAACCGGTGTGGCTGTGCCCGCTGCGGTTGCGTGATCGCAGCGCCCCGTCCGATGCGTTGTCGTTCGACGCGCAGCGGCCGTGGCCGATGTACCCGCTCGAGCCGAAGCGCACCTACGTGAACGTCGGATTCTGGTCGTCGGTTCCGGTCGTCCCCGGCAACATCGAAGGAGCCGCAAACCGGACGATCGAGCGGAAGGTCGCCGAACTCGACGGCCACAAGTCGCTGTACTCGGATTCCTACTATTCGCGGGAAGAATTCGAAAAGCTCTACTACGGCGGGGGCGAATACCCGGCGCTGAAACAGAAGTACGACCCCAGGTCCCGTCTGCTGGACCTCTTCGCGAAGGCGGTGCATCGAAAGTGACCACATTCAAATCGGCGCCGACAACCCGCAGAGCGGGTGGACACGACGACAAGCTGAATCTGGCGGAGATCGTCGAGATCGTGACCGGCGGCGACATGCCGCTGCGATTCACCGCGTACGACGGGTCCGCCGCCGGACCGGAGGACTCCCCGTTCGGCCTGGCCCTGAAGTCCCCGCGCGGTGCCACCTACATCGCGACCGCCCCCGGCGACCTCGGGATGGCCCGCGCCTACGTCGCCGGCGATCTCGAACCCGAAGGGGTGCATCCCGGCAACCCCTACGAACTGCTGAAATCGCTGGGCGACCTGCACTTCGAACGCCCGCCGGCGCTGGTCCTCGCCCAGATCGCACGGTCGCTGGGTCGTGACCTGCTGCGGCCGATCGCCCCGCCGCCGCAGGAACACCTGCCGCGCTGGCGCCGGATCGCGGAGGGCCTGAGGCATTCCCGCAGCCGCGACGCCGAGGTCATCCACCACCACTACGACGTGTCGAACGAGTTCTACGAAATGGTGCTCGGCCCGTCCATGACCTACACGTGCGCCCTGTTCGAGTCCGAGGACCAGACGCTCGAGGAGGCGCAGGAGAACAAGTACCGGATCGTCTTCGAGAAGCTGAACCTGAAGCCCGGCGACCGCCTGCTCGACATCGGTTGCGGCTGGGGCGGAATGGTCCGGTACGCGGCGCGCCGCGGCGTCAAGGCGATCGGCGCGACGCTGTCGCGCGAGCAGGCGGAGTGGGCGCAGAAGGCGATCGCCGCGGAGGGACTGAGCGATCTGGCCGAGGTGCGGTTCTCCGACTACCGGGACGTACCCGAGACCGGCTTCGACGCCATCTCCTCGATCGGGTTGACCGAGCACATCGGCGTCAGCAACTACCCTGCGTACTTCGGGTTGCTGCACAGCAAACTCCGCGAGGGTGGCCTGCTCCTCAACCACTGCATCACCCGTCCCCGCAACAACGGGAAGGTGAAGGCCGGCGGGTTCATCGACCGCTACGTCTTCCCCGACGGCGAGCTGACCGGTTCCGGCCGGATCATCACCGAGGCGCAGGACGTCGGCTTCGAGGTGCTCCACGAGGAGAACCTGCGTCAGCACTACGCCCTGACGCTCAAGGGCTGGTGCGAGTACCTCGAGGCCAACTGGGATGCGTGCGTCGCCGAGGTCGGTGAGGGCACGGCCCGCGTATGGGGCCTGTACATGGCCGGATCCCGGCTCGGATTCGAGCGCAATATCGTTCAGCTGCACCATGTTCTGGCGGTCAAGCTCGGCGCCGACCAGCGGCCCCTGACCCCGCTGCGTCCCTGGTGGAAGCCGTAGGCGGCTCCGCCGCCCGTGCGTGGTTTCGGTAGCACCCACTACCGAAACCACGCACGACACTCGCAGGGGCCGGGAGCGTCGCGCACCCACCCCAGCCTGGTCAGCACCGCTTCGACCTCCCGCGCGACCTCGCACGGCGCCGACGCGACCTCCTGATAGCCGAAGACCAGCCGCGCCCGTCCGGCCAGTTCGGCGGCGTTGTCGCGACGCCGGTCCCGGAATGCGACCTCGACCATCGAATGCGCCCACCGGCCGTCCAGCCGAACCGTGAGCGGGCATCCGGCGGCGTCGTAGGTGCAGTCCTCGTACAACGTCCGGCCGTCGACGACCGTCGGGGCCTGCCGGGTCGCGACGGGCAGTGCGTGCGCCTGCTCGACGTCGATCGCGTAGTGATATTCGAGGACGGACTGCACACCGTCCGCCAGCAACGTCAGGGCCTCGGTGATCGGACCGCGGTAGCGGTACGGTGGCCGTTCCTCGATCCGCCGGCGCACATCGTGCAGTCGCAGCCCGGCGTTCGTGACCGTGGAGATCAGCGACATGTACGCCTCTCGCGGAGACGCTTGCGCCGTCGCCAGATCCAGTGCCGTGTCGACCTTCGTCGTGCGCGGCAACCGTGCGTCGACACCGATGTAGGCGTGCGCGCGGGACCGGTGCACGACGACCCCGGGATGCAGCGAGGCGGACGGTTTCGACACCGGCAGTTTCGCCTTCGGCCCGGCTGCCCGGACGGTCGCGCGTTGTGGCAGTGCGGATTTGCCGACCGGGACCGTGATGTGGACGGGTGCGGTGTCGTCGACGGGCAGCATGCCCCAGACCTCCGCCGCCGTGCGATGACTGAGCATCGCCGGACCGCCTCCGTACAACAGCGCAGCTTCGAGCACCATCGTCCGGGTGAGCGGTCCGCTGCTGACTGCGTAGACACCCTGCAGCACCCGTTGCCAACGCCCGGTGTCGAGCAGGTGCCGGACCGCTCCCCTGCCGATACCCGCCTCCGTCAGCTCGGCCTGGGTGACCAGACCGGTGCGGTCGTCGAACAGCCTCTGTACGTTGCTTTTTCCGAAATCATCCCCCATGCGGTCGATGATGACCGACGCGGAGACGGGAAAGGCTCCCGACCGGGGTCGGGAGCCCTTTCCTGTGGATAACTCGTGCGTGGTTTTGGTAGCTGCTGCTACCAAAACCACGCACGGGCGCGCTAGCGCAGGGAAGCCGGCGGGGTGAAGCGCTCGCCGTACTTGGCGGCGAGTTCCTCGGCCCGCTTGACGAAGCCTTCCTTGCCACCCGGGTAGCCGACGATGAACTGCGCGACACCACCGGTCCAGGCCGGGAAGCCGATGCCGAGGATCGAACCGATGTTGGCGTCGGCGGTCGTCTCCAGAACGCCCTCGTCGAAGCACTTCTGGGTCTCGATCGCCTCGGCGAACAGCATGCGGTCGATCAGGTCCTGCAGCGGCACGTCGAGCGTCGCCTCGGTCTGGTAGTGGTCGCGCAGACCCTGCCAGATGCCGAGACGCTTGCCGGTCTCGTCGTACTCGTAGAAGCCGGCCTTCTCGAGGCGGCCCGGACGGCCCTGCTCGACCATCCAGTCGACGACGTCGAGCGCGGGGTGGCGGGTGGTGCCGAGCTTGGTGTCACCCTTGGCCGCGGCCTCGGCCGTTTCCTTCGCGATCTTCTGCATGAGCTTCATGTTCAGCTCGTCGGTCAGCTGCAGAGGCGGAGCCGGGTAACCGGCCTGCGAGCCGGCCTGCTCGATCGTCGAGGGCTCGATGCCCTCGCCGAGCATCGCGATGGCCTCGTTCACGAACGTGCCGATCACCCGCGAGGTGAAGAAGCCGCGGCTGTCGTTCACGACGATCGGGGTCTTGCGGATCGCGAGCGTGTAGTCGAACACGCGGGCCAGCGCCTCGTCGGAGGTCTTCTCGCCCTTGATGATCTCGACCAGCGGCATCTTGTCGACCGGGGAGAAGAAGTGGATGCCGATGAAGTCCTCGGGGCGCTTCACACCGGTCGCGAGACCCGTGATCGGCAGCGTCGAGGTGTTCGAGCCGAGCAGCGCGTCGGGATCGACGATGTCCTCGATCTCCTGGAACACCTTGTGCTTGAGCTCGGTGTTCTCGAAGACGGCCTCGATGACGAAGTCGACGCCCGCGAAGTCGGCGGCGTCGGCGGTCGGCTTGATGCGATCGAGCAGAGCCTTCGACTTCTCCTCGGTGGTCTTGCCACGCGAGAGGGCCTTGGCCTCGATCTTCTCCGAGTAGCTCTTGCCACGCTCGGCGGCCTCGAGGGTGACGTCCTTGAGGACGACCTCGAAACCGGCCTTGGCGGAGACGTACGCGATGCCGGCGCCCATCATGCCCGCGCCGAGCACGCCGACCTTCTTGATCTCACGCTTCGGCACGTCCTTCGGACGCGAGGCGCCCGAGTTGATGGCCTGCATGTCGAAGAAGAACGCCTGGATCATGTTCTTCGCGACCTGGCCGGTGGCCAGCTCGACGAAGTAGCGGGACTCGATGGTCGACGCGTTGTCGAAGTCGACCTGCGAGCCCTCGACCGCCGCGGCCATGATGGCGCGCGGAGCCGGCATCGGAGCACCCTTGAGCTGCTTGCGCAGGTTCGCGGGGAACGCCGGGAGGTTCGCGGCGAAGGCCGGCGACGACGGGGTGCCACCGGGGATCTTGTAGCCCTTGACATCCCACGGCTGCACGCCGCCCTCGGGGTTGGCCTTGATCCACGCCTTCGCGGCCGGGACGAGTTCCTCGATGCTGCCGACGACCTCGTGGATCAGGCCGAGTTCCTTGGCCTTGACCGCGTTGTACTTGTTGCCCTGCAACAGAACCGAGAGCAGCGCGGTCTGGATACCGAGCAGGCGGACGGTGCGGGTGACGCCACCGCCACCGGGCAGCAGGCCGAGGCTCGCCTCGGGCAGACCGATCTGCACGCCCTTGACGTCGGCGGCGATGCGGTGGTGGGTCGCGAGGGCGATCTCGAGGCCGCCACCGAGAGCGGCACCGTTGATCGCGGCGACGACGGGCTTGCCGAGGGTCTCGAGGCGACGCAGGTCCGCCTTGATGTCCTGCACCTCGTCGAACGTCGCCTGCGCGTCGTCGGGTCCGATGGCGATGAGGTTGCGCAGGTCGCCGCCGGCGAAGAAGGTCTTCTTCGCGGAGGTGATCACGACACCGGTGATCGAATCCTTCTCGGCGACGAGACGATCCACGGTCGCCTTCATCGAGGACTTGTAGAGCGCGTTCATCGTGTTCGCGCCCTGGTTGGGGTCGTCGAGGGTCAGCACGACGATGCCGTCGGCGTCCTTATCCCAGGAAATCATGTTGTCGCTCACTGTTTTTCAGATTCCTTCCGGTGTCAGACGCGCTCGATGATGGTGGCCACACCCATACCGCCACCGATGCACAGGGTGACGAGGGCGCGCTTGGCTCCGCGACGCTCGAGCTCGTCGACCATCGTGCCGGTGATCATGGCGCCCGTGGCGCCGAGCGGGTGGCCCATCGCGATGGCGCCGCCGTTGACGTTGAGCTTCTCGTCCGGGATGTTCAGATCCTTCTGGAACTTCAGGACGACGGAGGCGAAGGCCTCGTTGATCTCGAACAGGTCGATGTCGTCGACCGTCAGGCCCGCCGCGGCGAGGACCTTGTGCGCGGCCGGGGTGGGGCCGGTGAGCATGATCGTCGAGTCGGCACCGGAGGTGGCGGTCGCGACGACGCGGGCACGCGGGGTCAGGCCCAGGTCCTTGCCGGCCTGCTCGGAACCGACGAGCACCAGCGCGGCACCGTCGACGATGCCGGAGCTGTTGCCACCGTGGTGGACGTGGTTGATCTTCTCGACGAAGTGGTACTTCTGCATGGCCACGGCGTCGAAGCCGCCCATCTCACCGATCGTCGCGAACGACGGGGCGAGCTTGCCGAGGCCCTCGAGGGTGGTGTCGGGGCGCATGTGCTCGTCGTGGTCGAGGATGGTCAGGCCGTTCTGGTCCTTGACCGGCACGACCGACTTGGAGAAGTAGCCACCGGACCACGCGGCAGCGGCGAGCTGCTGCGAACGCAGGGCGTAGGCATCGACGTCCTCGCGGCTGAAGCCCTCGATGGTCGCGATGAGGTCGGCGGAGATGCCCTGGGGCACGAGGTAGCTGTCGTAGTTGGTGGCGGGATCGAGCATCCACGCGCCACCGTCGGAGCCCATCGGGACACGCGACATGGACTCGACACCGCCGGCGATGACCAGCTCGTCCCAGCCGGAGCGCACCTTCTGCGCAGCCAGGTTCACGGCCTCGAGGCCGGAGGCACAGAAGCGGTTGAGCTGGAAGCCGCCGGTGGTCACGGGCAGGCCGGACACGGTGACCGCGGTGCGCGCGATGTCGGCACCCTGGTCGCCGACCGGGCCGACGACGCCGAGGATCAGGTCGGAGATGCGGTTCTCGTCCAGGTCGGGGAAGCGAACACGCAGCTCGTCGATCAGGCCCGTAACCAGGGAGATCGGCTTGACGGAGTGCAGCGACCCGGTCTTCTTGCCGCGGCCGCGCGGAGTTCGGATGGCTTCATAGATGAATGCCTCTGTGGTCACAGTGCGGGGTTCCTTCCCGTGCTTTCGAATGTGACGGGCGTTGTCCGCTGTGACAGCAGCCACGCCCAACCTCCACCACCCTAGGAGCGTCCGGTCCGGCGGTTAAGGACCGAACCGATCGGAGTCCGTGACCGAAGCGAGCGAGCGCTCGGGTGCGGGACGGACGGGTCGCGTCAGATACCGAGACCGGCCTCGCGGGCCCGCACGATCGCGGTCGCGCGGTCGACGGCACCGAGTTTGCCCAGCACGTTCGACACGTGGTTGCGCACCGTCTTCTGGCTCAGGACCAGCCGCCGCGAGATCGTGGCGTTGTCGTAGCCGCGCGCGACCAGGTCCAGCACCTCGCGTTCGCGATCGGTCAGTTCGGGGAACGCACCGCGCGCGACCGTGCGGGACGTGGCCATCACACCCAGCGCCTTCTCCGCGACCGAGGCGCCGACGATCAGTTCCCCGCCCGCGACCGCACGGATCGCGCGTTCCACCCCGGACGGATCGGCACCTTTGACGAGGTATCCGCGCGCCCCGGCCCGCATCGCCGCGACGAGCAGATCCGCGTCCTCGTGCATGGTCACCATCAGCACCCGGAGTGCGGGATATTTCGCGACGAGACCGGTGGTCGCTTCGATGCCGGAACCGTCACCGAGTTCGATGTCCATCAGCACGACGTCGACGTCCGCGGTCACCACGTCGAGGGCCTGGCTCACCGAGCTGGCCTCGGCGACCACGTCGATTCCGTCGAGGGTGCCGAGCAGTGCGACCATCCCGAGCCGGAAGACGGGATGGTCGTCGACGACGGCGACACGGATGCTCATGACCCTCCTGCCGGAACTGCCGGTGACGTGGCCGTCCACGGCAGACGAGCACGCACGACGGTGCCGTGCGGGTGTGCTTCGGTGATGTCGACGACCCCGCCGACGTCGCGGGCACGTTCGCGCATGCTGTGGGTGCCGACGCCGACGCGGGCGTCCGGTCCCCTACCGCGACCGTCGTCGCTGACCTCGACGGTGAGCAGGTCTCCGGTGGTGTGGATGCGGACCGTGCATCCGCGAGCACCGGAATGCCTGCGCGCGTTCGTGACCGCTTCGACGGTGATGCCGTACGCCGCGGCGGCCACCGCCCGGGACAGTCCGGCCGGAGCGTCGGCGTCGACGTCGATTTCGAACCCGATGTGCGAATGTGTGCCGGCGAGTTCGTCGACCGCGGCGACGAGTCCCAATTCGTCGAGCACCGGCGGGAGCAGCCCCCGCGACAGTTCCCGCACGCCCTCGACCTGATGGTCGAGTTCGCGCAGCAGCGCATCGATCAGTTCCAGGGCGGCCGTCGGGTCCGTGGCGGCGAGGTTGCGGGCGCCCTGCAGCCCGAGCCGGATTCCGGCCAGGGACGGGCCGAGCCCGTCGTGCAGTTCCCGACGGATGGTGCGCCGCTCCTCGAGGCGTGCCTCCCTGAGCTGGTGCCGCGCCGCGTCGAGTTCCTCTGCGGACCGCAACACGACCAGCCCGGCTTCCACGACGGTGGCGAGCTCACCGAGCGCGCGCAGGCTGCGGGGCCCGAGGGCTTCGCCGGGCGGCGCGGTCACCGAAAGGGTTCCGGACTCGAGCGTCATCTCCTCGACGCGACCGGTGGGTTCTCCCCAGCGGGCGAGGATCTCGCCGTCCCGGCTCACCGTGACCGATTCGAGCCGCAGCGCGGTGCCGATGCCCGCGGTGAGGTCGCCGAGGAGTCGGCGGGGAGTGCCGGCGCCCGCGAAGTGACGGCCGAGATTCTGTACCGCGCGGGCGGAGTCGATACCGTCGCCGTACACGAGGCGGTGCACGCGGCGGGTCAGGTGGCTCCGCACCGGCTGCACGGCCAGCGCGACCGCGGTCGCGGCGATGGCCTGGGCGACGACCGAGCCGTCCGTCGGCAACATCAGCGACGCGGTCACCGCGACCACGAGATACCCGGCGGCGAGCACCGCGACGAGACTGCCGGCGAGCGCGGCGCGGCTGACCGCGAAATCCAATCCCCACAGTCGTTGCCGCAGCACCACCACGAGGATCGCGACGGGGTAGAACGCCTGGGTCGCCAGGTGGATCAGCGGAGTGAGCATCCACGGCAGGCCGGGGACGGCGAGCGGAATGTAGGAGGCCGTCATCAGCGCCGCGCCGAGTGCGAGCCAGCCGAGCCCGGCGGACTCCGCCGCCGGAGCGGTGCGGCGCCGCCACAGCACGTGCGCTGCGGCGAGGAACCCGACCACCACGACGGGCAGCACCAGCCACAGGTCGGCGGTTTCGGTGTACGTGCGGGCCCACCAGAACCATACGGTCGCAACAGTTCCGGCGGTCACGCCGATCCGCTCGAGCTGCCCGAGCGTGCCGTCCCGGACCAGCCACGGCACCACCAGGAACAACGCGAGCGTTCCCGGGATCCACGCCGAATTCTGCAGGGGCGCGAGCGCGCCGACGAACGGCAACTCGGGTCGCACGAGCGCGAGCCGCGACCACGCGTAGGACAGCGCCGCGATACCCGGGCCGATCGCGGCGACCGCCGTGATGATCGGCACCGGATGCACGCGACGCGCGAGCACCACCCCCGTGACCGTGCCGTACACGGCGGCACCGACGACGTCGACGAGGAAGAACAACTGATCGGCGTCCAGCGTCGGCCGGGCGCCGAAGAACACCACGACCGACACGACCGCGAGCGCCCAGGCCAGGACGGCGACGACTGCGGCGGGCACCGGTGCTCCACCGGTGCCCGCCGACCCCTCGTTCTCGTGCGCGACTGTCATGGTGCGCCGAGTATCCCCGATTCCCCCCGCATTTCGTGATTCACCGCGTCCGCGCGGCGACCGCGAAGCCGACCCCGGCCACGAGAACCCACACCGGACCGACGAATCCGGCCAGGTACTGCAGCGGCGAGATGCCGGTCAGCAGCGTGAGGCCCCCCAGCACCACGCTCGCCCAGCCCAGCCAGCGCGGGACGGCACCGTGCCGCAGCGACGCGACCGCGACCGCGAGACCACTCACCCCGGCGCCGACCCACAGCCACGGAATGGTGCCCATCCAGTGCGAGGCGACCACCGCGACCTCGGGAACCATCTGTCCCGGCTCGCCGAGCCCGAACAGCAACTCGGTGTCGAGACCGGTCCCGAGCAGGGTCGCCGCCGACGTCAGCACCAGCCCGAATGCCGCGACGGCCGGCAGGATGCTGAACTCGGGCAGCGCGATGCGTAGGCGTCGCTGCAGACCCGCCGCGAACACGAGCAGCAGCACGGTGCCGACCATGAGCGTCAGGTGCATGACGAGCATCGCCGTGCGCTGCTCCGCGAACTCGGCGGTGATGGCGACCGCGTTGCCCGCGGTTTCCTCGTTGTAGGCGGCACTCATCGCCATGCTGGCCTGGATTCCGACCACCCCGGCCAGGCCCGCGACCGCGCCTGCCCAGGCCCACATCGACCCCACCGGGGGCCGGGGACTGTCGACGGTGTCGCGCTGTGCAGCGCTGTCGATGCTCATGTTCACCCCTCCGCTCGGGCGCCCGGTGCGCCCGTCGACAAGGACAGTGCTGCGCTCGGCGTCCCGGGCACGAGGGACAGCCGTCCCGATTTCCCGGGACGGGACGGCAACCCGAGGTGATGTGCGCCACAGCGCGACTCGCGGTTCGGGGCTCCGACGTGCGCGAATGCGGTGAGGTGCCACCGATGTGGAAAATTCCCGGGGGCAAGCGGGAACTTTTCGGCGGGGCCGCCCCTCTCATCCTCGACACACGGATACGACGCGAAAGCGAGGTCGGGATGAGCAGCGGGCACCTCTCCGGTCTCGCCCGGCCGGGTCGACGTGACAACCACACCGTAAGGGGAGAACGATGAGCTGGGTCCTTGCCGTCGACTTCGGCACCTCGAACACATCGGCCGCTCACCGCATCGGACCGGACCGGGTCGAGTCGCTGCCGCTGACCCACACCAGCAACCTGATGTCGTCGTCCGTGTACATCGACCCGGCCCACGCGATCTCGACCGGCGACGTCGCGGTGAACCGGGCGTCCGTCGACCCCGCCGGCTTCGTCGTCGCCCCGAAGGCACACGTGTCCGACCGGTCCGTGCTGGTGCGCGGTCAGGAAGTTCCGGTCGCCGCGATGATCGCGGCCGTGCTGCGCACCGTGTACGGGCAGTCGCTGCAACGGCACAACAACCACCCGCCCGCGGAGGTGGTGCTCACACACCCCGAAGCGTGGTCCGAGCGGGAACTGTCGGTCCTGCGCGAAGCGGCGTCGATCGCCGGGCTCGGCGGCAACGTGTCGCTGATCTCCGAACCCCGCGCCGCGGCGTTCTACTACTCACGCCAGCACGACGCCAAGATCGTCAAGGGATCGACCATCGCGGTGTTCGACTTCGGCGGCGGCACCCTCGACGTCGCGGTGCTCACCGCGACGAACGAGTGGACGTTCGAGGTGCTGCGCGCGGGCGGCGACAACGCCCTGGGTGGCAAGAACCTCGACGCCACGATCTCGCGCTGGGTGGACCGGCAGCTCGCCGACGAGGACCCCGATCTGGCGGCATGGTTGCGCCGGCCGGAGGGTCTCGACGCCCGCCGCAACCTCGACGATCAGATCCGTCGCGCCAAAGAGCTTCTCTCCCAAGCGCCTTCGGCGACCATTCGGGTCACCGGCAACGGCGCCGACATGACGTTCACGCTGACCCGGGACGAGTTCGAGCAGCTGATCGAACCGCAGATCACCCGCGGGGTGCAGCTGGCCGCGTCGGTGCTGCGAGACGCCGGCATCGACCGCGGTGGTCTGCAGGCGCTGTATCTGACCGGCGGCTCGTCGCGCATCCCCTACGTGCACCGGCGCCTGGCCGAACTCGGCCCGATCGCCACCCTCGACGACCCGAAAACCGTCGTCGCCAAGGGCGCGGCCGGGTTCGTCGCGGGTGGCCGCGTCACCGAACCGCCGGCGGACCGGCAGACCGTGGCGCTGGCGCGCGATCACGCACCCGGCCCCCGCCACGCCGCCCCGACCGGCCGGACGCAGCCCGCACCCGCCGTCTTCGCCGACGCCGCGACCCCGGAGACCACCTCGGCCGGGAAGCGCAAGCCGCTGCTGGTCGGCGCCGGTGTTCTCGTGGCGGCCGCGGTCGCCGCCGGCGGCGTCTACGCCTTCGCCCAGAGCGGCGGAACCGGTGGAACGTCCACCGCCTCCGCGGACACCGTCGAAACGACGACGGTGCTCGCCTCCGAAGGCGGTCTGCCGCCCGCCACGGCGGACTCCACCTACATCAGCGAATCCACCGACGACGTCACCTCGATCCTGCCCGCCAAGCTCATCACGTCGTCCGTCTCGTGCGAGAAGGCCGGGTTCAGCATGGAGAACGCCCTGCGCGTCGACTGCGACATCGATCCCGCGTCGTCCCTGGGCAAGACGATCGGCATGGGAGAGCACGACTACGTGACGGTGTCCGCGTACCGCGACGACCAGTACGCCCGATCGACCCTGATCCGCATGCGCGACAAGCCGATCACCGGCTACACCTCGGTTCTCTCCGAGGATGGTAACCGCATCATCGAGTACCAGCCGTCCGACCCGTACACCTCCTTCTTCAACGGCATCGACAAGACGAAGGGTCTCGTGATCAGCTTCTCGATCGCACCCGTCGACAAGGGACTGACGCTCCTGCGAGAGCTCGGTTTCCCCACGTCCTGAACCAGTTTCACCCCCCGATCTCTCGCCGCAGTACGGCACGAGAACGACGGCACACCAGAACGACAAGGAGTTCCACATCATGCGTACGTCACGCATCCTCACGGCCGCCGCAGCGGCAGCCGCTCTCGCCCTCACCGGGTGCAGCAGCGACGTCGAGGGCACCGCCGTCGACAGCGAGACCGCCGCGCTTGCAGCAGATTCCGGTGCCGAGCAGCAGGCGGACTTCGACATCGACTCCCTCGACACCGGCGGATACAACACCGTCCCCAAGGACTTCGAGGCGGAAGGCCAGCTCGCCGGCGACTTCGGTCCCGCCGTCGAAGGCCAGCGCATGGCCGAGTTCGTGGTTGCCCCGTACACGATCGACCCGAAGCTCGTCTCGGGCGGCGGCATGAACCAGGGCGTCGGCGTCGGGGGTCTCGCGAAACTCGGGCTCCTGAGCGACAGCGTCTCCGAGATCTCCGACAAGTACGAGATCATCACCACGTTCAGCGACTTCCAGGACTACGCCGACGGCTCCCACGGCCTCGGGATCTCCGTCGTCCGACTCCCGGACGAAGCATCCGCTGCCGCCATCGTCGCCGACCTCTACGCCGACGAACTCACCGACGGCAGCGGCGGGGACGACATCTTCGCGTCGGGGGCCGGCACTCCGGCCACACTGCCCGGCCTGCCCGATACCAAGGCCGTGACCTTCCGGTGGGAAACCGGCTCCGACACGGTGTCCTCGTACACCGTCAACGGCCCTCACTTCATCTACACCTACGCCACCACCACCCCCGACGACCCCGAGTGGGCGAAAGACATCACCACGCGCGCGCTCGAGAAGCAGATTCCGCTGCTCGGCAGCTTCCCGTACACGCCGACGCCGGAAATCCCCGAACTGGTGGTCGACATGGACAAGGTCCTCGCCCGCGCCGTCGGTTACACCGAGGAGGAGACGACCCGGAACTCCGAACTCGCGGTGTACGGCCCGCTGGGCTGGCTGCACTTCGACAGCAACCCGGCACAGACGGCCGAGCTCTTCGAGAAGACCGGCACCGACCGGGTCGCCATGGCGAACTCCACCGTGTACCGCACGGCAAGCCCGGAGGACGCCGAGACCGTTCGGGACGCGTTCCTGGCGCAGACCCAGAAGAACTACTCCGAGATCACCGAGGACGCGTCGGTGCCGCAGTACGTTCCCGACACGACGTGCATGAGCGGTGACGTCGCCGAGGGCCGGATGTCGGTGTGCTACATGACCTACGGTCCGTACGTCGCCGAGATCCAAGGCTTCCGGCCGATCGGCAACACCGACCCCGAGCGGGACTCGTTGCGCACGATGTCGCAGCGCATCGCGACCCAGTACGTCAAGTTCGTCAAGGCCGAGGAAATGGGTCTGGGCGAGAACTGACCCCGTTCCCGCCTGTGCCCCTGCCGCCGACCGCGGCAGGGGCACAGCCGTTTCACCGGCAGGGCGGGACTACTTCTCCTCGATCCGCTTGGCGCCGAGGATGTCCTTCAGCAGTTCGAGGGCAACGTCCTCGGGGTCGCGACGAGTCGACGGATCGCCCGGGGTCGCGGCCTCGGCGAACATCTCCTCGACGTCGGCCTCCGTCACCGCCGACGGGTCCGGGGGCGGAGCATCGTACGCCCCTTCCGGCCCGGGATCGTCCGGAAGATCCGGTGCTTCCGGAGGCGGAATGTCGTCGTAGTTCGGCCCCGGCTGCTCGGGGCGGGCCGGACCCGGACCCTTTTGCTCGTCGGGACGCGGCTGGGCCGCAGCACGATTGGCCTGGCTCGGCCTCGAGAACCTCGGCTGCCCGCTCGGCCGCGACTGTTGCTGCACGGGAGCGGCTTTCACGGGTGCCGGAGCGGCCGACCCGTGCACACACGTGACCTCGAAGTCGACGCCGAACACCTCGCGCAGCGCATCGGCGACGACGGAGGCATTGCGCGGTTCCGCGAGACGCTTCACGAGCGGCATCGAATCGTGGACGAGGACCACGCACGTGCCCTCCACGTCGCGCACCGACGCGCCGGACAGCATGACCTCGACCGTGCGGCTGCGGGCACGCACCTTCGCGCGCACCTCCGACCACACCGCGCGCAGGCCCGCGGCGTCGGGACCCGAGGCCGGCTGCGGCGGTGCGGCGGGCCGGGGTTTCGGCTGGGGTTCCGGCTCCGGTTCGCCGCGATCGGCGACCGCGCGGGCCGGCTGTGGCGGCGAAACCGGCTCGGGCTCGGGAGTTTTCGATTCGACCGGACGCGCAGCCGGTTCGGGGACCGGCGCCGGTTCGGGCGTCACCGGTTCCGGAGGTGCCACCGCAGCGGGCTCTGCCTGCGGCGCCGGACGTGCAGGCTCCGCCTGCGGCGCCGGACGTGCAGGCTCGGCCTGCGGAGCCGGACGTGCGGGTTCCGCCTGCGGAGCGGGCGCTGCCTGTTCCATCGCCCGACGCTGCGACGGCCGCTGGAACCGGGCGGCGGGTTCGTCGGGTGCGATCGGCGCGACCGCCGGTTCCGGCACCGGGCGCGGCGCGGCCGCCGGGGCCGCAGCACCGGCAGGGGCCGCAGCACCCGCCGCCGGGACGAACCCCTGTTCGAGCCGCTCGAGCCGTTGCAGCACAGCGGTTTCCGCATCGGATACAGCCGGCAGCAGCATTCGGGCGCACATCACTTCGAGCAGCAGGCGCGGCGCGGTCGCGCCGCGCATCTCCCCGAGACCCGCGTGCACGATCTCGGCGTACCGCGTGAGCGTGGCCGGTCCGATCCGGTCGGCCTCGTCGCGCATCCGGTCCAGGATGTCGCCCGGCGCGTCGACGAGACCGCGGTCGGCGGCGTCGGGCACCGAGCGGAGCAGGATCAGGTCCCGCAGGCGCTCGAGCAGGTCCACCGCGAAGCGCCGCGGATCGTGCCCCGCGTCCATCACCTTCTCGACGGTGCCGAACAGTGCCGCCCCGTCCCCGACCGCGAGCGCGTCGACGGCCTCGTCGATGAGCGCGACGTCGGTGACACCGAGCAGCGCGAGCGCGCGCGAGTAGGTCACGCCTTCGGGCCCGGACCCGGCGAGCAACTGGTCCATCACCGACAGCGAGTCGCGGGGCGACCCTCCGCCCGCCCGGATGACCAGCGGGTACACGGCGTCCTCGACGGGCACGTTCTCCTGCGTGCAGATGCGCTCGAGCAGTCCGCGCATCGCGGTCGGCGCGAGCAACCGGAACGGATAGTGGTGGGTGCGCGACCGGATGGTCGGCAGCACCTTCTCCGGTTCGGTCGTTGCGAACACGAAGATCAGGTGCTCCGGCGGTTCCTCCACGATCTTGAGCAGAGCGTTGAAGCCCTGCGTGGTGACCATGTGCGCCTCGTCGACGATGAAGATGCGATACCGGGACTCGGCCGGGGCGTAGAACGCGCGGTCGCGCAGTTCGCGGGTGTCGTCGACACCGCCGTGGCTGGCCGCGTCGAGTTCGATGACGTCGAGGTTGCCGCCTCCACCGGGACCGAGCGCGACACACGAGGCGCAGACCCCACACGGCTTCGACGTCGGACCTTCCACGCAGTTCAGGGACCGCGCGAGGATGCGCGCCGACGAGGTCTTGCCGCAACCGCGCGGCCCGGAGAACAGGTACGCGTGATTGATACGTCCCGTGTCGAGGGCGGTGCTGAGGGGCTCGGTGACGTGCTCCTGCCCCACCACCTCGGCGAAGGTCGCCGGTCGATACTTCCGGTACAGGGCCACGCGCCGAGACTACCGGCGCACTCCGACACGAGGGCCGAGTGGTCGCCACCGGGCGGTCCGGGCAGGTGGAGACGGTCCGTGATCGAGACCACACACTCCCGACGCTTGCGTTAACGATATATCGCGTTCTATCTTGATGGTGTCGAACAAACAGAAAGGGCGTACACAATGCGCAACGAACGACACTTCGGCGGACAGCGCCGACACAGCACCCCGGATGGCGAATTCCACCGCGGCCGGCGCCGCGGCGACGGACCCCGGCGCGGCGAGCATCCCTTCGGCGGACCCCGCCCGCATCGCGGCGGCGGAGAGGCCCGGGGCGGCCGACGCCATCGCGGGCGCGCCCAGCGCGGCGACGTCCGCGCCGCCACCCTGATCCTGCTGGCCGAGCAGCCCATGCACGGCTACCAGCTGATGCAGGCCATCACCGAGCGCACGGGCGGAACCTGGCGTCCCAGCCCGGGTGCGGTCTACCCGACCATCTCCCAGCTCGAGGACGAAGGCCTCGTCCACGTCGAGGTCGACGGCGGACGCAAGCTCGCCTCGCTCACCGACGCCGGACGCCGCTACCTCGAAGACCCGGCCTCCGCGGTCACCGACCCGTTCGCGGGATTCGCGACCTCGGCGGACACGCCCGATCTGCGGAGCGCGCTGGCCGAGGTCCATCACGCCGCACGCTCGGTCGCCGTCAGCGGCACCGACGAACAGATCGCCGCGGCCCGCGACATCCTGGCCGACGCGCGACGCGCGCTCTACCTGCTCCTCGCCGAAGGCCCCGCTCCGAAAGCGTCGGACGACGCATAACGGACATAAATACGGCGGGTGAGATTTCCGTAACGCGTTCGCAACACCACCGCCCCTCGGAGGAAACGCCACGGTCGGATCGTCGAATCCCGGTGCATTGAGATTCAGTGCCCGTGAGGAGATTCGCTCGTGCCCTCGACAATCGATGCCGGTGCCACCGCGTGGTTGCTGGCAAGCACCGCCCTCGTCCTGCTGATGACCCCGGGTCTCGCGCTGTTCTACGGCGGCATGGTGCGGTCCACCGGCGTGCTCAACATGATCATGATGAGTTTCGTCTCGATCCCGCTGGTGACGGTGACCTGGCTGATCGCCGGCTACAGCCTCACCTTCGACGACGACCTCGGCGGCGGCCTGCTCGGCGGGCTCTCCCACCTCGGGATGAGCGGCATCTCCCCGACCACCGTCCACGGACAGATCCCGGAGATCCTGTTCGCCACGTTCCAGCTCACCTTCGCGATCCTCACCGCAGCACTCGTCAGCGGCGCGATCGCCGACCGCGCCAAGTTCTCCGCGTGGATGCTGTTCGTGCCGGTCTGGTCCCTGCTCGTATATGTGCCGGTGGCGCACTGGGTCTGGGGACCGGACGGCTGGATCGCGCGGCTCGGCGCACTGGACTACGCGGGCGGGCTCGTCGTCGAAATCGTCTCCGGCGCATCCGGCCTGGCACTGGCCATGGTTCTCGGCCCGCGTCTCGGTTTCAAACTCGATTCGATGCGACCACACAATCTTCCGCTGGTGCTGCTCGGCGTCGGCCTGCTGTGGTTCGGCTGGTTCGGATTCAATGCGGGCTCGGCGCTGGCAGCAGACGGCAAGGCCGCCGCGATCTTCCTCAACACGCTCGTCGCGGGGTGCACCGGCATGCTCGGCTGGCTGTTCGTCGAACAGCGCCGCGACGGACACCCCACCACGTTCGGTGCGGCCTCCGGCGTCGTCGCCGGTCTGGTCGCGATCACCCCGGCGTGCGGCACCGTCGGGGTGATGGGCGCGGTCGTCGTCGGCGCGGTTGCGGGTGTGGTCTGCTCGTTCGCGGTGGGCTGGAAGTTCCGGCTCGGTTACGACGACTCGCTCGACGTCGTCGGCGTGCACCTCGTGGGTGGCATCGTAGGCACCATCCTCATCGGACTGCTCGCGACCGCGGTGATGACCGACGGCCCGACCGGCCTGTTCTACGGCGGCGGCCTCGCCCAGCTCGGCAAGCAGATCCTCGCGGTCGCGGTGGTCGGCCTCTACGCGTTCGGGGTCACCTACGCCCTGGGCAAGGTGATCGACCGGTTCTTCGGGTTCCGTGTGGACCGGGAGGCCGAGTCGACGGGCATCGACCTCGCCCTGCACGCCGAATCCGCGTACGAGCACGGCGTCGTCGGGCACGGACCGATCGGTGGGGGCGCCGCGGCACACTCCCCCTTCTCGATCCCGCCCCGCGACCTTCGCCGGGAAAAACAGGACGAACAGCCCCAGAAGTGACCGGCTTCCGGCCGGACCCGGAACGACGATCGCCCCACCGCTGTGTGCGGTGGGGCGATCGTCGTCATGCGCGCGGTGGTCGGATCAGAGTGCGTCCTTGTCGACCGGCATGTGACGGATGGACGGTCCGCCCTTGTGGTTGCCGGAGCGACCGAGCCGGGAGTCGAGCTGCTTCTGCAGGCGGCCGACGGCACCGTCGAAGGCTTCCTTCACCGAACCGGCGTGGTGGGTGACCGCGATCGGCTGCTGACCTGCGACGCGGGCCTCGAGCACGCAGCGCTTGTCGTCGACGCCGGTCTTCGCGGCGTTCTCGTCGCCGAGATGGACCTCGACGCGGGTGATCCGATCGCCGAAGCGCTCGAGAGCGGACTCCACTTCACCTTCCAGCCTGCGGACGATGTCCTCGTCGACCTGGATGTTGCCGTCCTTGTTGAGCTGGACCTGCATGGTTATCCCTCCTTTTCGGGCGCGCCGGGACGGTGACCCGCCTCGGCGTAGTACCCACTTCGATCACACCCGATACGAGGGGGTTCGGCAAATCTCCGGCCGGTCGTGTCCGGCCCACCGGCGCCGGACGTCCCGAACCGGACAGCGTCACGCCCGGGAGCCCAGTTCGATCGCCAGGGTGCGCACGGATTCCTCTGCGGCGGAGCGGCTTTCCTTCGCCTGCCCGGCAAGCGGAGCGAGCGGTGCCAGCCGGTCGGCGAGAGTGAGTTCGGCGGTTACCACCTCGACGGCCATTCCAAGCGACACACCGAGAACCTGCTGCAGCGGCGGAACCGTGTGGTCGGTGCCCTCCCCCGGCGTGCCGGGCGCGTACGTGTTGCCCCGGCTCGACACGATCACGACGGGCTTGCCTGCGAACGGGCGGTCCGGGTTGTCGAACGGAACCGTGGTTCCGAGAACGTGGATGTAGTCGATCCACGCCTTCAGCGTCGACGGCAGCGACCAGTTGTACATCGGGGCACCGATCACGACGACGTCCGCGGCCGCTACCTCCGCGATCAGCTCGGCCTGCAGCTTCTCCGCCGCGGCATCGGAGGCTTCGCCGTCCACGCGCAGACGCGCCGCGTCGGTCAGGTGCGGCAGCGGCTCTCGGTGCAGATCGCGGCGGACGACGGTGTGATCGTCACCGAGGCCACGCCACGTCTCGGCAAACAGGGGACGAAACAATTCGCATATCCGCTCGGGCTCCAGCCATCCTTCCCCTCGATCGTCTCAGCGGATGACTGAGCCCCACGCGGATACGATTCCGCCGCATCGGTATCCGCGATCACAGCGGTGCTGTGGCACGCTGACCGGATGAATCCGGCACACACGCAACGCGACTTCGGCGTCCGATTCGAGTGGGGCCTGCCGGGAGCCGCGGCCGTCGCGGGCGGTGTCGACATCACAAGCAGCGCCGACATCGCGGTGGTCGTCGACGTGCTGTCGTTCACCACGACCCTGTCCGTCGCACTCGACCGAGGCGTGGAGGTGTTCCCGTACCGCTGGAACGACGACGGTGCCGCCGCTTATGCGGCCGAACGCGACGCGGCGCTCGCCATCGGTCGTCGAGCAGCCGGTCCGGGCGCGGTCAGCCTGTCCCCTGCCACGATTCGCGCGGCCACCGGGCTCGAGCGGCTCGTGCTGCCGTCCCCGAACGGATCGTCGATCGCGTACGAACTCGGTAGGTCGGCGCCGCTGTGCGTCGCCGCGTCGCTCCGCAATGCCGGCGCCGTGGCCCGGTGGATCGACCGGAACCACCCGGGATCGGTAGTCGCGGTCGTCGCCGGCGGGGAGAAGTGGCCCGATGGATCCCTCCGTCCGGCTATCGAGGACCTGTGGGGCGCCGGAGCCGTGATCGCCGGGCTCTCCGTTCACGGCCCGCGGTCGCCGGAGGCGCAGGTCGCGGCGGACGCCTGGGCGACGGTGTCGGAGCGGGTCGCCGATGCGCTGCACGACTGCGCGTCGGGGCGCGAACTGATCGCCGCCGGTTACGCCGGCGACGTCGCGGTCGCGGCGGAGGTCGGGCGGAGCGAGTCCGTCCCGGTCCTGCGCGACGAGCGATTCGTCGACGCAGCGCGAACCTGAGACCTGCGGATGCAGGCCCTCAACCCACGACAGCCTCCCAGACGTAACCGTCCGGATCGACGAATCCTTCTGCGGTGCAGCCGATGACGATGCGATGCGAACCGGTGCCGTCGGCCGGAACCCCGAGAAGCTTTGCCAGACCCCGGCGCTTGTACAGCGCGAGCGTGACGGGACTCGATGCGTCGGAGACGAATTCGGCGTACCTGCCACCGAAGCTCCTGCCGGCGACGAGTCCGCGCTCGACGTAGAACTTCTTGGCGACCTTCACGTCGTCGACACCGAGCAGCAGGACGAACTCGTCGATGTTGCGGGTGGCGGGGCCGGTGTCCTTCTTCGCCGACGTCGCGATCTTCCAGATCGTGCCGTCCGGCGCCTGGACGGACCCGCCGTAGCCCCAGAGGGACTTCGCCGCCGGTTTGGTCACCTCGGCGCCGGCATCGATGGCGGCGTCGAGGAATGCGTCGACGGTCGCGGGGCCGGAGACCGTCAGTGCAAGCGTGAACCCCCGGAAACCGGAGGTGTTTTCGGCGGTCTCCCGAAGTCGGATGCAGGAGTCGACCCCGAACGCCTTGTAGAAGCGACGCGCGGCGTCGACGTCGGCGACCTCGAGCGTGACGGATGTGATGGACGTGGTGGGTGCTGTTGTGGTCGTCATGTCCACCACGGTAGGAACCGAGGGGCGCCGCGGGCTTCTCGATTCCTGACCGGTTCGTCCGGCCGTCGTCCCGCGGACCGATCCCGTCCGAACAGGCCACACGCTCACGCAGTCGTGGACACCATCGATACGGCACCTGTCACCGGAACTGCGGGAGGACCCATGGACTGGACCACGACCTTGATGCCCAGCATGCCGACCGTGGAACTGATCACCCGGGGAGTCATCACCTTCCTCGCACTGATGGTGCTGCTCCGGATCATCGGTCAACGCGAATCCGGCGGCATCGGCCTGACCGATCTTCTCGTGGTCGTACTTGTTGCCGACGCGGCAGGAGCCGGGATGATGGCCGATGCCCAGTCGGTCGGCGACGGACTGGTGGTCGCGGCCACCATGTTGTTCTGCAGCGTCGGTATCGACGCGGCCGCATATCGGTGGCCGCGTCTGGCACGACTCGTCAAATCCCGGCCGCGGCCCCTCATCACCGACGGTCAGTTCAATCGCCGGGCGTTGCGTCGCGAGTTCATGACGGAACAGGAAGTGCTGTCGCAACTCCGGTTGCACGGCATCTCCGATGCGGACGAGGTCGCCCGCGCCTATCTCGAACCGAACGGGATGATCAGCATCATCCCGAGGTCGGGCGCCGGAACCGTCGAGCCGCCGGAGGGGCCACGGGTGTGAACCTTCCCCGTTTCCGAGCGAGCGGTACACCCGTCTCCTTCAACCGACCGAATGTACCGCTCGCTCGGAAGAGAAGGGGGTTGATGGACCGGACGCTAGCCCTTCTTGGCCGCCGCCTTCGCCGACTTCTTGAACTCGCGCACCTCCTGCAGCGACTTCTCGTCGACGACGTCGGCGATGGATCGGCGGGATCCCTCCTGGCCGTAGTCGCCGGCGGCCTCGCGCCAACCCGCCGGCTGCACACCCATCTGCTTGCCGAGCAGCGCCAGGAAGATGCGAGCCTTCTGGTCGCCGTAGCCGGGCAGCGCCTTCAACCGCTTCAGGACCTGCTTGCCGTCAGGATCTCCCGACGTCCAGATGGCCGACACATCGCCGTCGTATTCGTCGACGATCGCGGCGCACAGGGCCTGGATCCGCTGTGCCATCGACTTCGGGAACCGGTGCACGGCCGGGGGTTGCGCGCAGACGGTGACGAAGTCGTCGGGATCGGCTTCCGCGATCGCGTGCACGTCGAGACTGCCGAGCCGGTCGACGAGCTTCTTCGGGCCGGCGAAGGCCGTCTCCATCGGAACCTGCTGGTCGAGGAGCATGCCGATGAGCAGTGCCAGCGGGTCGGAGGCGAGCAGCGCGTCGGCGTCCGGGTCCCCGACCAGATTCAGCGTCGATGCCATGGGTTGATCATGCCCTGCCCGTTATCGCCGTCGCCACAGTACGGCGACGGCGATCGCGACGACGGTGAGCGCCAGCGTGGCGCTGAAGGCGTACAGCCAGTGCGGGAACAGCGTCGGTTCCGATTCGGCGGGAACCGCTGCGAGAGCCGCGAACAATGCGACGACCGCGATGACCGATGCCGCCGCGGACCATCCGCGGGCGAGCCGCGAGTGCCGCTGACCGCGCAGTTCCACGCTGCGTCGTACCGCGTGCTCGATCACCTCGGCCGCCTCGGCGAGTTCTCCGTCGAGGGCGGCGATGTCGTCGGCCACGCGGCGCACCAGCAGCGACCGCAGCTGCGTCGGCTGTGTCCACGAATGGAACCGGTCGTCGTGTATCGATTCCTTGCGCAGCAGTGCCCGCTCCATCTTGCGGGCCTGCATCGCGGCGACGTCGTCGAGCGCGGCACGGAGCCGATCACCGTCGAGATCCTCGTGGTTACGCAGGTGCGCGAGCATCTTCCAGAAGTCCCGCGAGCAGTTCGCCCGCATCGCGACCCACGGCAGCAGCCCGAAGATCATGTCCCCGGTTCCGTGAGTCGTGTAGTCGCTGTCCACCGAGGTCGCCTCGAGATCGAGCAGCACGGCGCCGCAGTCCTCCCGCACCGCGATCGCGGCGCCGGGTTGTGCGGGCGCCTCGACGAGCTGAACCCGATCCCACCGCCACACCACACCCCACGCGCGGGCAGTGGCCCGGACGCGAGATCCGGTCGCGTTGCCGTCGACGAGGTCGCGTACCCGCTCGCCCCCACTCGACACGATCTCCACCATCAGCGCCTCGACGACCTTGCGATCGCCGACCCCGCGATGCCGGTGCACGACGATCTCGGGCAGCGGCCGGTAGGTCGCGGGGACGGGCATCATCCGGTTGATCCCGGGGAACAGATCTTCGAGAGAAGCCGACGACGTCAGCTCGAACGGGGCGAGGAATCCGTCGACGGTGGGCCGGAAACCCTTCCCCTCACGGTCCTGCAGTGGATCGATACGCCGGCCGACGAGGGAGGGCTTGTCGGTCAGTGTCTCCAACGCGAGCACGAGTCCGTGTCCCGGGATCTCCCACAACGACGCACAGGTCGCGGGAGCGCCGACGAACGGACGAGCCGACGAGCCCGCCCGCAGCGCCCCGGTCGAGACGCCGAACGACACCTCGGGTCGTGTGCGATCGACGATGTGCCGGTACGCGAGCAGAACTGCCGGACGGACACCGTGATCGCTGGCGGGGTTCGCTCCGATCCGCGCGGGCAGGAACGGATCGACCGCCGCGGCGGGCGGAACAGGAGGTCGCGGGACCGTCGAGGCGTCGATATCGAGCGCCAGGAGAAAGACATCGAGCACGCCGTGGCATCCCGTAACGGACGCGACGGCGGTTGCGCCGGCTCCGGATTTCACGAGAGCGCGGTATTCCATCACACTCACCACTTCCGAACCCGCCGCGGAACTCGCGGCGACCCTGATCGGGCAGTATGGCATCTCCTGTGGAAAAAGCCCATTCCGGATATTTTCCGAGGTCACAGCCCTGTGTCGGGGAGTTGTCCACGGCCGGTCCACCGTCGGTCCACGGGTTGTCCACAGATTTGTCCACAGCCTGGGCACAACTCGCTCGAAACGGACGGACACCCGGGAAAGCAACCGCCGCCGCACCCGGTTCGGGTGCGACGGCGGAAGGAAGCCGGTGGCTCGCTCAGCCGGCGAGGGCCTTCTCCGTGGCGGCGAGCAGCACGCACGTGGCGACGCCGTCCATGGCCTTGGCCAGTTCGTCGAGCGACGGGAAGCTCGGCGCGAGCCGGATGTTCTTGTCGTCGGGGTCGTTCTTGTAGGGGAACGCCGATCCGGCGCCGGTCAGCGCGATGCCGGCGTCCTTCGCCAGCGCGATGACCCGCTTCGCGGTGCCCTCGACGACGTCGAGGCTGATGAAGTAGCCGCCCTTGGGTTCGGTCCAGGACGCGACCTTCGACGCGCCGAGACGATCCTCGAGGATGCGCAGCACCAGCGCGAACTTCGGCGCGAGGATCTCGCGATGCTTGGCCATGTGGGCACGCACGCCGTCGGCGTCGCCGAAGAACCGCAGGTGCCGCAGCTGGTTGATCTTGTCCGGGCCGATCGTCTTGATGCCCAGGAACTTCTGGTACCAGGCCAGGTTGGCGGCGGACGCCCCGAAGAAGCTGACGCCCGAACCGGCGAAGGTGATCTTCGAGGTCGAGGCGAGCGCGAAGATCCGGTCCGGGTTCCCGGCCTCGGCGGCGAGGCCGAGGATGTCGATGGCCGGCGCGCAGTCCTCGACGAGGGGGTGCACCGCGTAGGCATTGTCCCAGAAGATCCGGAAGTCGGGAGCCGCGGTGGGCATCGACACCAGCGCGCGGGCGACGTCCAGGGAGTAGACGGCACCGGTCGGGTTCGAGTACGTCGGTACCGTCCACATGCCCTTGATCTGTGGATCCGCGGCGACCAGCTCGGCGATGAGGTGGGTGTCCGGACCGTCGTCACGCAGCGGCACCGGGATCATCTCGATGCCGTAGGACTCGGTGATCGCGAAGTGACGGTCGTAGCCGGGGGCCGGGCACAGGAACTTGACGACCGGTTCCTGCGACCACGGACGCGGCGAACCGACGGTGCCGTGCAGCAGCGACGCGACGATCAGGTCGTGCATGATCTCGAGGCTCGCGTTGTTACCGGCGACGAGGTTCTCGACCGGGATGTTCAGCAGCTCGGCGAAGATCGCGCGCAGCTCCGGCAGGCCGGTGAGGCCGCCGTAGTTGCGGCAGTCGGTGCCGCTTCCGTCGCGGTAGTCGCCCTCGCCCGGCAGCGACAGCAGCTCTGCGGAGAGGTCGAGCTGTTCGGGGGACGGCTTGCCGCGGGTCAGGTCCAGCGTGAGCTTCTCGGTCTTCAGCCGGTCGTAATTGGCGGACTGGCGCTCGTGCTCTGCAACGAGTTCCTCATGGCTCATCAACCCGATCTGGGTTTGGACAGGCATGCGGAAGAACCTTTCACCGTGCACGGCGACACGGGCATCGGCGGAGACTAAGGGGACCCCGCGCACCCGGCAGAGCCCGTTGACCCTTGCTGCCTTCCGGCCCTGGGGGAGTTCACAGGATGCGCGCCGCGCGGGATCCATCGGCAAGTGTAGAGGACATGCCACCCAGGCGTGGAATCGCCCCGAGGCGACCCCGAGAAAAGTCACCGCCACCTGCTCGTTTGGCAAGAATCGCGGAGTGTTCGGTATGCTTCCCCACGGAGGATTCGCCTAGTGGCCTATGGCGCTCGCCTGGAACGCGGGTTGGGTTAACGCCCTCAGGGGTTCAAATCCCCTATCCTCCGCCACGGGAAACGCCCGTGACCGGCAGAAATGCAGGTCACGGGCGTTTTCCTTTTCGCGGTGCACCGCGGGTCAGTGCTCTGCTCGCGGCACCAGCCGCAGCCCGCCGGCCGGTGCCGGTGCCGGCACCGAAGCAAGCTGCTCACCGATCTCGCGGGCCGCCTCGATCTGCTCCCTCGTCGCCCGCAGCTGGCGACGGAACACCTCCTGACGGCGGCCGTCCTCGAGGACGAGGGCGATGCACCACAGACCGAGCCACGACGTCCTCGGTGCCCCCTCGGGGGTCGCCTCCGACAGGCGGCGGCCCCGATACCGGTCGAGAAACTGCACCGTCGCCGCGTTCACATCGATGTCGAGGGCGATCGACAGCGCGAGCATCGCGTCGTCGGAGGGCTGCCAGTCCTCGGGCAGAACAGGGTCGTCGACCGGACCGCCGGTGGTCAGGTGAAGGCGCGGCTCAGGCTCCATACAGTCATGGTCGCTTCCTCCGGTCTCCCGACGGGCCCGGACACGCCGGGTCGACCGTCCCACCTCGAGGAACCCGATGCTCGCAATCGTGCCGCGGATCGGGAACGATGACGCCGTGCCGTCGACCTCCCGATTCCTGCCCTGGATCCTCGCGTTGGCAACCGGCGTCGTCGTCGCCGACCAGCTCAGCAAGTGGTGGGCGGAATCGACCGTGTCCCCGGGCGTCTCGACGCCCGTCGTCGGCGAATTCCTCGAGTGGCGGCTCGTCTACAACCCCGGCGCGGCATTCGGGCTCGGCGCCGACTCCACCTGGGTGCTGACCGTGGTCGCGGGCGTCGCGGTCGTCGCCCTCACCGTGCTGGCGGCGCGAACCCTCTCTCCTGCATGGGCGCTCGGCGTCGGCGCGCTGCTCGGCGGCGTCACGAGCCACCTGGGTGATCGCCTGTTCCGCGCGCCCGGGTTCGCTCGCGGGCACGTCGTCGACTTCATCGCCTACAACAAGTGGTTCGTCGGCAATGTCGCCGACATCGCCATCGTCGGCGGCGCGGCCTTCCTGACGGTCCTGACCCTGCTGGGCATGCAGGCACGTCCGGCAGCCGTCTCCGCGGGCTGATCTCGCGGAAACTGCTCTGCCACAGCAGTTCCGGCTACTCGCAGGCAACCCCGTCGCGGTCGCCGTCCATCTCCGGGCGGTAGCCGGGTTGTCCGGCATACAGCGGTGCCGCTCCGGCCGCGCGGGCCGCGGCACAGTTCGCGAAGTACACACCGGTCGACGCCGGGACGGAAGGCTCGGGAGTCTGCGTCGCAACCGGTTCGGATGCCGCGGCTCCGTCGCACTCGGACAGCACCCGCGCGATCGCGTCGTGTTCGGCCTGCGTCACCCACAGCCCGTACGCCGCCTTCACCTGGACCTGCCGTGCCACATAGGTGCACCGGTACGCGCGGTTCGGCGGCAGCCAGGTGGCGGCATCACCGTCGCTCTTCTTCTGGTTCGTCGGGCCGTCGACGGCCTGGAGGTTGCGCGGATCGTTCGCGAAGTCCACGCGGGTCTGCGCGTCGAGTTGCTGCGCGCCCTTCTGCCAGGCGTCCGACAACGCGACGACATGGTCGATCTGCACGGCCTCCGACGTTCCCTGGCCGCGGGTGAACGGGATCGTCGTGCCGGTGTAGGCATCGTGCAGGGTGCCCGACAGGACGACGCAGTCGCGGGTACCCGGCTTGAACTCGATGTCGACGAGGTCGCGGCGCAGGATGTCGTTGCGAGTGTCGCAGCCGTTGTGGCCGCCGTCGACGTCGACGTCGTCGCTCCACGCCTGCCCGAACAGCTCGCGGTCGTAACCACTCTTCGGTGCGCGGCCCTTGATCGGCAGTTGCGCCAGGACCGCCAGCGCCGCCGTCGCCTCGGACGTGGAGGCTCCGCTCGGCTGAGGTTCGGAGTCGGTGGGTGCGGGGGCGGCGGTGACCGGCGCCGATCGGGAGACGGTCGCGGTCGTGGGGTCTGCGGTCACGCCGCATCCCGTAAGGGTTGCAATCGCGGCGACGGCGGCAACGAGCCGGCCGCCCCGGTTGAAGGTCGCCGATCGGCCGGTCACTCGAAATACTCCTGGTCGGGATGGATCCGTGGACTGTCGCCCGACCACACTGCCTCGTTGCACGAGGTAAGCAAAATCGGAGGCGTGGCACGTCGCACACCCACCGAATCATTAGCATTTGGGGAGTGGTCGGATACGACAGGAAACTCCAGGGCTTGGCAATCGCCCTGTCCTCCCTCGCGGGATTCGTCGACGCCCTCGGTTTCGTCACGCTCGGCGGGGTGTTCGTCTCCTTCATGAGCGGTAACTCCACCCGCATGTCCGTGGGTATCGCCGACGGACATTGGTCGCAGGCCGCACTCGTCGCGGGGATCCTCGGGTTGTTCGTCGCGGGCGTCGTACTCGGCGGCGTCGTCGCGGAGATCACCGGCCCGGATCGCCGCAGCCGCAAGTTCGCGGTCCTGGCGACGGTGTCCGCCCTGTTGTTCGCCGGCGCGGTCGCGGCGGCGCTCGGCTGGACGCCGGTGGCGATCATCGCGATGACCCTGGCGATGGGCGCCGAGAACAACGTGTTCCGGCGCGACGGCGAAACCAGCGTGGCGCTGACCTACATGACGGGCGCGCTGGTCAAGATCGGCCAGCGCGTCGCCGCGGCGATGTTCGGGGGACCCCGATGGTCCTTCCTGCCGTATCTCGGGCTGTGGGCCGGGCTTGTGGGAGGCGCCGTGCTCGGCGCACTCGCCCACCGCGCCCTCGGTCTGCACGCGCTGTGGATCGCGACGGCGGCCGCAGGGGCGCTCACCGTCGCGGTGAGATACCTCCCCTACAAGCCCGCTACCCGGCCGATGTGAAGCGTCCGCTCAGACCGAGAGCAACCGCTGGAAGAAGTCGCGGTAGCGCTTCAACGCGAGCCGGAGATCTTCGGTGGACGCTTCGTCGCCTCGGGCCCACTGCTCCTCGAGCCGCGACCGCGCGTCCGCGAAGCCGCTCGTGAGCCGCTCGACGACATCGGACACCAGACCGTCCGCCTTCCGGACACACTCCCGGGGATCGTCGACGAAACCGGCCTGGACCTCGTCCCAGCGCGACCTGAGTCCCGACAACTCTTCCTGCCCGAAAAGTTCGTCGCGAGAGTCCGATTCGGGCGCCGCGGAGGTCCTCTCGGCTTGCGCGCTCGGTGTACCGACATCGCCGGCCGCCCCGAGATCACCGGCGGGCGGAGCAGCACTCTCGGTCCTCGCGGCCGTCTCTCCCGTCGACACGGGGGTGTCCGCCGGCACTCCGGCGTCCGTCGGTACTGCGCTTTCCCCGGTCGTCGGGTCGGTGCGGTAGGTCGACGATCCGGCTGCCTCGGTCGATGGTGCTACTCCCCCGGTCGTTTCGGTGCTGCCGGGATGCGGTTCCTGGGTGGTCATGCGCGCGCCTCCTTCGGGTTGCCCTGCTCGTTGTCCCGCGCGAGGAGCGATTCGAAGAGCGTTCGATAGTGCACGAACGCCTCGCGCTGGTCCTCGGTGCGGACAGTGCCGTTCTGCTGCGTCAGGTAGATGCCGTGCGCAGCGCGATAGTTCTCGACGACCGTCGGGTGATCGACCGAGATGTCGGCCGCGCGCCGGTCGAAGTCGTCGACCGGGTAGCCGCGCTCGCGCATGACTTCGGTGACGAGCCGGTCCGCGGCGCCGACCGCACCCGAGGGATCGTCGATGAACGAGGTCTGCACCGTCCGCCAGGTCTCCTGGTACCTCTCGCGTGCTTCGGGCGAGAGCGCCACGATGTCGAGCGCTTCCCGCTTCTTCTCGCGGGCCGCGAGCTCGTTCTCGGCGGCACGTCGTTCGCCGACCTCGTCGACGGTCCGCTCGTACTCGGGCCCGAACCGCTCCTTCAGGTGCTCCGTCCGCGTGCGGCCGCGCGCGGCGCGCGCGGCGACAATCGCGGCGACGACGGCGATCACGGCGATCACCGCGAGCACCCCGATCAGGATCCATCCCCACACAGGCATCTCGTCGACCTCCTCGTCCCCGAGCGGATACCCGAAAGGCGGTGGCGGAAACGTGATGGGTCGACCTCGTGTCGGCACGACGTCCCGCAGGGATCGATCCGACGCGGGAACGGTTCGGACGGAACGGTTTACGGCTTCATTTGACCGAATCCATTACACGGGTGGGAAATTCGACGCGGGTGAGTCACCGCGCGACCCGGCCCGCGCGGTGACTTCGTGGCGAGATCAATTCGGCGTGGTCACCTTCTGGCCGGCGGGGTCGAGAACCCACCACACGCCGTCGTCTCCCTGGCCTTTGACCTCGCCGGGGGCGGTGTCGTCGACGAAGAAGTAGATCGGCCATCCGTTCACAGTTATCTGTTGCTTGCCGTCCGGTCCGGGAATCGTGCCGATCTGCCCGCCGACGCCCTCGACCTGCGGGGTGGTCGTATCGGTGAGGACCGGCGGCCACTCGACGAGGCACTGTCCGGTGCAGGAGCTCGTGCCGGAACCGGGGGTGTCCTGGTCGAAGATGTAGACGGTCATCCCGCTGCCGTCGACGATGATGTCGCCCAGTTCGGACCCTGCGACCGCGAGGGCCGCCCCCGCCGCGCCGGCAGGTGGAGGAGAGGCGGCTTCCGTCGTTCGGGTCTCGTCGCTGGTGTGCGTGGTCCCGTGGTCGTAGGCTCCGCTGTCGGTGTCCGTGTCGCCGTTGTCGGAGCAACCGGCCAGTACCAGGACGGCTGCGACGGCCACCGGCGTCGCGGCGCGCACAACTCTTCTCCGCACGAATCTGTTCATAGGAATCGGGTCCTTCTTCCAGTCGGTGCCCGTACCTGCGTACCGCAAGGCAGGGCCGGAATCTGCCGGACGCACCCCTCCGCCGACCTCGACAAACACTGTTGTGGGTCCGTTCGATTCTCTCACCGGGAAGGGTCACATCGGGGCGGATCGGGCCGACTGCAAGGAGATTTCGCCCTGGCGACAGCGCGGTCGGCGGCCGCCGGATTCCTGCTGAACGCTGTGCCTCAGGCGGTGACACCCGTTGTCAGAATGGAGGCGAGTTCGCGGTAGGCGCTCGCATCGTCGAGCCCGGTGGCGGCACGGACGCGGCCCTGCTGGATGCGCACCATCATCGTCGCGGCGAGGTCGGCGGCGAAGGCCGCGTTCACTCCTCGGAAGTCGCCGGTGGCGACGCCCTCGGTGATCAGTTCCTGGACGCGGCGGGCAGCGATCCGGGTGTTGCGTTCGTACACCTCGCGAGCCGGGGCGAAGGCGTCGAGGTCGTTCATGAACTGCTCCGAGGCTGCGGCGAGCGCCTCACCGACGGCCGTGAGATATGCGGCGATGCGATCCGCGGCGCCTGCGGCGGCGACCTTGGCCTCGACCTGTTCGGTCGCCCTTTTGAAGAAGTGCACCGTCGCCGCCGTGACCAGCTGTTCCTTGCTGCCGGCGAGGGTGTAGAGGGTGGACTTGGAACATTGGAGGCGCGCAGCGATCGCATCGAGCGTCAGATGTGCGAAGCCCTCCGCGAGGAACAGCTCCACCAGCCCGTCGAACAGTTCGGTGCGACGAGCGGTGGCGAAGGACGAGCGGGAATCCATACGAGCGATAGTACTGGGGGACTGATTGCAGTACGCCCCGGTCGGCAGTACTGTGAAGCAGAACCCAGTACTACTTTCCGTATTCCCCGAGGAGAATCCTGTGGCCGTCGACCGTCTCTTGCCCACCGACGAGGCCCGTGACCTCATCCAGCTCACCCGCGACGTGGCCGACAAGGTGCTGGCACCGATCGTCGACGAGCACGAGAAGACGGAGACCTATCCCGAGGGCGTCTTCGCCACCCTCGGCGAGGCCGGGCTGCTGAGCCTGCCGTACCCCGAGGAATGGGGCGGCGGTGGCCAGCCCTACGAGGTGTACCTGCAGGTTCTCGAGGAACTCGCCGCCCGCTGGGCCGCGGTCGCCGTCGCGGTCAGCGTCCACAGCCTCGCCTGCCACCCGCTGATGGCCTTCGGCACCGAGGAGCAGAAGCAGAAGTGGCTGCCGGACATGCTCGGCGGCAACACCATCGGCGCCTACAGCCTGTCCGAACCGCAGGCCGGTTCCGACGCGGCCGCACTCGCCTGCAAGGCCACCGCCACCGAGGGCGGGTACCGCATCACCGGCTCGAAGGCGTGGATCACCCACGGCGGCATCGCCGACTTCTACAACCTGTTCGCCCGCACCGGCGAAGGCTCCAAGGGCATCTCGTGCTTCCTCGTCCCCAAGGGCACCGAGGGACTGACCTTCGGCAAGCCCGAGGAGAAGATGGGCCTGCACGCCGTCCCCACCACCTCGGCGCACTACGACGACGCGTTCGTTCCGGAGGAGCGCCGCCTCGGCGCCGAAGGACAGGGTCTGCAGATCGCCTTCAGCGCCCTCGACTCCGGGCGCCTCGGCATCGCCGCCGTCGCGGTCGGGCTCGCGCAGGCCGCGCTCGACGAAGCCGTTGCCTACGCCCAGGAGCGGACGGCGTTCGGCCGCAAGATCATCGACCACCAGGGTCTCGGCTTCCTGCTCGCCGACATGGCCGCCGCGGTCGACTCGGCCCGTGCCACCTACATCGACGCGGCCCGGCGCCGCGACGCGGGCCTGCCGTACTCGCGCAACGCCTCGGTCGCCAAGCTCGTCGCCACCGACGCGGCGATGAAGGTCACCACCGACGCCGTCCAGGTCCTCGGCGGCTACGGCTACACCCGCGACTTCCGCGTCGAGCGGTACATGCGGGAAGCCAAGATCACCCAGATCTTCGAGGGCACCAACCAGATTCAGCGACTGGTCATCAGCCGTCACCTGGCCGGCTGACCCGCCGCCTCTCCCCACTGCCCCACTGCCCTACTGTCCTACTGCCGAAAGCTCACTCATGACCACCTCTGTGATCGTCGCCGGCGCCCGCACCCCCATGGGACGGCTGCTGGGCTCGTTGAAGGACTTCTCCGGCTCGGACCTCGGCGCCGTCGCCATCAAGGGCGCACTCGACAAGGCCCACGTGTCCCCCGACCAGGTCGACTACGTCATCATGGGCCAGGTCCTCACCGCCGGGGCCGGCCAGATCCCCGCCCGCCAGGCCGCCGCCAAGGCCGGCATCCCGATGGACGTCCCGGCCCTGACCATCAACAAGGTCTGCCTGTCCGGACTGACCGCGATCGCGATGGCCGACCAGCTCATCCGCGCAGGCGAATTCGACATCGTCGTCGCCGGTGGGCAGGAATCGATGAGCCAGGCACCGCACCTGCTCGAGAAGAGCCGCACCGGATTCAAGTACGGCGATGTCACGATGCGCGACCACATGGCGCACGACGGGCTCTACGACGTCTTCACCGATCAGGGCATGGGCAACCTCACCGAGTACGCCAACGTCGACGAGCGGGCCGTGTCCCGCGAGGAGCAGGACGAGTTCTCCGCGGCGTCGCATCAGAACGCGGCCCGCGCCTGGAAGGACGGCCTGTTCGACGACGAGGTCGTGCCGGTGCCGATCCCCCAGCGCAAGGGCGACCCCGTCCTGTTCACCGCGGACGAGGGCATCCGCCCGGACACCACCGCCGAATCGCTCGCCAAGCTGCCGCCCGCGTTCCTGAAGGACGGTACGGTCACCGCCGGGTCGGCCTCGCAGATTTCCGACGGTGCCGCCGCCGTCGTCGTGATGAGCAAGGCCAAGGCCGAGGAACTCGGACTGTCCTGGATCGCCGAGATCGGCGCGCACGGCGTGGTGGCCGGCCCCGATTCGACCCTGCAGTCGCAGCCGTCGCGGGCCATCGCAAAGGCCTGCGAGCGTGAGGGTATCGCCCCGACCGATCTCGATCTCGTCGAGATCAACGAGGCATTCGCCGCGGTCGGCATCGCGTCGGCCCGCGAACTCGGCCTCGACCGGACGCGGATCAACGTCAACGGCGGCGCCATCGCGCTCGGCCACCCTCTCGGGATGTCCGGGGCGCGCATCGTGCTGCACCTCGCGCTCGAACTCGGCCGCCGCGGCGGTGGTACCGGTGTCGCCGCGCTCTGCGGTGGCGGCGGTCAGGGCGACGCTCTCATCGTGCGCGTGCCGTGAGCTGAGCGCCCTGTCTCTTCCGGTTGCGAGAACCCCGTGACCGTCCCCCCGACCAGGAGAAATTTCATGAACATCGACGGAGCCGTCGCAATCGTCACCGGTGGTGCCTCGGGCCTCGGCAACGCCACCGCCCGGGCCCTGCACGAACGCGGAGCCCAGGTGGTGCTGATCGATCTGCCGAGCTCGCGCGGTACCGACGCGGCAGCGGCCATCGGTGAGGGCGCGCACTTCGTCGCCGCCGACGTCACCTCCCCCGACGAGGTCGCCGCAGCCCTCGATTTCGCTGCCGGTCTCGGTGATCTGCGGGTCGCGGTCAACTGCGCGGGTGTCGCCACGCCCGGCAAGGTCCTCGGCCGCAACGGGGCCCTTCCCCTCGAGGAGTTCGAACGCGTCGTCCGCATCAACCTCGTCGGCACGTTCAACGTGATCCGGCTGGCCGCGGAGAAGATCGCCGCGACCGATCCGATCGACGGCGAGCGCGGCGTCATCGTCGACACCGCCTCGGTCGCCGCCTTCGACGGGCAGATCGGTCAGCCCGCCTACGCCGCGTCGAAGGGTGGGGTCGCGGCCCTGACTCTGCCGCTGGCCCGCGAGTTTGCCCGGCATCTCATCCGGGTCGTGACGATCGCGCCCGGAATCTTCGAGACCCCGATGATGGCCGGTCTCCCCGAGGAAGCGCAGCGTTCACTCGGCGAGCAGGTTCCGCATCCCTCGCGTCTCGGTAAGGCCGACGAGTACGCGGCGCTGGCCGCCCACATCATCGACAACCCGATGCTCAACGGCGAGACGATCCGCCTCGACGGCGCCATCCGTATGGCACCGCGCTGACCGCGGTATCCGATCGCGCCGTGCCGGCCACGGACCGTAGGTAGCGGCACCGACAGCTACCCACGGTTCCTCGGCCGGCACGTCGGCGAGCGAGTTACCGCCTCGGATCGCTGGGCTTCGACCACAATCGAGGTCATGACGAACGCAGCGTCCCCCGCCGACCACTACCGCGACCTCGCCGCCAAGTTCACCGCCACCGTCGAAGCGGTCCCCACCGACCGGTGGAGCTCGCCGTCTCCGTGCGACGGCTGGACCGCGCGCGACGTGGTGCAGCACGTCGTCGAGACCCAGCGCGACATCGTCACCAAGGTCGGCCTCGAGCTGCCGTCCGAACCGTCACCGGAAGCGGATCCGGTCGGGGCGTGGATCGCGACCCGCGACGCGATGCAGGAGATCCTCGACGATCCGGCTCGCGGAAACCTCGAGTACGAAGGCTATTTCGGGCGAACGTCCCTCGCCGCGACCGTCGACCGGTTCTACACCTTCGATCTGGTGGTGCACGGGTGGGACCTGGCACGCGCGACGGGCCTCGACGAAACCATCGCCGACGCCGACCTCGATTTCGTCGAGTCCGCGGCGACCGCGATGGGGGAATCGATCCGCATGGCGGGTGTGTGCGGTCCGGCCGTCGACGTGCCCGAGGGCGCCGACCGCACCACCCGGGTCCTCGGGTACCTGGGCCGGCAGGCCTGAGCGTCGCATACCGGCGTCGTGCCTGGTCGCCGTGGTGCCGGTCGGTCTCCGGTAGCGGTACCCATACCGTCGTATGTCCGATTGATGCAGGTACGGTGCATCCATGCGCGCCCGTCCGTACGCCACCACGAACCCCAACCGGCTCGCCGCTGCCCTGCTCCAGGTCGCGGCACGCAGCGGCTTGGACTCGGCGAGCGTGCGCGAGGTCGCGAGTGAGGCCGGGGTCTCCATCGGCGCGGTACAGCATCATTTCCCGACGAAGGACGCGATGCTCGCGTTCGCCTTCCGGGCGCTCGCCGACCGGGTCCTGGCCCGGCTGAGCAGCACCGATCCCGACATCGACCCGTCCCGCACCTTGTTCGCGGCCCTGAGCCAGTTGCTGCCGCTCGACGAACAGCGAGCCAGCGAAGCGCAGGTCATGGCGGCCTTCACGGTCCGCGCGGTCACGTCGCCGCCGCTCGGGGCGATCCGCCACGCGACGCTGTTCACGATGCGCACGGGAGTGTCCGCCGTATTGATCCGGATGGGCATCCCGGAGCCGGAGACACGGGCGACGCTGCTGCTCGCCGCCGTCAACGGTCTCGCTCTCGACGCGATCGCATGCCCAGCGCTGTATCCGCCGGAGTTCCTCACCCACTCCCTGCACACCCAGATTCAGCTGGCCCTCGCCGACGACTGATGCGACCATCATTCGGTCTACCGAGTGAATGATCCCGTCACCCGGAACGAGGGCTCCGCGATGACCGAGGTTTCACCTTCCCCACGCGCGGAACAGCGCTGGACCGCCTCGGCGTTCGTGCTCGTGTCGATGGCCGTGCCGTTCCTGCTTCCCTCGCACTACTCGCCGGGTTACACGTGGTTGCTTCCCGTCATCGAGGGATCGGTTCTCGTCGCGCTCGTCATCGTCGACCCCGGTCGTATCGACCGCCCGGGCAGATGGGTGCGGGCGCTGTCCGTCGCCCTGGTGGTCGTGATCGCGGCGGGGGCGGCGTGGAGTGCGGCGCGGCTGGTGTGGGATCTGCTGCACAGCGCACCGACCGCCACGGTCGCGATCGACCTGCTGCTGTCCGGTGCGCTGGTGTGGATGCAGACCGTCCTGGCATTCGGCTTCCTGTACTGGGAACTCGACGGTGGTGGCGCCGTGAACCGGCACCTGCGGCCCCGGGCCCATCCCGACCTGGCGTTCCCCCAGCAGCTCGAGCCCGAACTCGCGCCCAGCGGGTGGCGGCCCGTCTTCGCCGACTACCTGTTCCTCGCCCTGATCAACGCCACCACGTTCGGTCCCGCCGACGTCCTGCCCCTGGCGCGGTGGGCGAAGCTGACCATGGCCGTGCAGTCCCTGCTGTCGCTGGTGATCCTCGGTCTGGTCGTGGCGAATGCGGTGAACCTCCTCTGACGGTGTTGCGTTGTGGCGGTCCCGACCGCCACAAAGGCACACGGGCGGCGGAGCCGCACTCAGGCACACGGGCGGCGGAGCCGCACCCGGATAGGGTGCAGGAATGTTCTATTCGGAGGCCGAGGCACCGGTGGGAGCCGGGCGGTTCGCGCCGAGTCCCTCCGGCGACCTGCATCTGGGCAACCTTCGGACCGCCGTGCTCGCGTGGTTGTTCGCCCGCAGCACCGGACGCCGGTTCCTGGTGCGCGTCGAGGATCTCGATCGGGTCCGGCCCGGCGCGGAGCACACTCAGCTCGCGGACCTGGCGGCGCTCGGCATCGACTGGGACGCCGAGGTCGTCCACCAGTCGCGGCGGCTTCGACTGTACGAGGAGGCGATCGACCGGCTCACCCGGGCCGGGCTGACCTACGAGTGTTTCTGCACCCGACGCGAGATCCAGCAGGCCACCTCCGCGCCGCACGCGCCGGCCGGTGCCTATCCGGGCACGTGCCGCAGGTTGTCGAGTGCCGAACGGGCCGAGAAGATGGCGTCGGGCCGCCCGCCGGCCGTGCGGTTGCGGGCCGGAACGGACTTCTTCACGGTGCACGACGTGCTGCACGGCGATTTCACCGGAATCGTCGACGATCTCGTGCTGCGACGCGGCGACGGGACCCCCGCCTACAACCTGGCGGTCGTCGTCGACGACGCCGCGCAGGGCATCGATCAGGTCGTGCGCGGCGACGACCTGCTCTCCTCCGCACCCCGTCAGGCGTATCTGGCTGGGCTGCTCGATCTTCCGGCGCCGGTGTACGCGCACGTCCCGCTCGCTCTCAACGCGGAGGGCAAGAGGCTGGCCAAGCGCGACGGCGCCGTGACCCTCGCCGATCAACGCGCCCTCGGGCACACTCCCGCGGATGTGCTGGGCCGGATCGCCGTGTCCCTCCGCCTGGCCGATCCCGGGGAGCCGGTGACGCTGCCGCTGCTGCTCGACCGCTGGAACCCGGCGCTGCTGCCCCGGCATCCGTGGGTGTTCGAGATCGAGCCCGTCCGGCCCGACGAAGCCGGGATCGCCGGACAAAGTTGATCATGCTGCGCGACGACCGAATCGGACGTAGTGTGCGGAATTGACTTGACGCTCAGCCGCCTCGAGAGGACGAGCTATGACGACCGGCGGTTACGACCCGAACCAGGACCCGTACAGGCAGGGCAACAGCCCCGAGAACCCGGATCCGAAGAATCCGCAGGGTGGCTACCCGCCACCACCGTCCGGCGGTTATCCGCCCCCGCCGGGCAACTACCCACCTCCCGGGAACTACCCTCCGCCCCAGGGCAACTACCCGCCCCCGCCAGGGAGCTACCCCCCGCCGTCAGGGAACTATCCCCCGCAAGGCAATTACCCGCCGCAGGGGAACTACCCCCCGCCCCCGGGTAACTACCCGCCCCCGCCGGGGAACTTCTCGTCGCAGCCTCCCGGCTACTCCCCCGTCCCGACGCAGCTGAGCGTGGGCGACGCCATCTCGTACGGATGGTCGAAGTTCAGCGCGAACGCCGGGGTGTGGATCGGTTTCATGATCGTGGCCCTCGTCATCCAGGGTGTGATCAACCTCATCTTCGGCGGTTTCAACACCGACGGTGACTTCACGCTGTGGCGCGCGATCGGCACGATTGTGAGCGCGATCGTCGGTTACCTCATCCAGGCCGCGTACGTCCGCGGGGCGCTGCACGAGATCGACGGCAACAAGCCCGCGTTCGGCTCGTTCTTCCAGTTCACCAACGTCGCCGCGGTGATCATCGCGAGCGTGCTCGTCGGCCTCGCCACCGTCATCGGGTTCGTGCTCCTGATCATCCCCGGCCTGATCGTCGTGTTCCTGACCTGGTGGACGCTGCCGTTCGTCATCGACAAGAACCAGGATGCGATCACCGCGATCAAGTCCAGCATCCAAGCGATCTCGTCCAACGTGGGGACGCTGCTGCTGCTCGCGCTGGCCGTGGTGGGGCTCAACATCGTCGGCGCGCTGCTGTGCGGACTGGGTCTGTTCGTCAGTGTTCCCGTGACGCTCATCGCCTCGACCTATGCGTACCGAGTGACCACTGGGGGTCCTGTGGCACCCTGATCGGGCAGCGTGCGGACATTTCGACCATATCGACGAGGGCTGCACGGGCGTTGTACCGTGCAGCATCCGCACGCCCGACGACAAGGGAGAGACATGACCACCGGGGGATATCCGCCTCAGTCCGATCCACACAGTCCGGGGGCATACCCCGCACCTCAGTACGGCGGACCGCAGGCATCCGGGCAACCGGCCGACTACACCACGCACTTCCCGAACCCGATCACCTCGGGCTACGAGCCGCCCCAGCAGAATCCCCCGCAGTACGGTGCCCCGGCGGGCGGACAGCAGTACGGTGCCCCCACCGGTGCGCCGCAGTACGGTGCCCCGCAGTACGGCGGTCCGCAGTACGGCGGTCCGCAGTACGGTGGCCAGTCCTCGACGCCGCAGTACACCGCCCCGCCCGCCGGCCCCCAGTACGGTGCGCCGCAGTACGGCGACCAGCAGGCCCCGCAGTTCGGTAACCAGCAGTACGGTGCCCCGCAGCAGCCCGGCCAGCAGTACGGCGCCCCCCAGTTCGGCGCTCCTCCGGCCGACCGGTTCGGCGCTCCACAGTTCGGCGCACCGCAGCCTGCCTCCGGCCCGGGTGCCGGGCAGCCGGGCGAGCTGCTCCCGCGACTGGGCGCGCGCGTCATCGACGCACTGATCGTGGGTGTCCCGTTCGCGATCCTCACCGCGATCGTCGCCATCGCCGACGTCTTCTTCCTGACCGCGGTGGTCGGCCTGCTCTCCGGCGTCGCGATGCTCGGCTACGCGACGTACTTCGAGTCCACGAAGGGCGCGACGGTGGGCAAGAAGGTGCTCGGTCTGTCGGTGACCGGCCCGAACGGCGGACTCCCCACGCTCGAAGAGGCCGCGAAGCGCAACGCCTACCTGGGGCTGCAGGCGCTGACCTGGATTCCGATCCTCGGCTGGCTGTTCAACATCGCCTCGTTCGCCGCATACATCGGCGTCGCAGTCACCATCGAGCAGAGCCCGACCAAGCAGGGCTTCCACGACAAGTTCGCGGGCGGCACGCAGGTCGTCAAGTCCTGATCCGTCCCACCCCGACCGCGGGCCCCGTCCACTCCGGACGGGGCCCGCGGCGTTTTGTCCGTACTTCGCGTTGTCGCGCCGCGAGTGCTTGGATGGCCGGGTGACAGAGCATGCATCGACCCCGAAGAATCCCGCCACCGGCCCGGTCGCCACAACCGATCATGCGGCGTTCGCGCACGTGGCGCGCAGCTACTACCCGGGGATCGTCGCATTGTTCACGACGGTGCTCATCATCTCCAACATCTGCGCGACGAAGGGCGTCGCATTCTTCGGCGACGCCGACGTCGCGGTCGGCTCACTGCAGATCCTGCCGATCCTGACGGACGGCGGTTTCTTCCTCTTCCCGCTCGCGTACATCCTGGGCGACGTCCTGAGCGAGGTGTACGGGTTCGCGGCGACCCGGCGCGCGGTGCTGTTCGGGTTCGGCGCGGTCGCCCTGGCCGCCCTGTGCTTCTGGATCACCGGCCTGCTGCCGCCCGCCGACTTCTACGAGAACCAGGAGGCGTTCGACGCCGTCCTCGGGGTCGTCCCGCGCATCCTGCTCGCCGGCCTCTCCGGTTACCTCGTCGGCCAGTTGCTGAACTCGTACGTGCTGGTGCGGATCAAGGAACACACGAAGGAGAAGTACCTGTGGGCCCGGCTGATCGGGTCCACGGTGGTCGGCGAGTTCGCCGACACGCTGATCTTCTGCGCGATCGCGGCGGGTGCGATCGGCATCTCGACGTGGACGGACTTCACCAACTACGTGATCGTCGGATTCCTGTGGAAGACGCTGGTGGAGATCGTCGTCATGCCGATCACGTACCGCGTGATCGCGCACGTGAAGAAGCACGAACCGACGTACTCGGCGGTCTGACCCCTATCCGGCGCTCCGACTAGGGGCGGGCACCCGCGTAGAACCGGCCGAGGGTGTCCGCCTTGTACTCGGCGAACCAGCCGCCCTCGATCGACGCGCGGATCTCGTCGACGAGCCGCACCGTGAACCGCTCGTTGTGGATCGTGCACAACGTCGACGCCAGCATCTCCTTCGCCTTGAACAGGTGATGGATGTAGGCGCGGGTGTAGTTCGCGCACGTGTAGCAGTCGCAGTTCTCGTCGATGGGCGTGAAGTCCCGCCGGAAGCGGCTGGTGTTGATGTTGAACCGGCCGTCCGGGTGGTAGATGGCCGCGTTGCGGGCGACCCGGGACGGATTCACGCAGTCGAAGGTGTCGGCGCCGTGTTCGATCGCGACGAACACGTCGTCGGGTTCGCTGATGCCGAGCATGTGGCGGGGTTTGTGGGCGGGCAGTTCCTCGGTGCACCAGCGCACGATGGTGCCGAGGTTCTGCTTCTCGAGCGCCCCGCCGATGCCGTATCCGTCGAATCCGCGCCCGGACTCGCCGACGATGGATTCGAGGCCGCGGCACGCCTGTCGCCGCAGATCCTCGTACTGCGCACCCTGCACCACACCGAACAACGCCTGGTACGGACGGTGAGCGCGTTCGGCGGTGAGCTTCTCGTGCTCGGAGATGCAGCGCACCGCCCACGCCTGCGTCCGCGCGAGCGACTCCTCCTGGTAGCGCCGCGTGTTCATCAGGGTGGTCAGCTCGTCGAACGCGAACATGATGTCGGCGCCGAGCTGGTGCTGGATCCGCATCGACACCTCGGGGGTGAACCGGTGCCGGGAGCCGTCGAGGTGCGACTTGAAGGTGACGCCGTCGTCGTCGACGTGCGCGAGCCGTTCCTTGCCCTTGGCGATGACGTCGTCGGACTGCACTCCGACCGCCTCCATCGCCAGCACCTTCTTGAATCCGACGCCGAGGGACATCACCTGGAATCCGCCGCTGTCGGTGAACGTCGGGCCGTCCCAGTTCATGAACTTGCCGAGCCCACCGGCCTCGTCGACGATCTCCGGTCCCGGCTGCAGGTACAGGTGATACGCGTTGGCGAGCAGGGCCTGCGCCCCGAGGTCCTTCATCGACTCGGGCAGCACCGCCTTGACCGTCGCCTTGGTGCCGACACCGACGAACGCCGGCGTGCGGATGTCGCCGTGCGGGGTGTGGATGGTGCCGGTGCGGCCCAGACCGTTGTCCAGCCGGGCGCCGACGGTGAAGAACGGGTCGGGCGGAGTCGGCACTGCGGAGTCGGTACTGCGTGGGGCGTTCACCCGACGATTGTGCCAGGTTACCGTTCACCGGACCTCGACCGGCCGGTGCGTGAGCGGCCGTTTCCGTGATCGCTACGGCTCGACGTCCCCGCTGCTGCGGCGTCGTGCCACGCCTCGCGCGACGGCCTTGCCGACCTCGTCGACCCACAGGACGACCGAACCCACCGCCACGGCCAGCGCCCACTGCGGCAGCGTCAGGGACGTGGTGTCGAAGAATCCCTGCAGCACCCCGGCCTGCACCACGCAGACCTGCAGCACGATCACGGCGGCGATCGCGATCCACACGCTGTGGTTGGTGAACGTCTGCAACGAGAAGACCGATCCCAGGTTCGACCGCACGTTGAACAGGTTGAACACCTGGAAGAACACGAACGTCGTGAACGCGAGGGTCGTCGCGAACAGCGGGTCGCCGGCGCTGTCCGGGAAGAGATCGGGAGCGAAGTACAGCACCGCGATCGTGCCGGCGGCCATCACGACACCCAGCCCCAGGATCCGCCGGACCCGGGCCGCGTTCAGCAGTGCCTCGTGGGCCGCTCGTGGCGGGCGTTTCATCGTGCCCGGCTCGGCCGGGTCGACGCCGAGCGACAGGGCCGGCGGCCCGTCCATGATGATGTTCACCCACAGGATCTGCAGCGCGGTGAACGGTGCGCCCCCGGCCAGCCCCAGCGCCCCGGCCGCGAGGAAGATCAGCACGAATCCCCACGCGGTGGTGAGCTGGAACTTCACGAACTTGACGATGTTGTCGTAGATTCCCCGGCCCTCGGCGACCGCGGCGACGATGGTCGCGAAGTTGTCGTCCGTGAGGATCATGTTCGCGGCGCCCTTGGACACGTCGGTACCGGTGATCCCCATGGCCACGCCGATGTCGGCCTGCTCGAGGGCGGGTGCGTCGTTCACCCCGTCGCCGGTCATCGCGACGATCTCCCCGCGGGCCTGCAGGGCCTTGACCACCCGGATCTTGTGCTCGGGTGCCACCCGGGCCAGCACCCCGAACTCCGCCGCGCGGTCCTGCAGGGCTGCGTCGTCGAGCCGGTCGAGATCCGCGCCGCTCGCGGCGCTGCCGGGGATGCCCAGTTGCCGCGCGATCGCCGTGGCCGTCACCAGGTGGTCGCCGGTGATCATGTGCACGACGATTCCGGCGCCGTGCGCGACCTCGATGGCGTGCTTGGCCTCCGGCCGCGGCGGATCGACGATCCCGACGACCGCGTACACGGTCAGTTCGTCCACGCACCGTTGCAGGGCGTCGGCGTCGCCGCGGGGCACCGCGTCCAGGTCGCGGCCCGCGATCATGAGGGTGCGCAGGCCCTCGCCGGCGAGGCCGTCGATCGCGGCCCTGATCCGGTGGTGGTCGGCCTCGTCGAGCGGCATCGGGCCGCCGGCGCCGAGCATCGTCGTGGCCCGGTCGAGCAGCACACCGGGCGCGCCCTTCACGAAGACCCGGTAGCCGCCCTCGGGAACCGCGTGGAAGGTGGCCATGTACTTGTAGGCCGAGTCGAACGGCACCTCGGCGAGCCGCGGCAACGCACCCCGCGCCCCGTCGACGTCGATGCCGCCCTTCTCCGCCAGCACGACCAGCGCGCCCTCGGTGGGATCGCCGACCAGGACGCCGTCGTGGACGGCCGCGTCGTTGCACAGCGCCATGCCCAGCAGCGCCGCCGTCATGTCCGGTGCGGGCAGGCCGTCGCCGACCAGGATCTTGCCGTCGGTGCCGTAGCCGCTGCCGGTCACCCGGAAACTGCGGCCGCGCACGAGCAACCGCTGCACCGTCATCTCGTTGAGGGTCAGCGTGCCCGTCTTGTCGGTGGCGATGTGGGTGGTGCTGCCGAGGGTCTCGACCGCGGACAGTTGCTTGACGATCGCGCCGCGCGCGGCGAGCCGGGACGCACCCATGGCGAGGGTGAAGGCGACCACGGCGGTCAGGCCTTCGGGGATCGTGGCGACCGCGAGGGAGACGGCGGTCAGGAGCAGATCCGACCAGGACTGGCCGCGCAGCAGGCCCAGCACGAAGACGAGGGTGACGGTGACCAGCGCGACGATCGTCAGCGTTCCGGCGAGCTGGCCGATGCGGCGTTGCAGCGGGGTCTGTTCCACCCCCGCGGTGCCGAGGAGGGTGGCGATCGCCCCCATCTCGGTGTGCATGCCGGTGGCGGTGACGATCATCTCGGCACGCCCGCGGGTGACCTGCGTGTTCATGAACAGCATGTCGGTGCGGTCCCCGAGGGGCGCGGCCGGCTCCGCGACGGGGTCGATCTCCTTGTCGACGGGATGCGATTCGCCGGTGAGCGCGGCCTCGGCGACCTGCAGGCGCACGGCGGTGACGAGCCGTCCGTCTGCGGGGACGGTGTCGCCGGCCTCGAGCAGCACGACGTCCCCGGGGACCAGGTCGGCGCGCGGCAGGTCCGCTTCCCGTCCGTCGCGGCGGACCTGCGCAGTCGAGACGGACATCTGCCGCAGTGCCTGCAGGCTGTTCTCGGCGCGGGCCTCCTGCACGTAGTTGAGGACCGTGTTCAATGCGATGACCGCGAAGATCACGACCGGGGTTTCCCATTCGCGGGAGACGGTCGCGCTGACCACTGCGGCGATCACCAGCACGAGGGTCATCCGGTCGGCGAGCAGCGCGGCCACCTTGCGCCACACCGGAACTCGCGGCGCCTCGGCGAGCAGATTGGGTCCGTGTTCGGTGCGTCGCCGTTCGACCTCGACGGCGGACAGCCCTGTCCCGGGGTCGACCCCGAGCGCTGCGGCGACCTCGACGGGCGACCGGGTGTGCCACGGCGATTCGACGACGTCGGTCATGGGCTCCCACGCTATCGGTGGATCGCCCGGCGTGCCCGGCGTTCCACTGCACGGCCACGCTGTTCGTGATGTGCTGGACGGGCAGGTACATCGTCGAAGGATCGGAGGAGCCATGAGCGAGCCGTCGGATGCGGACGCGGTCACCGTTCTGGAGGAAGACGAGTGCTGGGAGCTGCTGCGAACCGAGAAGGTGGGCCGGCTCGTGGTGACCGCGGACGGCCGTCCGGACATCTTTCCGGTGAACTATGTCGTCGGCGACCGGAAGGTGTACTTCCGGTCCGGGGAAGGCAGCAAACTGTCGGAGCTGGCGGTGCACGCGGAGGTCGCGTTCGAGGCCGATGTCGTCGGCGAGCGCACCGCGTGGAGCGTCGTCGTTCACGGGAGGGCACGAATCCTCACGCATTTCAACGAGATTCAGGCGGTGGAGGAACTCGGTCCGACGCCCTGGGTATCGACACCGAAGTACAACTTCGTGGAGATCACCGCGACCGAGATCACCGGTCGTCGTTTCGCGCTCGTCGAGCACTGACCGGTGACCGAACCCGGGCAGCACCGCCTGCTCATGCGGTGCATGCTCCTGTCGGTGGCGACCGCCCTGACCACGATGGCGCTCAAGGCCGGGGCGGCGTGGATCACCGGGTCGGTGGGTCTGCTGTCCGACGCACTCGAGTCGGGCGTCAACCTGGTGGCCGCGGTGGTGGGGGTCTTCGCGTTGCGGGCCGCGGCGAAACCCCCGGACGAGAATCACGATTTCGGGCACGGCAAGGCCGAATATCTTTCCGCCGCAGTGGAAGGCGCGATGATCTTCGCGGCGGCCGCGGCGATCGTGTGGACGTCGGTGCAGCGGCTGCTGCAGCCCCAGCCACTGACCGAGCTGGGGCTGGGCCTGTTCCTGTCGGCGGGGTCGTCGGTTCTCAATCTCGCGGTGGGATTACTGCTGTTGCGGGTGGGACGCCGCCACCGGTCGATCACGCTGATCGCCGACGGCAAGCACCTGCTCACCGACGTATGGACGTCGGTGGGGGTTCTCGTCGGTATCGGCCTGGTCGCCCTGTTCGGCTGGTACGTCCTCGATCCGATCGTGGCGTTGCTCGTCGGCCTGAACATCCTGCGTATCGGCTACGGCCTGGTGCGCGAATCCGTTGTCGGATTGCTCGACGCGGCGCTGCCCGCCGACGACGTCGCGCAGGTGCAGCAGGTGCTCGATCGATACCGCGACGAGTCGGTGACGATCCTGCCGCCCCGCACCCGGGCCTCGGGCCGGCAGCGTTTCGTGTATCTCACGGTGCGCGTGCCCGGCGACTGGACGGTGCGGGCGGGACACGATCTGCTCGACCGGGTCGAGGACGATGTGCGCTCGGCCCTGCCGGGAACCACGGTGTTCACCCACCTGGAACCCATCGGCAAGGTCGCGCGGCGTCGCTGAACCTGCAGGTCAGTTCCCGACCGCGAGACCCACGCCCAGGCTCACCATGAGCACCGCGACGGCGCCGTCGAGGATCCGCCAGGCGCCGGGTCGCGCGAACCACGCCCGCAGATACCGCGCGCCGTAGCCGAGCGCACCGAACCACACGATGCTCGCGGCGACGGCGCCGGCACCGAACCACCACTTGCCCGGGTTGCCGTGGGTGTTGGCGACCGATCCGAGCATGAGGACGGTGTCGAGGTAGACGTGCGGATTGAGCCAGGTCAGCGCGAGACAGGTCGCGAGCGCGGCACCGACGGTGATCGCCCCGCCCGGGGCCGCGCTCAACGCGGACGGTCGCAGGGCGCGCCGGGCCGCGAGCAGACCGTACGAGACGAGGAAGATCACACCGCCCCAACGAATCACTTCGAGCGCGCCGGGGGCTCGATCGAGGACGGTCGCGATCCCGGCGATACCGGCGGCGATGAGCACCGCGTCGGACAGGGCACACACGACGATCACCGGCAGCACGTGCCGGCGCGCGATGGCCAGGCGCAGGACGAACGCGTTCTGCGCTCCGATCGCGACGATCAGCGAGAGTCCGGTGAGGAAACCGGCGAGGACGAGGTTCACGACGACCACGTTAGGAAAGGTCACGAGATAAGAACAGTTGATTTTCCTTAAGGAACATTAGAGTTTCTTCATATGGATCTGGACTTCGCTCAACTACGCACGTTCGCCGCGGTGCTGGACGAGGGCACCTTCGACGGCGCCGCCGCGGTCCTGCGGATCACCCCGTCCGCCGTGAGCCAGCGCATCAAGGCCCTCGAACAGCAGGTCGGGCAGGTGCTGGTGCGCCGGACCCGACCGGTGACCGCGACCGGGCCCGGGGAGGCGATCATGCGGCTGGCCCGCCAGGTGGCCCGGCTCGAGCAGGACACCGCGGAGGCGCTCGGCCTCACCGCGAGCGCGGACAACTACGTGACCGTCCCGCTCGTGGTCAACGCCGACTCGATGTCCACCTGGATGCTGCGGGCGCTGGCCCGGATGCCGCAGCACCACCGCGCGTTGTTCGAACTGCTGCGCGAGGACGAGTTCCATTCCACCTCGCTGCTGCGGGACGGCACGGCGATGGCGGCGGTCACGTCGGTACCCGATCCGGTGCAGGGCTGCACGTCCGAAAACCTCGGCGCCATGCGGTATCACGCGATGGCGAGCGTCGACTTCGCGGCGCACTGGTTTCCCGACGGGATGACCACGGCCGCGTTGCGCGAGGCGCCGATGCTCACCTTCGACCGCAAGGACGACCTGCAGAACCGCTTCCTCCGGCGACACACCCGCAGCCGGTTCGACCCGCCGCGCAACTACGTGCCGGGTGCGCGCGAGTTCGTCGACGCCGCGCGCCTGGGGCTCGGCTGGGGCATGCTGCCCGAACCGATGCTCGATTTCGCGCTCGGCGACGATGTGCTCGACCTCGCACTCGGCGGCGATGCCGATCTGGTGCAGCTGGCCCCGGACGAGCCGTTCGACGTGCCGCTGTACTGGCAGCGCTGGCGGTTGGAATCGCCCGTTCTGGACGCGCTCACCGAGGTGGTGCGGCGCACGGCGCGGGAGGTGCTGCGCCCGTCAGTCGCCTGACATCGAACCCAGCCGGGCGAGCAGCGGGGCCGCCTCGAGAAGTTTGGCCGCCTCGTCCTCGCTCATCCCGTCGAGGAGCCGGCGGACGCCGTCGAACCACATGTCGTCGATCCGGCTGTTGTTGCGCTCGGCGAGGGGTGTCTGGTGCAGCCGGTGCGAGCGGCCGTCGTGGGGGTCGACCTGCCGTTCGACGAGGCCGCGGTCGACGAGGCGGCGGACCGTGGTGCTGACGTTGCTGCTCTGCAGGCCCAGATAGCGGGCGACCTCGGACACGGTGCTGCCGGGGCGTTCGGCCAGCATCCGGAGCACTTCGATCTCCGACTGGGGAAGCAGGGACAATCCCGCCTCCTTCTCACCGAAACGACGCAGTGCCCAGACCAGCGAGCGGGCAGTCCGGGCCAGGCGCCGGACGTCCTCGCCGGAGGGGGTGGTGCCGTCGGCGGCGGGGGGATCGTTGGACACGCCCGCAGTCTAGTCGCTATTTTAGATATAATTTTAGATCTACTTCTAGATACATCCCCACTCGAAGGGTCGTCTTGAACCAGCACTCCCAGCACGCGGGCACCGCCGTGGCCGAGCCCGCCGACGCCTCCGCCACTCCCCCGGTCCCGGCTCCGGACACCCCGCACTTCCCCGCGAAGCTCGTCGCCACGCTGGCGCTGCTCGCGGCGGTCGCCCCGCTCGCGATCGACATGTATCTGCCGGCGTTCCCCGAGATGGCCGTCGAGTTCGGCACCAGTGCGTCGGCCGTGCAGCTCACCCTCACGACGTTCCTCATCGGCCTGGCCCTCGGCCAGCTCGTGTTCGGGCCGCTCTCGGACCGGTTCGGTCGCCGGCCGCTGCTGCTCGTCGGCACCCTGGTGTGTGCGGTGTTCAGCGCCGCCTCGGCCCTCGCCCCCACCGTCGAACTGCTCGCCGCGTCGCGCTTCCTGCAGGGCTTCGCCGGTGCGGCCGGCATCGTGCTCGGCCGCGCGGTGATCTCCGATCGCGTGCACGGTCCGGCCGCAGCCAAGCTGTTCGGGCTGCTCGTGGTGGTCAACGCCGTCGCTCCCGTCGTCGCCCCGCTGGTCGGCGGCACGGTCGTCACCAATGTCGGCTGGCGCGCCGTGTTCTGGGTGCTGGCCGGGCTGTCGCTGCTGATGTTCGCGTGTGTCCTGGCGCTGGTGCCGGAAACCCATCCGAAGGAACGCCGCTCCATCGGTGGTGCGGCCGCGATGCTGGGTGACGCCTGCGCGCTCCTCCGCAACCGCCGGTACGTCGGATACACCCTGGCGTACGCCTTCGCGTTCGGCGTGATGTTCGCCTACATCTCGGCGTCACCGTTCGTGCTGCAGAACGTCCACGGTCTCTCGACCGGCTGGTACACAGTCTCGTTCACGGCCAACGCGATCGGCCTGGTGATCTTCAGCGTGGTCAACGGCGCGGTCGCGGGCCGGTTCGGCGAACGCGCGACGCTGCGCATCGGCCTGACGTTGCTCGCCGTGTTCTCCGTCGTCATGCTGGTCGACGCGCTGGCCGGTCCGGTCCTGTGGGTCACGCTGGTCACGTTGTGGTTGACGATGGGCAGCCTCGGCCTGGTCATCGCGAATGCCACCACCCTGGCGCTCGGCGAGGCGCAGCGCGCCGCGGGCACCGGCTCGGCCATTCTCGGCGCCCTGCAGTTCCTGCTCGCCGCGGCGATCTCGCCGCTCGTCGGCATCGGCGGCGAGGAAACCGCTCTGCCGATGGGGATCGCGATGGTGCTCAGCGCCGCGATCGCCCTGGGTGCTCTCACGCTGACCGGATCGCGCTCGGCCGATCGCACCGCATAACCGCGCGGCCGCACACACGGCCCGACCGATTTCGTATCGGTCGGGCCGGGTTGCGTTGCGCCCGTGCTACTTCAGCATGCTGCCGGCGTCCACCGTCAGCGGCAGGCCCGTCACGTAGCGGGACTCGTCGGACGCCAGGAACAGCACCGCGTTGCTGATGTCGACCGGGTCGACCCAGCCGACCGGCAGCACGTGCATCAGCTTCGCCACCAACTCCATGTCCTCGGGACCCGGGTTCTCGAGGTCGGGGCGGAACATCTTGAAGGTGCCCTCGTTCATGAACATCGGCGTCGAGACGTTCGTCGGGTGCACCGAGTTGACCCGGATCGAGTGCTGGCCGAGTTCGACCGCGAACGTGCGCATCAGACCGACCACACCGTGCTTGGCGGCGATGTAGTGCCCCGTGTGCGGGTACGCCTTGAGCCCGCCCACCGAGCTGGTCAACACGATCGAGCCGCCACGGCCACCCGAGATCAGGTGCGGCACACCGGCCTTCACGGCCTTCCAGACGCCCGACAGGTTGACGCCGATCATGTCGTCCCAGTCGCTCTCACTGGTCTCGTGGAGCGTCTCGCCGCCGTTGCCGATGCCGGCGTTGGCGACGATGATGTCGAGCCTGCCGAGCTGTTCGACGGCGCCGTCCAGCGTCTCCTTCACGGCCTCGTAGTCACGCACATCGACCTGGGCCGTCACGATGCGCCGATCGAGGTTCTTCACCAGTGCGGCCGTCTCGGCCAGGTCCTCCGGAGTGGACGGCGGGATCGGGCTGCCCTCCGTGATCGGTCCGCAGATGTCGATCGCGATGATGTCGGCGCCCTCTTCGGCCAACCGCACCGCGTGGCTGCGCCCCTGACCTCGCGCCGCACCCGTGATGAACGCGACCTTCCCCTCGACCCGTCCGGCCATGGTTTCCTCCCTGCTCTCGACGATGTGCGTATCAGTCCGAATTCGGTTGCTCAGCTGTCCGTTCCGGAACGGTCCCTACGTTCCGCACCCGAGGCCGAGCACGCCGGAAGAAGGCTGCCGTCGAGACGTCGAACACGAGGCCACCCCCTCGGACGTGCGGTTCGCGCGGTGCGGCGAAGTCAGAAAAACTGATCGATCGATCAGGCTGATACAGTGGCCACATGCTTGCATGAGGCGTAGATCACAGTCAAGACCCGAGCGGGTTCATCGCTGCGATCATGCGTCCGACGTGGACCGGAGGTGTTCCGAGTGGGTAGGCCACAGGTGAGCGAGGGCAAGGAACCCGGGGCGCGCGAGCGACTGCTCGAGGCGACCGCTCAGATCATGGAGGAGGAAGGCTACGCCGCGGCGACGTCGCGGCGCGTGGCCACGCGGGCCGGTGTGAAGCCGGCCCTGGTCTACTACTACTTCCCCACGATGGACGACCTGTTCCTCGCGGTGCTGCGCTCCGGCGCGGAGACCGTGCTCGAACGTCAGCGCCGGGCACTGTCCGAGGAGGATCCGCTGCGGGCGCTGTGGCGGATCGCCTCCGACACCCGCATGACCCGGCTGCACACCGAATTCATGGCCCTGGCGAACCACCGCAAGGCGATCGGCGCGGAACTGAAGGCGTACGCCGAGCGGGTCCGCGACATCGAGACGACCGCGCTGACCGTCGCGCTGCGCTCGCACGGCGTCGACCTCGACGAGTTTCCGCCCGTCGTGATCGCGATGTTCCTCACCGGTCTCGCCCGCACCATCGTCAACGAGGCGGCCATCGACGTCACGCGCGGACACGACGAGGCCCATCGGTTCATGGAGCGCTACATGGGACGGTTCGAGTCGCTGACCGCCCTCGCCGGACGTACCCGGGCCGCGGACGACACCGACGAACCCCCGAAGATCGAACCCGACGAATCGCCCGAGCCGGTGCCGGATCCCGACTGATCACCCCTTGCCGATCCGGCAAGGGAACTTGCCCTTCCGTCGGTGCGTCACGCACAGTCGGGGCAGCACACGGAAGGACGCCATCATGCCCGACGCATTCGACAGGGAGTTCTGGGAGGACCGCTACCGGGGTCGCTCCACGATCCACCGTCATCCCAATCCCCAGCTCGTCGCCGAGGTCGCGGACCTGCCGCCCGGCCGGGCACTGGACGCCGGATGCGGCGAGGGCGGCGACGCCCTGTGGCTCGCCGCGCGGGGCTGGCACGTGACCGCGGTGGACATTGCCGAGGCCGCTCTGGACCGCGCGCGTGCGCGCGCCGCCACCGCCGGGGCCGACGTCGCGAACCGGATCGAGTGGGTGCGCGCGGATCTGAGCGAATGGACACCGCCGCGCGGCGGCTACGATCTCGTCTCCTCCCACTACGTGCACGCGCCCGGACCGCGCGAGGAGCTCCTGCGGCGCCTGGCCGGCGCGGTCGCGCCGGGGGGAACGCTGCTCGTCGTCGGCCACGACCACCCCGCCCACCCGCACCACGGAGATCACACGGCACCGGAATCACGGGTCACCACAAGCGAACTCGCGACCGGACTGGAACCGGACCTGTGGGAGGTCGCCGTCGCCGAGTCGCGGACCCGCACGGTCGACGGACACGACGGGCAGGAACTCGTCATGCACGACGCGGTGCTCCGCGCCGTCCGACGCCCCTGACGCAGGCTCAGCCGCAGAAGCGGTCGGCGGCGGGGTCGTAGGACGGGCGCGCCGCCCGGCGGGCCAGTGTCGCGACCGGGTCGGTGTACACCGCGGACAGCGACGCACCGAGCGCGCCGGCGTCGCCGATCCCGTCACCGAACGACGAGAAGGTGAGCGGCAGAGCGGGCAGCGCGCTCGCCCGCGCATAGCTGCGGGCGAGGACCTGCCGACCGGGACGGTAGGCCTCGAGCCCCCGCCCTCCGACCGCGACGACGTCGGGGTTGACGATGTCCCGCATCACCGCGACCGCCCGCCCGATCGTCTCGGCTCGTGAATCCAGCAGCGCAGCAGCAGCTTTCGATCCGGATTCGACGGCGGCATACAGTTCGCCGATACCGCGGGACGCGGCTTCCCAGCCGAGCACGCCGTCGCGGACCGCGGCGTCGAGCAACGTCCGGTCGGCCACGGTCACCTCGAGGCATCCGACCCGGCCGCACGGGCACGGCACGTCCGAACCCGTCGCGAGGTGACCGATGGTGCCGGGGCCGCGACCCGGTGCGGGGATGCGTCCGTCGACGATCCATGCGGCACCGAACGGTTCGTCGACGTGCAGATAGAGATAGCTCGACGGGCTGGGGCGGCCGGCGAGTTCCAGTGCCCACAGTTCCGTTTCGGCCATCGCGTCGACGTGCGGGGTGACCGTGACCGGCACGGGTATCGCGGCGGCCCACGCCGCGTCCGGCACGTCGTCCCAACCGAACCGGTGGCCGCCACCGGCACGGCGCTCGGCGCGGCCGTCCCCGACCACCCCGACCCACAACGCACACCGGGTCGGGTAGGAGAGACGATAACGGTGCAGCGCCGACGCGACGACGGGCAGCGCCGCGTGCGCGGTGGCCGGGGCGTCGAATTCGAGGCAGTCGAGCACCTGCCCGCGAAGATTACCTGCGACACAACGCATTTCGTTCCCGTCGACGTGGACGCCGACGGTGAAGTACGCGTCGGTGTTCAGGTCGAGCGGAATCTGCGGCCGGCCCACCATCCCGCCGGCGGCCAGCTCGGGACGGTCGCGCAGCAGTGAGCGGCCGAGGAGTTCACCGACGATACGGTTGACGGCGGACAACGAGAAGCCGGTGTGCCGCGACAGTTCGCTGCGGGTCGCGGGACCGACCCTGCGCAGCACCCGCAACACCTGCCCCGCGGGTGTGACCGCGCCGGACGCGGGGTTGCCCGCACGCGGCACGGGCGCGAACGAACGCGCGGTCTGGGTCCGCGTCACGGTCGACGACGTGGCGCGTGCGGCGATCCGGAGTTTCGACGCGTCTGCCATGCCGTCATTGTCGGCGCGGCAGCGCTGTTACTGAACGCTTACGCTCAGCGAGCGCAAAAGGGGATCAGTCCACCAATGCACGGAACTGCGCGTCGTACAACCGGGTGTAGGCACCGCCCGCGCGGAGCAGGTCCTCGTGCGTGCCCTGCTCGACGATGCGCCCGTCCTCCATCACCACGATCCGGTCGGCGTCGCGGATCGTCGAGAGCCGGTGGGCGATGACGAAACTCGTGCGGTCGTCGCGCAGCCGCGCGGTGGCCTGCTGCACGAGCAGTTCGGTGCGGGTGTCGACGGAACTGGTGGCCTCGTCGAGGATCAGGATGGACGGCTTGGCCACGAAGGCCCGCGCGATCGTGATGAGCTGACGTTCACCGGCGCTGAGGCTGCCCGATTCCTCGTCGATGATCGTGTCGTAACCGTCGGGCAGGGCACGCACGAAGCGGTCCACGTAGCTCATGCGGGCCGCGGACAGGATCTGGTTCTCGGTGGCATGCGGGTTGCCGTAGGCGATGTTCTCCCGGATGGTGCCGCCGAACAGCCAGGTGTCCTGCAGCACGATGCCGATCCGCGACCGCAGCTCGGCCCGCGACATCGAGGTGATGTCGACACCGTCGACGAGGATGCGGCCGGAATTCAGCTCGTAGAACCGCAGGATCAGGTTGATCAGCGTGGTCTTTCCGGCGCCGGTCGGGCCGACGATCGCGACCATCTGGCCCGGTTCGGCCCGCAACGACAGGTGCTCGATGAGCGGACGCTCCGGATCGTACGAGAACGACACGTCGTCGAATTCGACGCTGCCGTGCCGGCCCCAGGGCAACGTCGGCGCCGGGGACTCGGGCTCCTGTTCGGGCTCGTCGAGGAGCGCGAACACCCGTTCCGCGGACGCGGCGGCGGACTGCAGCAGGTTCACCATCGCACCGATCTGGGCGAGCGGCTGGGCCAGCTGGCGCGAGTACTGGATCAGCGCCTGCACCTCGCCGAGGGTGATGGTGCCCGACGCCACGCGCAGGCCGCCGAGCACGGCGACACCCACGTAGCTGAGGTTGCCGAGGAAGGTCACCAGCGGCATCACGGTGCCGGACACGAACTGGGCACGGTAGGCGGACCGGAACAGCTCGTCGTTGGTTTCGGCGAAGCTGCGCTCGACGTCGGCGGTGCGCCCGTACGCGGTGACGATCTCGTGGCCGGTGAACACCTCTTCGATCTGGCCGTTGAGTTTGCCGGTCGCTTCCCACTGCGCCGCGAAGTGTTTGCGGGACCGGCGCGCGACCAGGGCCGTCGCGACGACGGACGCGGGCACCATGAACAGCGCCACGAGCGCGAGCAGCGGCGAGATCCACAGCATCATCACGACGAGGCCGATCAGGGTCAGCACGGCCAGCACGAGCTGGCTGATCGATTCCTGCATGCCCGTCGACACGTTGTCGATGTCGTTGCTGACGCGGCTGAGCAGGTCGCCGCGCGAGTGGGTGTCGAAGTAGCGCAGCGGCAGGTTGTGGATCTTGCGTTCGACCCGCGACCGCAGGTCCCGCACCACCCGCTGGACGATCTCGTTCAGGCCGTACGCGGCCACCCAGATCAGCGCCGACGACAGCAGGTACAGCGCCAGGACGACGAAGAGGATCCGGCCGAGGGCACCGAAGTCGATGCCCTCCCCGGGCACGGCGGCGGTCCCGGACACCATGTCGGCGAACTGGTCGTTGCCTTCGCTGCGCAGCTGCGCGACGGCCTCGTCCTTCGTGAGCCCGGCCGGCAGCTGCAGGCCGATGACGCCGTCGAAGATGACGTCGGTGGCGCGCCCGAGCAGCAGCGGCGCGACCGCCTGCGCGATCACGCCGAGGAGCACCATCAGCAGCACGCCGTAGACGATGAAACGCTGCGGGTGCAGCAGCCCGAGGATCCGCTTGATCGACGCGAGTCCGTTCTGCGGCTGGGCCGGGAGGGTCGGGGTCTGGGTGCTCATACGGCGGCCATCCGCTGGGACTCGACGATCTCGATGTACTCCCGGCAGTACGACAGCAGCTCGATGTGGGTGCCGGACCCGACGACCGCTCCGTCGTCGAGCACGATGATCCGGTCGGCGTCCTGCACGGTCGACACCCGCTGGGCGACGATCAGGACGCATGCGTCGCGGGTCTCGGGCACCAGGGCCTCCCGGAGTCGGGCATCGGTGGCGGGGTCGAGCGCGGAGAACGCGTCGTCGAACAGGTAGATCGAGGGCCGGCGGACCAGTGCGCGGGCGATGGCGAGGCGCTGCCGCTGCCCGCCGGAGACGGTGGTGCCGCCCTGCGCGACGACCGTCTCGAGCCGCTCGGGCAGGGCCGCCACGAAGTCCGCGGCCTGCGCGACCTCGAGGGCGTGCCACAGTTCGTCGTCGGTGGCGTCGGGCCGCCCGTACCGGAGGTTCTCGGCGATCGTGCCGGAGAACAGGTACGCCTTCTGCGGCACCACGCCGATCTCGCGGCGCAACGCCGCCGGGTCGATGTTCCGGACGTCGATTCCGCCGACCTCGATCGAACCGGCGGTGACGTCGATCAGCCGCGGGATCAGGCGCATGAGGGTGGTCTTGCCGGACCCCGTGCCGCCGATGATCGCCGTGGTGGTGCCGGGTTCTGCCCGGAACGCGATGTCGTGCAGCACGGGCGCGTCGGCGCCCGGGTAGGAGAAACCGACGCCCTTCAACTCGACGGCGACCGGGCGCGGCAGTGCCGTCACGGCGTTCTCCGCGCACGACACCGACGGCTCGGTGCCGAGGACCTCGAGGATGCGGTCGGCGCAGACGGCCGCGCGCGGCGCCATCAGCGCCACGAACGAGGCCATGAGCACGGCCATGAGGATCTGGGTGACGTAGGTGATCAGCGCGGTCAGCGACCCGACCTCCATCGCGCCGCTGTCGATGCGCTGCCCGCCGAACCACAACACGGCGACGGTGCTGGCGTTCGCGATGAGGATGACGGCCGGGAACAGCACCGCGTTGATCCGCCCGACGCGCAGCGCCGTCATGGTGAGGTCGAGGTTCGCCGCGTCGAAGCGGGCGCCCTCGGAGTCCTCGCGGACGAACGCGCGAACCACACGGATGCCGGTGATCTGTTCGCGCAGCACCCGGTTGACGTTGTCGATCTTGGTCTGCATGATCCGGAACGACGGCAGCATCATCGCCATCAGACCCAGGATCGTGAGGATGAGGACGGGGACCGCCACAGCCACGACCACCGAGGTTCCCCGGTCCTCGCGCAGCGCCATGACGATGGCGCCGATCCCCATGATGGGAGCGATGACGACGATGGTGCAGGTCATCATGACGAGCATCTGGATCTGCTGCACGTCGTTGGTGTTGCGGGTGATCAGCGACGCCGCCCCGAACTTGCCGTGCTCGCGGGCGGAGAACTGCCCGACACGGTGGACCAGCGACAGCCGGATGTCGCGTCCCACGGCCATCGCGGTCCGGGCCGCGAAGTAGACGGCGCCGATCGCGCAGGCCACCTCGAACGCCGCGATCACCAGCATGATCGCGCCGGTGCGCATGATGTAGCCGATGTCGCCGCGGGCCACACCGTTGTCGATGATGTCCGCGTTGAGGCTGGGCAGGATCAGCATCGCCACCGTGGACACCAGTTGCAGCACGACGACTGCAACCAGTGCACCACCGTGAGGCGCGAGGAAACGCCGAAGAAGCCTGACCAACATGGGCATCAACCTACCTGGGCGGACACGTCACGCCGTGATCGTTCACGCGTGGACCGTGTCCCGCTCGGACGCCGCGGCCAGTTCGCGGGTGAGCTTCTCGCCCTCGACGTCCACGTTCGGCAGGATCCGGTCCAGCCACTTGGGCAGCCACCAGGCCTTGTCGCCGAGCAGCGCCATGACGGCCGGGATGATGACCATGCGCACCACGAACGCGTCGAAGAACACCGCGGCGGCAAGCGCGAAGCCGATGGACTTGATGAACGCGTTGGGTTCGGCGATGAAGGCCGCGAAGACCGAGATCATGATGATCGCCGCGGCGCTCACCACCCGGGCGCCGTGCCGGAAACCGGTCCGGACGGCTTCCTTCGCGGTCGCGCCGTGCACGTAGTCCTCGCGCATGCGGGTGACCAGGAAGACCTGGTAGTCCATCGCCAGGCCGAACACCACGCCGATCAGGAAGATCGGCATGAAGCTGACCAGCGGCTGCGGGTTCGAGATCAGACCGCCCCAGCCTTCCTGGAAGATCGCGACGGTCGCACCGAAGGTCGCCAGGACGCTGAGCAGGAAGCCGAGCGTCGCGGTGAGCGGCACCAGGATCGACCGGAAGACGAGCATCAGCAGGATGAACGCGAGTCCGACCACGACGGCGAGGTACGGGACGAGGGCGCTCTGCAGGGTCTCGGAGACATCGCCTTCTAGGGCGGTCTGTCCGGTGATGCCGTAGGAGATGCCGGTGCGGGCCTCGAGATCCGCCTCGCCGGCGCGCAGGTCGGCGACGAGATCCATGGTGGCGGCCTCGCTGGGGCCGGACTTCGGCGTGACCATGATCTGCGCGGTATCGCCGGCCTCGTTCACGGCGACGATCTGCGCGTTGACCACCTCGTCGTGCTCATACAGGTCCTGCACGACCGCACCGAACGCGGCGGGCGCCGACATGTTCGCCTCGCGTGCATCGGCGACGACGAGCAGCGGGCCGTTGCGGCCGGGCCCGAACGCCTCGTCGACGAGGTCGTAGGCCTGGCGGGAGCTGGTCTGCGGATCGCCGGTGGCCTCGGTGGGCAGCGCGAGGCGCAGGTTCAGTGCCGGGACGGCAGCGATACCGAGGATCAGGATCCCGGCGACGAGCGGAATCAGCGGCTTGCGGGTGACCCAGCCGATGTAGCGGTGGGCGGCACCCGGCTTGTCGGTGTCCGCTTCCGGATCGTTCGCCTTCACCCCGGGGACGCGTCCCGCGAATGCCTTGTTGCCGAACAGGCCCAGGATCGCCGGCAGCAGGGTGATGGCGATGAGCACGGCGATGAACACGGTGAACGCTGCGGCGTAGCCCATGGCGGACAGGAACGGGATACCGACGACGCTGAGCGCGACCAGGGCCACGATCACGGTGAGGCCGGCGAACACCACGGCGGATCCCGCGGTGCCGACCGCGCGTCCGGCCGCTTCGGCGCGGTCGGCGGTGACGGTGATCTCGTGGCGGAACCGGGAGACGATGAACAGCGAGTAGTCGATGGCGACGGCCAGGCCGATCATGATGGCCAGCGTGGGGGTCATCGAGCTCAGGTCGGCGAAGCCGGTGGCGATGGTGATGCCGAGGCTGCCGATGCCGACGCCGATGATCGCGGAGATCAGCGGCAGACCGGCGGCGATGAGCGAACCGAACGTCAGGGCGAGGACGACCGCGGCGACGCCCATGCCGATGAGCTCGGTGAGTCCACCGGGCATTTCGGCTTCGGCCGCGGCGGTGCCGCTGACCTGCACGTTCAGGCCGGCAGACCGGCCGATGTCGGCGGCAGCGGCGATCCGGTCCGTCAGCGCGGCGTCGACGTCGGTGATGCTGCCCTGGAACGGGACGGTGACGTACCCGACGGTGCGATCGGGGCTGAGCGGCGACAGCGCGGCGGCGTCCGCGAGCGCGGCTTCCTCGGTGCCGCCCTGTTGCCGGGCCGCGGCCTTCATCTGCTCGACGAGGCCCGCGTTCGCGGTGACCGGGTCGACGAGGAGCGCGGGCTGCTGCTCGGGGGTTGCGGCGACCGGGTCGACCTTGGCACCGGGTGCGACGCGGTCGATCCCGCGGACCGCGGCGAGCACGTCGTTCATCGCCGCCATGTTCTGCGGCTCGTCGAGGGTCTGCCCGTCCGGCGCGGCGAACACGTAACGCGCGCTGAGCGCGTTCATCGGGTCGCCGGCGTTCGGGAAACGCTCGGCCATCAGGTCCTGCGTCTGCTGCGCCGGGGTGCCCGGGATGGAGAACGAGTCGGTGGTGGGTCCGGACAGGGTCGCCGCACCCACGCCGAACAGGACGAGGATCGCGATCCAGAGGGACAGGACCGTGCCTTTCCGCCGGTAGGCGAATCTGCCGATCCGATACAGGTAGGTAGCCACAAGGCGCCTTTCTTCGGATGTGTCGCAGGCGGAAAAGCCGACTACGAGATTCCTTGCCGCAATTGCGCGAACGCGGCGCGGATGAGGTCTTCGGGGGATTGCGCGCCGGAGGTTCCGGCGATCCACAGATCGATGGCCGCACGGATCGCGGCCGCTGCGCAGTAGTTGAGCAGCACGGGGTAGATGTCGGTGCCGGAGTCGTGTCCGCTGCGTTCGGCGATCGCCTCGACCAGCAGCGGTCCCGTCCGCGTCTGCAGCTCGATGCTGCGCGAGACGAGAGACGGGCTCTGCTCGACGAGTTCGAACATCGCGCACAGCTCGTCGAAGTCGTCGATCTCGGCAACGACCTCCAGTGCCGCCGCCTCGATCGCATCCCACACGTGTTCGTCCGACGGCCGGTCGCGCAGCCGCTGGAGCCAGTTCTGCAGCAGAGCGTCGAGGTGCTCGAGGACCGCTTCCTCTTTGCTGGCGAAATAGTTGTGGAAGGTGCGCGTGGAGACGCCGGCTTCGGCGGCGATGGCGTCGGCGGTGACGGCCTCGATGCCCCGAGCCCGGGCGAGACGGGCTGCGGCGGCGCCGAGGGCAGCCCTGGTGGCAGCCTTCTTGCGGTCGCGCAGTCCGAGTTCGGTCACGTCATCCAACGTACAGAACTTGCAGAACTCTGTAACTTTGCAGACTTGTGCAGTTTTATGTGGTTGCCCACACTCGCCGGGCAGCCATGCGGTAGATCACACCTCGCGGCGGGTCCACGCTCCCGGATCGGCAATGAGCTCGGAGACGAAGCCGGGCAGGTCGTCGTCGACGATGTCGGCGAGCGTGACCTCCTCGAGGACCGCGCGCAGGTTCACCCGGAGCGCGATCCACACATCCCGCAGCCTCTCCGCCGGGCCCGTGTACACGACGTCCTCGGGTCGCTCCCCCCGCACCGACGCCAGCGGGCCCTCGACCGTGCGGATGATGTCCGCGACGGAGATCTCGTCGGCCGGCCGCGCGAGCCAGTAGCCGCCTTCCGGTCCGCGGCGACTGCGCACCAGACCGCCGCGCCGCAGATCCGCCAGCACCGCTTCGAGGAACTTGTGCGGGATGTGCTGCGCCTTCGCCAGCCCCTCGGCCTTGGCCGGGGCGTCGCCCGCGGCCGCCAGCTCGAGCAACGTGCGCACGGCGTAATCCACCCTCGCGGTGATGTGCACTGCCGCCCCTCCTCGCCGTTCCCCTCGCGGACGCCACCGGATTTCCTATCCGACCAGGGGGAAAGTATGCCAGGACCGGACGGTCGGGGTCGCGGCCCCGGAACCACCCGGAGTGACCCCTGACACATTTCGGTAGATTGAATGCCTGTCCGCACGACACCGGAGGGCGACATGTGGGAGACCGTGGTCCACTCGTGGGGTTCGCTGCTCGAGCCGCTACAGGATCCGGTGGCGCTCGCGATCCCGGCGTTCCTGCTGTTCCTGATCCTCGAGTGGACCGCCGCCCGCACCCTCGAACACGTCGAACCCGGCGCGGACGGCAGGACCCGCCCGCCGCGCGGCGGCTACGAGTTCCGTGACGCGCGCGCGAGCCTGTCGATGGGACTGGTGTCCATCGCGACCAGCGCGGTGTGGAAGGTCGTCGCGCTCGTCGGCTACGCGGCGATCTGGGTGTACGTGGCGCCGTGGCACCTGCCCGCCGACGCCTGGTACACGTGGGTGATCCTGCTCGTCGGCGTCGACCTGCTGTTCTACTGGTACCACCGCATCGCGCACCGGGTCCGCATCGTCTGGGCCACCCATCAGGCGCATCACTCGAGCGAGTACTTCAACTTCGCGACCGCGCTGCGTCAGAAGTGGAACAACAGCGGCGAGATCCTCATGTGGATCCCGTTGCCGCTGTTCGGCATTCCCCCGTGGATGGTGTTCGTCGGGTTCTCGGTCAACCTCGTCTACCAGTTCTTCGTCCACACCGAGCGGGTCGGGACGCTCCCCCGGCCGATCGAGTTCGTGTTCAACACACCGTCGCACCACCGGGTGCACCACGGGTGCGATCCCGAATACCTGGACCGCAACTACGCGGGCATGTTCATCGTGTGGGACCGCATGTTCGGCACGTTCCGGCCCGAAACCCACCGGCCCACCTACGGGCTCACCAAGCCGGTGGGCACCTACAACATCTGGGATCTGCAGACCCACGAGTACCGGGCGATCGCGCGGGACTGGCGGTCCGCGTCGTCGTGGCGCGACAAGCTCGGCTACGTGTTCGGGCCGCCCGGTTGGGTACCGGCCGACCGGTCCGCGGCGGTCAGTTCTTCGCGAAGCTGACCAGGAAGTCGACGCTGCCGCGGTCGTCGACGGTGACGAATCCGAGGCTCGGGGCCTCCACCCCGAAGTCCGACCAGACCACCGGGACACTGCCCGAGGCCACGAGGTCGGCGCCCGAGCGCAGCACCTCGACGTCCACGGTCACCGGCAGCGACCGCTCCTTCAGGGTGAGCGTCCCGGCGACCGGCAGCGTCGCGGTCGTCCCGTCGGTCGGCACTCCCGACAGGTCCACCGGTTCGGCGAGGACGAACGTGGCGGTCGGATAGGTGTCGGTGTTCATGACCCGGCCCCGGAACTGGCCGTCGCGCTGCGAACTGTCGGTGGTGATCCCGGCGACCTGCACGGTCACCTCCGCGGCGGTGAGCTTGTCGGCCTCGATCGTCGCGGATCCGGTGACCTGGTCGGTGCTGCCGACGACGGTGACGTCGGCGCCGCGCAGAATCTCGTGCACGGTGTACCCGGCGGCCGTGCGATTGACCTCCGAGCCGGGCGTGATCGTCCAGGCACCCTCGAGGTCGCCGGTCGCGGCCTCCGCGCCGGACGTCGACACCGCCGCGGCGGGCGCGTCGTCCTCCGCGATGAACGTCCCGTACACCCACGGAACGACGAAGAAACCGAGCAGCACGATCACGACGACCGCCGCGAGGGACCACCAGAGTTTGCGCATGGCCACGACCCTAATTGCGGTGTCGGCGGTTCGCAGGTTCCGCGCGCGGTGTCAGCTTCCGGATTTTCGGGCCGTGTCGAGATCCCGGCCCGCGGCTCCGTCCCAGAATCGAACCGGCGAAACAACTTCGGAGGATGGTTCCCCATGACACACGTACGACAGGCACACGTACGACAGGCACACGTACGACGTTTCGACCACGTCGGCATCACCGTCTCGGACCTGGACGCGGCGACGGCATTCTTCGTGAAACTGGGATTCGAGGTGGAGGGCACCGGATCCGTGGAGGGCGAGTTCCCGGAGACCGTCTGCGGCCTTCCCGGCACGCACTGCAACATCGTGATGCTGCGGCCGCCGGACGGCGGGTGTCGGCTCGAGCTCTCGGCCTTCGTCACGCCCGACCACGTGCCCGGATCTCCGACGGCGATGCCCAACGAACTCGGGCTGCGCAACGTGTCCTTCGAGGTCGGTGACCTGCAGGCGGCCCTCGACGCGATGGCCGCGGACGGGTACGGACTCGTCGGCGGCATTGGCACGTACGAGAACAGCGTGCGCATGGCCTACGTGCGGGGACCCGACGGGATCATCGTGTCCCTGTTCGAGCAGCTCCGCTGACGTTCGAGCAGCTCGGCTGACGTGCAGGTGGGTTACTTGGGGGTGCCGGACCGGATGATGCGTTCGAGCGACCGGTACAGCTCGTCGACGTCGTGGACGTTCTCAACGTCCGGGGGCACGTCGATGAGGAGCACTGACTGACCGGGACCCGCGATCGGGCCACCGCTCCCGGAGCCTTCCTCGCTGTCGATGTGGTGGGCGGTCCCGATCACCTGGCCGTCGGGACCGACGATGACGGTGAGCTTCATGGCGGTTCCGTTCTCGTGTCGTCTCATGTCGTGTCACGGACCGGAATGTCGTCGAGCAGGACGATCTCCAGCCGGAACGCCACGGTGATGTTGCTGTCGTTCCGGATCTTGAACTCGTAGAACACTTCCGACGGATGCAGCTCGTTCGGGCCGGCCCGGCACTTGGCGATGTCGTAGGTCACCAGCACGACGCGCTGGGGCGGGACGTCCTTCGGATCCGCGATGAAGAGGACGGGCCCGCGATCGGCGTCGGGTTCGCCGTGCCAGTTCCACGACCAGCACTGAACGGCCCCCGCCCCGATGGTGAAACCCCGGTCGATTCTCAGACGCTGCGGCATCGTGGCCTCCGGTCGGATGCTCGGGAATATTCGATTCGCACCTTCGCCCTGCCCGTTCCGGTCAAGGCGAGGACGTCGGTGATCCGTCCGCGTTCTGTCTCGCGAGAACCGAATGATTCCGGCTGTAGGTGAAGTAGACGACGACGCCGATGACCATCCACACCACGAACCGCAGCCACGTCTCCACCGACAGGTTGATCATCAGCCACACGCACGCGAGCACCGAGAGGATCGGCACCACGGGCACGAAGGGAACCCGGAATCCGCGTTCGAGGTCCGGACGCATGCGCCGCAGCAGGATCACGCCGATCGAGACCAGGACGAACGCGAACAGCGTGCCGATGTTCACCATCTCCTCGAGGGTGCCCAGCGGAATCAGGCCGGCAAGGATCGCGACGACCACCGTCACGACGACGGTCGTGCGGACCGGGGTGCCGTGGCGGCCGGTGTGCGAGAGACGTCGGGGCATGAGGCCGTCGCGGGCCATCGCGAAGAGCACGCGCGTCTGCCCCAGCATGAGCACCATGACGACGGTGGTCAGGCCGGCGAGAGCGCCGATGGAGATGAGGTTCTTCGCCCAGTCCATGCCGTTGAGCGCGAACGCCGTCGCCAGGGTCGACTCGTCCCCGGCGAGTTCGGTGTAGTTCACCATGCCGGTGAGGACGAGACTGACCGCGACGTACAGGACGGTGACGATCGCGAGCGAGCCGAGGATGCCGATCGGCACCGCCTTCTGCGGGTTCCGGGTCTCCTCCGCGGTCGTCGCGACGACGTCGAACCCGATGAACGCGAAGAACACCAGGCTGGCCGCGGCGAGCAGGCCGTACCACCCGAACGTGCTGCCGCCGGCGCCGGTGAAGAACGAGAACAGCGACTGGTGCAGACCCTCACCGGTGTCGCCCGCCTCCGACGGCGGAATGAACGGCGAGTAGTTGTCCGCCTGGATGTAGAACGCGCCGAGGACGACGACGAAGATCACGACCGCGATCTTGATGGAGGTGATCACCAGCGACACCCGCGACGACAGTTTCGTGCCGGTCGCGATGAGCACGCCGATGACGACGGTGATGAGGACGGCGCCCCAGTCCACCTTCACCGACCCGAGCATGAAGGACGACGACAGTCCGCCGATCACCTCACCGAGATACAGCGACCAGCCCTTGGCGACGACCGCCGCGGCCAGCGCGAACTCGAGGATGAGGTCCCAGCCGATGATCCACGCGATGAACTCGCCGAACGTCGCGAACGAGTACGTGTAGGCGCTACCGGCGACCGGCACCGTCGACGCGAACTCGGCGTAGCACAGGGCGGCGAGGGCGCACGCGATCGCGGCGAACACGAAGGCGAGGGACACCGACGGGCCCGCGACATTACCGGCGGTCCGGGCCGTCAAGGTGAAGATGCCGGCACCGATGACGACGGCAACACCGAAGACGATCAGATCCCACGCGGTGAGGTCTTTTCGGAGCTTCGAATCCGGTTCGTCGGTGTCGCGAATGGACTGCTCGACCGATTTGGTGCGGAAGAGTCCGCTCCTGCGTGCGCCGCCGACCTGAGTCATGGCAACTCCTCTCCTTGGAGGAAGGTACCGCTGCGGCTACCCCTGCGAGTGGAAACTCATACAGCCGATTTCGAGCTCGATCCGCCGTCCGGCATCACCAGGACATCCGTGCCGGCAAAGCGCAGTACGTGCTGGGCTACGCTGCCGAGCATCGCGTATTCGAGTGCGGAACGCGCCCCAGTCCCGACGACGATCAGCTCGGCGCGGTACTCGTCGGCGATTTCCGGGATTCTCGTGGCGGCATGACCGGATTCGATGCGGCTGTCGGCAGGTTCGGGGATCAGCGTCGAGGCGAAGTCGTCGAGGTGGGAGCGGGCCTGCTCGGTGCTCACGTGCCGCAGCTGCGCCAATCCCACGTCGTCGGCGCCGTGCATTCGCATCAGCTGTTCGCCCATGACGACCGACACGTGCACGAGGATGTGGTCGGCGTCGGGTGTCCACGCTGCCGCGACGCGGGCGGCCGCCGTGGATGCGGGAGTGGTGTCCACGGCCAGGAGAACGGTCCGGTAGGGGCCATCGGACGGATTCCGGACCACCAGCACCGGCGTGGCGCTGGTTCCGACGAGTCGTTCGGCGGTGCTTCCCAGCAACGCGATGGGCAGCCGCCCACCGTGCGCGCCGACGACCAGGAGGTCGGCGTCGCACTCACCGGCGACGGCGCCGACGACGGAGACGATGTCACCGGCCCGGACCACGCCGTCGACCTGTGTGTCCCCGACCGCTGTGTCATTGAGCGCTGTGTCGCCGACGCATCGGTACAGATGCTCCGCCAGGAGTGCATTCGCCCGCCGCAGCTTCTCCGGTGCGGCGGAGGCCGGCACATACACCGCGGTGAGCTGTGCGTGATGCTCGCGGGCGAGCTGCGCGGCGCGGCGGACCGCGTGCGTCGCACCGTCGGACAGGTCGGTGGCGACCAGGATGTGCCGAAGGGATGACGTCTCCATAGCTTCTACAGCCCCTCACGTCCGGCGTGGATGCGACGAATTGCCCACTTCTCCGCTTCGGCGACGAAGAAGACCGTCAGTCCGACGCCGAGCACCTTCGCCCACTCCACCGGAGTGAGGCCCGAGGATCCGAACAACACATTTACCAAATGGCGCTGCGGTTAGCACTCCACCGCGGCGCCGCAGCCTCAGCTTCCCCGCTACTTGTCGGACCCCCTCGATATAGTTCGAACATGCTTTCGATGGGGGTGCGAGAAGGCGAGGTCGGGGCGCGGCTGTCCGCCCTCGACGAGGCTGTCGACGGCCTGCTCGAAGACGACCTCACCGGCTTGTCGAACGACGACCTGGTCGAGTTCTTCCAGCGCTTCGAAACCGTCCTGCGCAAGGCCGCAGCCGTCGGCCATCGAATGATTGTCGAGACCGTCGAACGACGGGTCCCGGAGGACCTCGGGTGCCGCTCGATCAACGACTTCCTCATCGGCACGCTGCGGATCTCCGCCGCGGACGCGACCCGGCGGGTCAAAGGCGCGAAGAAGGTCGGCACCTGGCATTCCCTCGACGGCGAGGACCTGGAACCGGAACTGCCCGCCACCGCTGCCGCGGCGCGCTCTGGCGCGATCGGACCGGATCATGTCGCGGCCGTGGCGAAGGTGATGCGGAAGGTGCCGCACGGGGTCGGGTTCGACGAGATCACCGTCGCCGAGCAGATCCTCGCGGACGCGGCCTGCTCGGTGACGCCCGAGGAAGTCGCCAAGATCGGGGCGCATCTGCTCGCGTATCTGAATCCGGACGGGGACGTGCCGGACGAGAAGGAACGCAAGCGGCGCCGGGGTCTGCGGATCGGCAAACAAGGAACGGATCTCATGACCCCGATCTCCGGGCTCCTCGACCCGGAAACCCGGGCGCTGCTCGAACCGGTGCTGGCGAAACTCGCCCGGCCCGGCATGAACAACCCGGACGACCCCGAATCACCCTCCGGTGACGTCGAATCCGAGACCCTCGACCGCGACGCGCTGGCGAAGGCCGCGGCCCGCGACACCCGCACCGCGGCGCAACGCAACCACGACGCGTTGAAAGTCGCCCTGCGGCAGATCTTGTCGTCGGGTGTGCTCGGCAGCCACCGCGGGCTGCCGGTGACCGCGATCCTGACCATGACCGTCAAACAGCTCGAAGAGGAGTCCGGCATCGTGACCACCGCCTCCGGCGGTCTGGTGCCGATCCGCGACGCGCTGCGGATGGCCGAGAACGCCCACCCGGTTCTGGCGATTTTCGATCATCATGGCCGGCCCCTGCACCTCGGCCGCGCGAAACGCTTGGCGTCGGCCGATCAACGGCTGGCGTTGATCGCCGCCTCCGGTGGCTGCACCCGCCCCGGCTGCGACGCCCCCGCGACACTCACTGCCGTCCATCACATCACCGAATGGCGGGACGGTGGAGCCACCGACATCACCAACGAGGACCTCGCCTGCGACGCGTGTCATGCGCTAGTGCACGACGGGCCCGGCGGCTGGCAAACCCGCGTCGCACCGGCAGGTTCGGAGTATCCGGGCCGCACCGAATGGATCCCGCCGCTGCACATCGACCCCGAGCAGAAGCCTCGGGTCAACCACCGCCATCACCTCGGTGATCTGTTGTCGGCGGCGTTGGCGCACTATCGTGCCCGCCGCGAAACCGAGCTGCGCGAGCACCGGCGTCGATGGATGCGGGAACCGGTTGCGGATGCTAGCGGTGGCGAGGTTCCGTAACGGATCGCCGGCTCAACGAATCAACCCGTACGGACAATCCCGACTCGTTTCGGAACGACCCGTGTGGGTACCGACTCTCCTACGGCATGAACGGAAGGCGAGTGAATCCGCATGGACTCCCAGGCACGTCGCCCTACACAGCACGGCCGCAACATCGTCGCCGGGATTCTGCTCGGACTCGGTACCGTGGCGTTCCTCGACGAGGCGGTCTTCCACCAGCTGCTGCACTGGCACCACTTCTACGACAAGTCCACCTCCGATGCGGGACTCGTCTCGGACGGGCTCTTCCACGCGTTCAGCTGGTTCGCGACCGTCGCAGCCCTGATGCTGGTCTTCGGGCTGGCGCGCGACGGCACCTTCCGAGTTTCGGCCTTCGCCGCCGGCTGGCTGACCGGAGCCGGGTTCTTCCAGCTCTACGACGGCCTGTTCCAACACAAGGTGCTGGGTCTCCACCAGATCCGCTACGACGTGAACCTGACGCCCTACGACCTCGTATGGAACATCGTCGCCGCCCTTCTCTTGGCCGCCGGCATCGCGTTGTGGGTCGTGACTGCACGACGTGCCCGCCGCTCCGACGTCCCCTCTGACGCATGAACCACCACGCGGGCAGCGCCTTCCTCGGTCCGGGCGAATGGGTGACCGTCCTGCTGATTGTCGGCGCGGTCGCCGCCTATCTGCTCGCAGTCCGCCGGCTGCGGCGCCGCGAGGTCTGCTGGCCGGTGAAACGGACGTCGGCGTGGGTTGCCGGATGGGCCTCGGTGGGCGTGGCACTCGTCGGTCCCATCGCCGATCGCGCCCACGACGACTTCGTCGCCCACATGGCCGCGCATGTACTTCTGGGCATGCTCGGTCCACTGCTCCTCGTGCTGGCGGCACCGGTCACCCTTGCTCTGCGACTACTCCCCGTTCCCGCGGCCCGGCTCCTGGCACGGGCGTTGGCATCGCCCCCGTTCGCGGTACCGACCAACCCGTTCGTCGCCGGCGTACTCGACATCGGCGGGCTGTGGGTGCTCTACCGCACCGGCCTGTACGCGGCGACGCACACCGAACCGGCACTCCATGTCCTGGTGCACGCGCACGTCCTGGCCGCCGGGTATCTCTTCACCTTCGCCGTGCTGGGTGGACCGGATCCCGCCCCACACCGCGCCTCACCACCGTGGCGCGCCGGGGCGCTCGTACTGGCGATCGCAGCGCACAACATCCTCGCGAAGGTCATCTATGCCGATCCACCCGACGGTGTGCCCGTCGAACAGGCTCGCGCGGGTGCCGAACTGATGTACTACGTCGGGGCACCGGTGGAGATCGCGCTGCTCGTACTGGTGTGCCGCCCCTGGCTCCTGCCGCGTACCCGTGCGCGAGACAGTGCCCGATCTGTGCCCGAAGCCGGTTCCCTCCCGCACTGACGGGACGAAAAAAGTCCCCCACCTGCGTGAACAGGTGGGGGACTCTTGGCGGTGGCGGAGGGATTTGAACCCTCGGACGGGGGTTACCCGTCACACGCTTTCGAGGCGTGCTCCTTAGGCCGCTCGGACACGCCACCGCTAAAAGACTTTACCGGATCGCGTCGCTGAGTTGAAATCGGCTGGTCAGAGCCCTAGGCAAGGTCTCGGTGGGTGCGGAAGAAGTCCTCGAGGACCCCCGCGCATTCGGCCTCGAGAACACCACCGCGCACCGCGGGCCGATGTGTGAGGCGACGGTCGCGCACCACGTCCCACAGCGACCCGACCGCGCCGGTCTTCGGTTCCCACGCCCCGAACACGACCCGGCCGACCCGGGCGAGCACGATCGCGCCCGCGCACATCGTGCACGGCTCGAGCGTCACGGCCAGGGTCGCGCCCTCGAGCCGCCACCCGTCGCCGTACACCCGCGCGGCTTCCCGCAACGCGAGGATCTCGGCGTGCGCGGTCGGATCACCGGTCGCTTCCCGCGAGTTCGCCGCACGTGCCAGCTCGGTGCCGTCGGCCGCGAAGACCACCGCACCCACCGGGACGTCCCCGGCGGGTGCCGTTTTCGCGGCCTCGAGCGCGACCCGGATCAGTTCCTCGTCGTCCCGCAGACCCATCTACTTCTGCAGCTTGTCCAAGGTGGAGGACAACACGTCGTCGAACCCGCAGCGCTGCGCGATCTCCTCGATCTGCTCGTCCGGGTACAGCTCCGTCTCCGACAGGATCACCGCCAGGACCGGCTCGGGCAGACCCATGTCGGCGAGGATCGCCAGGTCCCCCTCTTCCCACGGCTCGACCTCGTCCAGCTCGTCCGGGTCGATGTCGGGAATCTCGATGTTGAGTGCCTCGAGCACGTCGGCGGCGATGTCGTAGTCCACCGCCATCGTCGCGTCGGACAACAGCAACTGCGTCCCCGCCGGAGCCGGACGCACAATCACGAAGAACTCGTCGTCCACGTTGAGCAGACCGAAGACCGCGCCGGAGCTCCGCAGCTCTCGCAGCTCCGTCTCCGCCGTCGCCAAACTCGTCAACGCAGCAGAAGTCAGGGCCCGGCACTTCCACCGGCCTTCCTCCCGCGTGACAGCGACGGCGAAGCCGTCCAGGTCCTCCGACGAAGCACCGGATGCCCCGGATGTTGTCACCGAAGGGCTCTTGTCCCCTACACGCTGTGCAGCCATGCGCGCAACGGTAGTCGGCCCGGTCCCGTGAATGAAGTCCGATGGCGAATGTGCCAACCTGATGCGGTGTCCAGTGCAGTTTCCGCCCCGCCCGTCTGCGTGCTCGGCCTCGGCCTGATCGGCGGTTCGCTGCTGCGTGCCGCCGTCGCCGCGGGCCGCGAAGCCTGGGGATACAACCGTTCGTCCGGTGCCGTCGACGCCGCGATCGCCGACGGCTTCGACGCCTCCACCGACCTGCCCACGGTGCTGCGCCGCGCGGCCGCTTCCGACGCGCTGGTCGTCGTCGCGGTGCCGATGCCTGTGGTCGACTCGGTACTCGCCGCGGTCGCCGAGCACGCCCCGAACGTCGCCCTGACCGACGTGGTGAGCGTGAAGTCCGCGGTCGCCGCGGCGGTCTCGGCACGGGGACTGTCCGCACGCTTCGTCGGCGGGCATCCCATGGCCGGGACCGCCGAATCCGGATGGGAGGCCGGCACCGCCGATCTCTTCCGCGACGCCGTGTGGGTGGTGACCGTCGACGACGGAGCCGACCCCGACGTGTGGCAACAGGTCGCCGGACTCGCCCTCGACTGCGGTTCGGTGGTCGTGCCTGCCGAGTCCGGGGAACACGACGCGGCGGTCGCGCGGATCTCGCATCTGCCGCACATCCTCGCCGAAGCCCTCGCCCTCGCCGGGGCCGGTGGCGGCGACCTCGCGCTGGCGCTGGCGGCCGGTTCCTTCCGCGACGGCACGCGCATCGCCGGGACCGCACCCGCGCTCGTCGACGCGATGTGCGAGGGCAACGCGACCGCCCTGCTCGCGGCGCTCGACGAAACCCTCGAGGTGCTGCGCACCGCCCGCGAGCAGCTCGCCGACGGCCGCACCGGCGACCTCACGTCCGCGGGCCACGCGGCCCGGCAGCGCTACGAGCAGCGCGAACGCAAGCCCATCACCGGGATCGTTCCCGGCGACGACAACTGGATCGAGCAGCTGCGCGACGCCGGGCGTCGCGGCGGGGTGTGGACGTCGTGAATCTGCGCGACACCGCGTCGGCCCTGGCCAAGCGCGACCTCACCGCGACCGACCACGTCCGGCAGGTCCTCGCCGAACTCGACGCCCTCGACGGCACGCCCTGGAGCAACATCGTCGCCGCCCGCAACGACGCGGCCGCGCTCGAATCCGCGGCCCGCGCCGACGCGGAGCTCGACGCCGGCAGCTGGATCGGCCCCCTGCACGGCGTCGCCGTCGCGATCAAGGACAACATCGACGTCGCGGGAATGCCGACACGCTGCGGCAGCGCCGTCCTCGCCGACGCACCCCCGGCCCGTCGGGACGCCCGGATCGTCGAGCAACTGCGGGAAGCCGGAGCGATCGTCGTCGCCAAGACGCACCTGCACGAGTTCGCATACGGCCCCACCGGTCTGGTCAACGCGGACGGTCCGGCCTCGCACCCGCACGATCCGGCGCTGATCAGCGGCGGTTCGTCGTCGGGCTCGGCGGTGCTGGTCGGCAGGGGCATCGTGCCGCTCGCGCTCGGCACCGACACCGGGTGCAGTGTCCGCACACCCGCTGCGCTGTGCGGGATCGTCGGGCTCAAGCCGAGCAGCGGCGCTCTGCCGTTGGACGGCGTGTTCCCGCTGTCCACCACGTTCGACCACATCGGCCTGCTCACCGGCGACGTCCTCGACGCGGGGCTGGCGTGGGGTGCGCTGCCCGGGGTCGCGCACCTGCGCACCCCGGTGTCGGGACTGCGCGTGGGCGTACTGCGCGGCGGCATCTGGAACATCGACGACGCCGAGGTCGCCGCGGCGCTCGACACCGCCTGCCGCACCCTCCGCGACCTCGGCGCCGAGGTCGTGGACACGACACTGCCCGAGACGGACGAGATGCTCGGCGCGTATCCGATCGTCACCGGATCCGAGGCGTACGAAACGCATCAACGGTGGTTCGAGGACGACCCCGGCAGATATTGCCCGCCGACGGCGGCGCTTCTGGCCGCGCAGGCCGACCGGCCCGCCTCCGAATACCTGCGGGCGCTGCGCGCGGCCGAACGCCTGCGCGGCGAGGTGCTGCGGCGACTGCGCCGAACCGAACGACTCGACGCCCTGCTCACCGTCACCACCGGGGTGCGGTCGGCGCCGGTGGACAGCGACCCCGCCGAGCTGCGTGCTCCCCTGCTGCAGCGCTGCATCCCGTTCAATGTGCTCGGGGTCCCTGCACTGTCCGTACCGGCCCCGGACGGCCACGATCACCCCGTCGGCCTGCAAGTCGTCGGACTGACGAGCGGGCCCGGCGGACACGGCAGCCATCCCTGCGAGTCCACGGCGCTCGCGCTCGCCCTGGCCGTCGAGGGCACACCGGACGATCAGATGCGTTCGGCGAGCCCGTGATAGTCGACGACGAAACCGTCCGCGTCGACCGTGACGGTCGAACTCGATACCGGTGACATGACGTGGATGCCGTCGGCGGCGCTGCTGTAGATGAGCGTCGCCTCCTCGACGCTGAGATCGAGCAGGTTCACGTACACGACGGGAACCTCGAGATCGTCCGCGCCGGACTGCAATGCGTACCGCCGGATCGGCAGCGCATTGAAGAACGGGCTGAGGATCACGTCGACGTCGAGTGCACCACCGAACGCAGACCGCTGATGCTGCGTCCCGTTGTCGACCATCCAGATTCCCTCACCGGACCGGCTGATCGACATGTGCTTCTCACCCGAGGCCAGCGTCGTGCGCACCGACAACCTGCGGGTGACACCGTTCTCGTCGGTCACGAGGTCGTAGGACGCACTGAAGGCCGGATGCTCGGCGCACGCACCCCCGACGATACGGCCGGACGACTTGATGCGACTACCGCTCAACTGCACACGGACCGATTCCATACGCGGCGCATCGACCGCCCGCCACGTCAGAATCGCGGGCCAGGTCGATGCGCTGCTCGCCGCAGTGCTCGCGGCATCAGGGGCTGGCATGCTCACGGTGTCTACCGTAAGCGACGAACGGCAGGTAAGTGGCCTCGGCGCTCGATTCGAAACCACTCCCTGTTCACACGGCCGGAACAATCGGTTCGTCACGGTCCCGGCCGGCGAGCCGATTCGAGAACACGGCCAGGGCCGCGGCACCCACGGCAACATTGAGCAGGGCCCCGAACTCCGCGACCGCGAAGTCGACGACCTCGACGAACAGCACCGTGATCAGGGCCGCCGCACTGAACACCCGCAGCGCCCACCCGCGCCGCCCCCACAGCCCGGTCAACCCCACCACGCACAGCAGCGTCGTCACCGTGACCCCCACGAACTGGAACCACACCGTGAGGTCGCGGTCGCTGCCGTTCAGATCGTCGGCGAGGGTGACCACCGCGTGGACGAGCATCAGCCCGGAGAAGACCGTCAGTGTCACCGCCGCGGCCCAAGTGCCGCGATCCCCGCGCAGGGCGGGCGGCACCATCCGTTTCACGCCGGCACCGACCCGCGACCGACGGTCGTCGCGGTCGCGGCAGCGGGCCAGCAACCGCTCGATCTCGTCGGCCGCTTCCGGGTCCGCGCCACCTGCCCGCGCGGATCTCAACTGCGCGGTCGCGCGGGCCCGCTCGGCGGGTGTGAGCCCGCGCATCACCCCGTCCACCGCGGTCGAGGCGGCGTTCGCCAGATCCTCCCGGGCCGTGACCGGCCGGAACCCGTGGATCGCACGGTTGGCGAGCAGCAACAGCAGCACCACGACGTACATGATCGCGACGGAGGGCCGATAGAAGTAGTCGTTCGTCTTGGTGAGGAACTTGCCGATCTCGTCGAGGAACAACCCGAAGCCGATGCCTCCGGCGACGATCCCGAACGCGTGCGGGGTGCGCCCGAGATAGGTGAGCAGCCCGCACAATGCCACGACCATCAGCAACCCGCCCCACAGCGAATGCGCGATGTGCAGGGTCGCGCCCCCGACCTGGGGATACCCCGTCAGATGCAGGTACAGACGCACCAGCAGGATCGTTGTGACGGCAACGATCACCAAACCTTCGATGCGCGACGAGGCGCTCGCGTCACGCAGCAACCGCGACGCGGACCTGCCGCGGAGTCGGACCCCGTCCATGATCGACGAGCGTAGCCGCGACACGGGACGATCGAGGACGATGCGCGCGGTGCGGGGTCTGGGGCCGTTGTCTGGCCTAGAGTCGCCTCATGCGCACCGTGTGGACAGTTCCTCCGAACATCGCCCAGACGCTTCTGGAATCGCCCGAGATCCAGATGTTTCTGACCAGCAACGAGCTGCCCGAGACGGCGGACGACCCACGGCAGCGGCTCACGGAGTTCACCCACGCACTCGGTGCCCTCAGCCGCAACATCGGACGCACCTTCGGTTCCGTCGACGCCGCGAACCGGGAGCTGTTCGGAGGTTCCGCAGGAACCGTCCCGGTGGCGCTGCGGCTGACCGTCCTGCGGGCGATCGTCACCGAGGTCGACGACCGCACCCCGACTCCCGATCCGCTGCCGGCCACCGTCGTCGATCAGCTCGGCGCCTACGTGTACGCGCTGTTCGACCCTCGGGACCGCACCGTGCTGCACATCGGCAGCGGTCGCGGAAACCGCATCTTCGCGCTCACCTGGGCGGCGCTCGGTGAGACGCACAAGCTCACCGCTGCGGGCGAGAGCGCACCCCAGAGCACCCCCGAGATCGACGCGGCGCTGCGCCGCGTCCGTGGCGTGTACGACTCGGGATACGCGGTGGAGCATTTCGTCGTCGCCGACCATCTGCTTCCCGCCGCGGACGGCGATCACGCCGCCGGCGCAACCGCGCAGGCGGTGGTCGCCGCGCTGGGTCTGCTCGAATCGCATCGCGGTGAATTCGTACTGACGAACCTTGCCGGGACCACCGGCGACTCGGAGGCGGATCGGGTTGCGCGACCGATCGCCGAACTCGTCCGCCAGTACTCGGCGAAGGCTGCACCGGAGTTGCCGACGCCGTGCGTCGTCCTGCGGATCACGGAGGCGAAATCGGCATCGCCGGAGCAGGTCCGGGATCTCGCCGATCGGCCGTGGCCGGCCGGCACCGCAGCACGCCGTGTCGACGGACTGCCGATACTCGTGGTCGCCGACAACATCGTCCGCGGCGCATACCGAGCGACGGGCTGGGAAGCCGCCTCGCGCACCGAGGAGAACGGCGGCACGATCCTGTATCGCTTCCTCGGGGAGTCCGATCCGGAACTCGAGAAGATGTTCGTCGACACCCGGGTGACCCCGGATCGGTTGGGTCTCAAGCGCTGGCCGTCGCACGGATGGGCTCCGCGTCTGACGAAGGCGATGCCGCGCCCCACTCCCCGGCCGCGTCCCTGAAACCCTTCGGCCCGAGCGTGCAATCGCCGCTCGGGCCGAAGTCCATCCGTCACCTACCGGCGGACGTCAGGATCGGCGCGTGCAGGTCGTAGTAGTGCACGTCGCCCAGCAACCGCATCTCCTCCTCGAACAACGGCCGCAGATCGTCGGGAATCTCGATCCGCTCGTGTGCGCGGGCCTCTTCCTCGGACGAGAAGTACACGGTTTCGACGTAGCCGTCGTCGCCGTACGCCGCGAGCGTCCCACCGAGGATCTCCGGGCGCAGTTCGTGCACCCGATCGGCCCCTTCCGCGAGCACCTCCCGCATCCGCGGCAGGTCGTCGCAATGGCCCTCCATCACCTGCACGAAACCTGCCTCGTCCGATCCGCCGCCCATCCACGTGTCGACGTCCCGGCAATCGTGGACCGTGATCGGGCCGTCGAAGCACCGCTCGACCTCTGCCCACCACTCACCCTGTTCCGGGCGCTCGCTGTTGCGGCGGGCCATCTCCTCGGACTCGAATCGCACGACGGAGACCCAGGTACCGTCGTCACTGAAACCCGAAGTGCTGCCCAAGTATCCGTGTGCCTCCGGTCGAAATTCGCGGGTCCACCGTTCCATGCAGTCCAGTAGCGCGTCCCGATCACGCACCGCGCCCTGCCACACCTGAATGAACATCACAACTGCCTCACCGAGCTGTTCTCGATGGCCTGGCAGCAACCGTCCACCACCGGCATCGCCGGCGGCCGGCAGCCTCGGCCACCGCAGATTCCATGATTCGCCTGCGGGGGCCGGCAGACAACCGTCCTGCTGTCCGACGTTCGTTGCTCTTCGAACTTCGAAATACCTCGAAAATATTGTGCTGCAATAGAGCTTGACCGCAGCCGCCGACGGCCGAGACACCAGCGCGGTGCCGGCAGCGCGCCGCTGACTTCCCGTCGCGCGGTTGACTCCGGCTGGACGGGAGTTGCCATGACCGACGCGCAACCACGCTACGACGACTTGCGTGCCCTCTACCTCAACTGCACTCTCAAACGCTCACCCGAAGTGAGCAACACCCACGGGCTGATCGATGTCAGCACCGCCATCATGAACGTCCAAGGAGTCTCGGTCGAAGTGATCCGACCCGTCGACCACGACATCGCCACCGGGGTGTGGCCCGACATGACCGAACACGGCTGGGCAAGCGACGAGTGGCCACAGATCTTCGAGAAGGTGCTCGCCGCCGACATCCTCGTGCTCGCCGGTCCGATCTGGTTGGGCGACAACAGCTCGATCACCAAGCAGGTGATCGAGCGGCTCTACGGCGGCTCCCACCTGCTCAACGACGCCGGACAATATCTGTACTACGGACGGGTCGGCGGTTGCCTGATCACCGGCAACGAAGACGGCGTCAAACATTGCGCCAGCAACATTCTGTACTCCCTGCAGCACATCGGATACACCATCCCGCCGCAGGCCGACGCCGGCTGGATCGGGGAGGCCGGCCCGGGTCCGTCCTATCTGGATCCAGGCTCAGGCGGGCCGGAGAACGACTTCACCAACCGCAACACGACCTTCATGACGTGGAATCTGCTGCACCTGGCGCGGCTGCTCAAGGACACCGGCGGCATTCCGGCGCATGGAAACCAGCGCTCTGGCTGGGATGCGGGGTGTCGCTTCGACTTCCCCAATCCCGACTACCGGTGACGTGGTGCATTCCCAGAAAAGCCGAAGACCCCCACCGGAATCGGTGGGGGTCTTCGGTAACGGGTGTTCGGCGGTGTCCTACTCTCCCACACCCTGTCGAGTGCAGTACCAT
>NZ_JBSFRG010000024.1:0-99474 GCF_053589115.1 Rhodococcus sp. NPDC003383 | reverse complement strand
GTGAACGTGTTGTGGGCGATGCTCCGCGACGAGGCGGTCTACCAGCCCGCGTCTACCGTCGCGGCGGCTTGACAACTTCATTGAGATTCCTCCTTGTCGAACGTGATGCACTTCACGTTACGGCCGGATCCATCGGAGAAGAATGTGCCTACGCTCAGTCTTTCCGGTTCGATATGTGCGATGGCACAATTTGCTCATGACCGGGGAATCCCCCGAGGTCATCGAACTGATGGGTGAGGTGGCCGAGGCGATGCTCGCCGAGCTCGACCAACTGGTCGAGGCGATGGACGCCGCCGTGGTCGACCTGACCCCCGCACTGGGTACGGATGCCGCGATCGCAGCGGACATGTCGGCGAGCAACCGCGCGAACGCACTGCGTCTGCTCACCACCCTCACCCGACGGGAAGGTGGAACCGCACCGATCGACGTCCCGCCCGAAGCGCTCGACATCGCCCGCACCGTTGCTCGACGCGGCATCGAATTCGACGTGATCTTCCAGGCCTACCGTCGCGGGCAGAACGTCGCCTGGCAACGCTACATGAAACTCGCCGCCGCGCTCGTTCCGGCGAGCCCTCTGCTGATGGAACTGCTGAACGCCTCCTCGCAACGCGTATTCGAGTACGTCGACCACGTCGTGGCCTGCGTCCTCGCCGAAGCGCAACGGGAGCGGGAACAGGTGCTCGGCGGCGCTCTCGCACGCCGCACCGAGACGGTCCGGCTGATCCTGGACGGCGCGCCGATCGACGGTTCCCGGGCCGGCGAACGACTCGGGTACGACCTCTCCCGTCGTCACACCGCGCTGGTGTTGTGGTCCCAACCGGTCGGCGAAATCCAGGGCGCTCTGGAGTCGGCTGCCACCGTCCTGGCGCGTGCCGTCGGTGCTCGCGGTCCCCTCACCCTCCCCGCGGGAACCTCCGCCCTGTGGGCGTGGCTGGGTACCGAGTCCGACGTCTCGTACGAGGCGATGCGAAACGCCCTCGCGCACGCGCAATCCCACATCCGCGTCGCGGTGGGCCCCACCCGACCCGGCATCACCGGATTCCGCCGATCACATGCCGCCGCGGTGTCCATCCAGCGGCTGCTGGCCGGTCACCCCGGCGGTGCCCGGCTCGCGCTGTACCGGGACCTGGAAGTCACCGCGTTGACCGCCCAGGACCCGGACCGCGCAACGGAATTCGTCACCAGCACGCTCGGACCTCTGGCGGCGGACACACCCGCGGCCGCCCGCCTTCGCGAAACCCTGCGGATCTACCTCGAGGAAGCCGACAACGCCCCGCGGGCGGCGGTTCGCCTGCACACGCACCGCAACACCGTCCTGCAACGAGTCGCCCGCGCAACCGAACTGCTCGGCCACCACCCCGGTGAACACCGATTGGCACTCATGCTGGCTCTCGAACTCACCCACCAACTCGGTCCCCGAATCCTGCAGTGAGCCGACCGAGCTCGAACAACCGGAGATCGACGGACGCCCTGCGGGCGGCTGCCCCCGACCGATCGGAGACCCTACGGGTCCCTGAGCTTGCTCCGGCCCCTTCCCCAACGCTGCCCGGTCGCCATGCCCCGATAGACCGTCTCGGCCAGCACTCGTAGCCCCACGTCGCGGCGGACGTGCGGCAGGTACTGGACCCGGTCGTTCGTGTCGACCCGCACGATCGGGTGCTCCACCACCAGCTGTGGAGACGAGGGTTACTGGCGCCCAGTCGGTTTCGAAACACGGGAATGGCACCCGGTTCGCAGCGTCGAAGCGCTGACGTCGGACTCTGGGAGACGAGCGACGACGCCCGCCCGATGCGCCACGGTCACCGGAACGGCCCGTGCCCACACCGAGGCAGACGGAGAACACCTCGAGCCCCTCGATCGGACCGCGGGTCGCGGGATCGAGGGGCTGCGTGGTCAGGACGTCGGATACGAACCTGGTGGCCAGGTGATGTGCGGGCCGGCGCGGAAGGCGCTCGCGGCTCGTTGCTCGTGCACGCCTCTGCGGGGCGTGTGGATAGAATCCACCGTACGGTGCATGACAGTGCCTATCTGTCGTGTGCCCAGACCCCGGTCGGTGTTGGTAGCACCTTCCGGGGTCGACCTGTATTCAGGCCGGTGCAGGGATGGTCCCACGGGTGGCGTCGAGGGTCAACTCGAACACGCGTTCGTGTCGCCGGAAAAACTCCCGATCACTCGCCGGAGTCGCGTTGCTCGGTGAACCACACCGCGATCTGGGAACGCCTGGCGAATCCGAGCTTCCCCAGAAGACGCTCGACGTGTCCCTGCGCGGTACGGAGCGAGATCGTCAGACGCTCCGCGATCTCCCTGTTCGTCAGTCCCTCGGCGACCAGCCCGGCGACCTCGAGTTCCCGCTTCGTCGGGGCACTTGCGAGGGGAGACTTCGACCCGGATCCGCCGGAGTTTTCCCCGAGCGCATACGCGACCGCGCCGGTGACGCCGAGCGCTTCGCCCTTCCGGCGAGCGGCCTCGAACGCCCTCGAACTCAGTGCATCACGCGCGGCACGCAGAGTCATTTCGTGGTTCTCGGCAAGACCGGGCACAACCACGGACGGACTTCCGATCGACTGGCTCAGGTGGTCGGCGGCCGCGGCCAGGACCACCGCGCGTTCGGCATTGCGATCCGCCATCGCGATCCATGAGAGCACCTGAAGGACCAAACTGATGTTGAGCCGTGGCGTGTACTTGCGCGCAATCCGAAGTGATTGCTGTAGAAGCTGTTCCGCGCGGTCGCGGTCGCCCTGACGCCACACCACGACCGCCAGTGCCCACTGCGCATACGATCTGTGTACGGACTCACCGCGAGCCTCGGTGATCTCGAGGGCACGCTCGTAGCAGCTGATCGCCAGGTCGGTCCGACCGACGATTTCGTAGGCCAGTCCCATGCCGATGCGGGGAACCACTTGGTAGAGGACATCGTTCAGATCCGTGAAGGTCGACAATGCGCCTTCGAACCATTCACACGTGCGCTGAAGGTCACCACTGAACAGGGTGCCGTAGGCGTCGCCGAGATCGAGATACGCCAGCAGGAGGGGGTCCGTCGTCCCTTCCGCCAACGCGCGCTCGTTCCGCATCACGATCACCGAGGCGTCCGAATCTCCCTGCAGCCCGGCCATCGCGCTTTCCACGAATGCCGCCTTCGCCCGGTCGACGCTCGGCTTCGCCACCGCCTGTTCCAGCATCCGGTGACACCAGCGACCGCACTCGCCGATGAGACTCCGCGAAAACCAATAGGGGAACAACGCCCCCGCCATCCGGACCCCGGCCTCCGGGTCGTCGGAGGCACAGAAGTCCAGCGCCTGCCGTATGTTGGCCAGTTCCGTGGTGAGCCGCTTCATCCAATCGAGCTGTCGCGGGCCGATCCAGTCGGCCTCCGCGTCCCGCGCCAGCTGCTCGTACCAGTCGCGGTACGCCCGTCGCAGATCCGCGAGATCACCTGCCTCGGATGCCTTCTCCTGTCCGTACTCCCGGATCGTCTCGAGCATCCGGAACCGCGCGACCGGACCGGACTGCTCGCGGATCAGGATCGACTTGTCGACGAGGTTGGACACCGCGTCGAAGACATCCTCCGCGGAGAACTCCGAGCCGCAGATGTGCTCGGCGGCATCGAGTTCGAACCCTCCGACGAACACCGACAGACGCGCCCACATCCGCTGTTCCAGCGGTGTGCACAGTTCGTAGCTCCAGTCGACGCACATCCTCAGCGTCTGTTGCCGCTCGGGTGCATCCCTGCTACCCCGGGTGAGCAGCGCGTAGCGGTCGCTGAGCCGCTGCAACACCTGCTCCGGCGATATCGCCCGCAGCCCGGCGGCGGCGAGTTCGATCGACAGCGGCAGGCCTTCGAGACGACGGCAGATCTTGGCGATCGTGAGCGCGTCGTCGTCACCGGCCACGAAGCCGGGCACCGCCGCGGCGGCCCGCTCGACGAACAGCGTCATCGCGTCGTTGCGGTGTCCTCGTGCCGGGAGATTCTCGAGATCGGGGATCGGCAGCGGCGCCAGCGGCAGCACCACCTCGCCGCCGATGCCGATCCGCTCACGACTGGTCGCGAGGATCCGCAATCCCGGCCCCGCGCGCAGCAGCGACTCCGCGACATGCGCGACCGCGTCGATCAGATGCTCACAGTTGTCGAGGACGAGCAGCACCTCCCGCTTCGCGAGGTAGTTCTCGAGGACCACCTTCAGCGGCGTGGTCGACTGATCGCGCAGACCGATCGCACCGGCGACCACGTCGACCAGGAGGGATTCGTCCTGCAGCTCGGCCAGTTCGACGAGGAACACACCGTCGGCGAACGCGGCGCGCATCTGATGGGCGATTCTCAGCGCGAGACGGGTCTTGCCCACCCCACCGACCCCGACCAGCGTCACCAGACGGGCGGTCGCCAGGAGGTTCTTGGCCTTCCCCAGCTCTTCGCGGCGGTCGACGAAGCTCGTCAGCTCCAGCGGAAGGTCTCGCGTGCGGCCGGTCCGCGCCGTCGGTGGCCGGGTGGCCTCTCCCGCCGTGCTCGAGGCGTAGACAGGAACTCCGGCACCCGCGCTCGCGGTCATGTCGTCCACGGAGAATCCGTGTGATCGTTGCGCCTCGCGAAGCCTGCCCCCCAGCTCGACCACGGACGGGCGGTCGTCCGGGTCGCCGGCCATTGCGGCCCCGATCAGAGCACTGACGTCGGCGGCGACCCCGTGGTCACGAGGATCCGGGACCGGCTCCGTGGCGATCCGCACGAACTGCGCGACCACCTGCTCACCGCTGCGACGTTCGAACGCGGCGTGACCGGTGGCCGCCGCGAACAGGGTGGCCCCGAGCCCGTAGACGTCGGCGGCGGCGCTCGGTGGCGCACCGTTGAACACCTCCGGTGCGGTGAACGCCGGCGAACCGGTGAGCACCCCGACGGCTGTCCGGAAATCACCCGCGACGTGAGCGATACCGAAGTCCGTCAACGCCGGCTCGCCGTAGTCCGTGAACAAGATGTTCGCGGGCTTCACATCGCGATGAATGATGCCGACAGCATGGGCCGCCTCGAGCGCGCCGGCCATCTTGACCCCGATCCGCAGGACGTCCTCCAGCGGGAGCGGGCCCTGCCGGCGAATCCGCGTCTCGAGCGAGCCCTGGGATTCGAAGGGCATCACGATGAAGGGCCGGCCGTTGGCGGTGATGCCGGCCTGCAGGATGTTGACGATGTTGGGGTGACCGGTCAAGCGGCCGGCGGCGCGCTGCTCACGCAGGAATCGGGCGCGGTTGTCCTCGTCCAGATCGGCCGTGAGGACCTTCACCGCGACGACGCGGTCCAGCGAAGGCTGAGTGCACCGGTAGACCACGCCGAATCCGCCGCGGCCGACCTCTTGCGGATCCTCGAAACCGACGTCCTCCAGCTCCGCGGAGACCGTTCCGGCCACGCCACGTTGCGTCGCGAAGGGATCTGTATCGGCCATCGTCTACTTCGGTCCTGACCTCCGAGTGCAGCTCTGCACGGTTCGGACTTCCGTCCGTTTTCGAGCTTACGTCGGGCCGGGGCACCGGGCGGTGGACTCGCGAGCCCATACGTCCCTGTTCCCGGATACGATCCGGGGCAGTTTCGTCTCGAGCAGGCTCGAAGCCCCTTTACGGGCCCGGGCACGCCGCAGCATTCTCGGTCGATAGCCCGCCTTCCGAGTGACCTCGAACGCGGATGTCATCGGCTCGTAACGAGAGTGCCTATCCACAGGCGGATCGTGGTCCGCAGCGACTCGCGATGCTCGGCGAACGAATCACCTGGTGCGAGAACCCTTGTCCCGAACGCGAAATCGGACACCATCCCTTCGAGCAGACTGATGAGGTCGCGCGCGGCATCCGGAGGTCCTGATGCGCCGAGGGCATCCATCAGTGCGGTCGCGGCGGGAAGCGAAAACAGGCACGACGCCAGACCTGTCCTCAGCTCGTCGTCGGCGGCCGCGTCGACGACGAGCGCGTATCGGGCAAGGACGTCCCTGCGTCGGTCCGTCACCAGCGTTTCGAGCTGGTCCGCGATCAGATTCCCGGCCGCTTCGATGGTGGGCGGCCGGACGATGGAGGCGGCGCTGTCGAAGTGTTCCCGGGACCGGCGCGCCAGGTGCGCGATCGCGGCGGACACCAGGGCGTGACGGGTGCGGTAGTAGTACGACGTCGAGCCCCGGGCCAGACCGAGGCGTGCATCGATGCCCTGGTGCGTGAGCGCATGGTTGCCACCCTCGGCAGCCAGGTCCAACGCGGCCTCGCAGATCAGCTCTCGACGGGAGCGACGTTCAGCCATATCCACCTCCATTCCCCGAGACTCTACGATGCTAGAGTTTCGAGCCATGCGTCGGACTCGCAGAACGTCACCGCCACGTGGTTCCCTGCTCGTAGACGGCGCTGCATTCGATACCGCTGCACAAGATCTGGGATTCACCCTCGACGGATCGCAGCTGGAGACCGCGGCCGCCCTCGCCGCCGGCGATCGGAATCTGTATCTGTGGGGTCCCGTCGGACGGGGCAAGAGCTGGCTGATGGCGACGTACTTCGCCGCGCTGCCGACCGACCGGAAGATGCGGGTTCACTTCCACGAGTTCTTCCGCGACCTGCATCTGGGCATCCGACGGCACCGCAACAACCTTGCCGCTGCTCTGGACGAGCTGTTGGGCGGGGTGGATCTCGTGTGCTTCGACGAGTTCCACGTCCACGACCCCGCGGACGGCAAGTTCATCGCCCGTCTCCTGCCCGCCCTTCTCGATCGGCAGATCCGGGTGATCCTGACTTCGAACTACCCGCCTCGATCCCTGATGCCCAACCCGCTGTTCCACGACGACTTCATCCCCTCGATCGAGATGATCGAGCAGTTCTTCACCGTCGTCACCGTCGACGGGCCTGTGGACTACCGCACCGCCTCCGGTCACGAGGCCGGTTTCGCCGCCGGATGGTGGGTCAGCCCCGGCACGCAGGAGCAGAGAGACCGACTGGGACTGCGCTCGCCGACTCCCGACGAACGCACAGTCCTCGCACCGGCCGGGCATCCCGTCCGTGCCCTGCGCGCAGCGGAGGGGTGCCTGTGGGTCGACTTCGCCGACCTGTGCGAAAACACCACGGCCCCGGTCGACTACCTCGCCCTCGCACGACAATTCGGTACCTGGGTCGTCAGCGGAGTGCCCGACCTTCGAGCCACAGGACGTGAGCCGGCGCAACGCTTCGCCAACGTGGTCGACGTGCTGTACGACTGCGACATCACCACCGTTTTCCTCGCGACCACGCCGCTGGACGCGTTCGCCGGCAGCGGCCGGTTACCCGTCGACATCGAACGAATCAAGAGCCGGCTCGGCCAGCTCGGCGAGCTCGAATTCGAAGCGGCTGAAGGATAGTCGATCCGGTCCGACCAGCACCTTCTCCGATTCATCGCGAAGGTCCCAGCGCCTTACCGGTAGTGGGCCCGCCAAATGGTCACGAGCCGCCGCGTCGCCGGCCCTTGGTGAGGTGTACCGGGTCGATGTCGACATCGGACCATTCGGCGGCCATTCTCAGGCTGGCCTCGCGTCCGGAATGCACGTGGTGGAAAGCGGATTCGGCAGCCCGGTCGGGGTCGTGGTCGGCGATGGCGGCCAGCAGCTCCTCGTGTTCGCGGCATTGCACCGTGGCGTCGCGCTCCTTGGTCAGATGGAACAGCCACTGTGTCCGGGCTTCCAGCGGTTGCAGGATCGATTCGAGTAGCGGGTTGGCGGCGAGATCGACGATGAGGGCGTGGAACTTCGCGTTCGCCGCGGCGATGGCAGCCTTGTCGCCGCGTTCGGTCGCGTCGCGTGCTGTATCCAGTTGAGCGGCAAGAGCTGCCAGGCCCTCCTCGTCGGCGCGTTCGGCGGCCAGTCGCGCTGCGAGAACCTCGAGGTTCTCGCGGACGTCGAAGAGGTCCCGGACGTCGTCGACGGTGAACGGCGAGACGATCGCACCCTGGCGCGGCACCACGACGACCAGCCCGTCCCGTTCCAATCGCTGCATCGCTTCGCGCAGCGGAATGCGCGAGACGGCCAGCTCCTCGGCAAGATCGCGCTCGATCAGACGGGTACCCGGAGCGAGGTCCAGGCCGATGATGCGGGAGCGTAGTTCGTCATAGGCGACGTCCCGTAGCGACTTCCGGCTTGCTGCGTCCACTGCGGTTGTCACGTTCGACCTCTTTCCTCTTCGTGCCTGTCACCAGCATAGACACCGAAAAATAGCGGTATACCAGTAATGGAATTCTTACAGCCTCGCAATCTGACAGAAATGGATCGGGACCACGCTTCTCGTAACGGTATACCGCTAATCGGTATCGATGAATCGGGAGAAGCCCTATGAAGGTCACCACCGCCACCAAGGTCATGTCCGTCGCAGCCACTGGTCTTCTGACAGTGGGACTGAGCGCGTGCGGAACTTCTGACGCGGACTCGTCCGACGACGTCCTGTCCGTCGGCGTCTTCCTGCCCGGATCGATCAACGACACGGGATTCATGCAGTCGGGATTCGCAGGCGTGGAACGCATCCAGGCCGAATACGGGGACAGGATCGACGTCAGTTACGTCGAGCAGGTCGCCGCCGCCGACTATCAGCAGGCGCTGCAGCGCTTCGCCTCCCAGAACGATCTGGTGATCTCGGTCGGTGGGCAGACCGACGCCGACCTGCGCGCGGTCGCCCCGCAGTTCCCCGACGTCAAGTTCGTGGAGATCGGCGGGCCCGCCGACGCCGAACCGTTGCCGAACCTGGCCTACTACGACCCGCAGCAGGCCGAGGCCGAATTCCTGTCCGGTGCCGTCGCCGCCATGTCGTCGAAGAACGGGACGGTCGGGTTCGTCGGCGGGGTGGAACTTCCGGCGATCGTGAACGCCGCCAGCGCATTCGGTAACGGCGCTCGGTTCGTCCGGCCGGACGTCAAGGTCCTCGCACCGCAGTACGTGGGTGACTTCAACGACCCGGCCAAGGCCAAGCAGGCCGCCGGTGCCGCCTATGCCGGTGGTGCCGACGTACTGGGTCAGATCGTCAACCTCGGCAAGCAGGGCATCGAGCAGGCCGCGCGGGAATCGGGCAACCGTTTCAACGGCGGGCCCATCCCGGGTGACTGCGCGAACACCGTCTACGCCGGCTTCGTGCGCACCGATATCGGCACCGAAATCGAGTACGCGGTGTCCTCGGTGCTCGACGGCACGTGGACGGCCGCGCAGGTTCCGTTCGGCGTGACGACCGACAAGGGCGGCAGCGAATTCATCGTGTGCTCGACCGATCCGGCTGTCGCCCGGGCATTGTCCGATGCGGAGGCGGCGATCGTCTCCGGCGCGGTCCAGCCCTACTGACGGCCGGAAGCCGAACGAGAGGCGATGACGATGACCACCACCACCGCGCTGCTGTCGATGAACGGGATCGGGAAATCGTTCGGCTCGGTGCGCGCCCTGGACGCGGTGACACTGACCGTGAAACCTGGTTCCGTGCACTGCATTCTGGGAGAGAACGGTGCCGGGAAATCGACCCTGTGCAACACCGTCTACGGCACCGTCTCTCCCGATACCGGCAGCATGACCCTGGCCGGCGCCGACTACCGGCCACGCAATCCGTCGGACGCTCTGCAGGCAGGGGTCGCGATGGTGCATCAGCACTTCTCGCTGATCCCCACGATGACCGTCGCCGACAATCTGCTGCTGGGGCGCGACGGCTTCCGTCCGCCGCGGGGCCGGCTGTCGGACGACCTCGACCGCATCGCAGACAACTACGGTCTGAGTGTCGACCCGAAGGCCACGGTCGGCGAGCTGACCGTCGGGGCCCGCCAGCGAGTGGAGATCGTCAAGGCCCTGCTGCGTGACCCACGGCTGATCCTGCTCGACGAACCGACCGCAGTGCTCGATCCCTCCGAGATCGACGCACTGATCGCCACGTGCGCCGCCCTTGCCGCGGACGGCAAGTCGGTCGTCCTCATCACCCACAAGCTCGGTGAAGTCGCCCGCGCCGCCGACGAGGCCACCGTCCTGCGCGGAGGCACCGTCGTCGGTGGAGGACGGCTCGCCGACGTGCCGCTGTCCTCGCTGCTGAAACTGATGCTGGGCGACAAGGAACCGATCGACCCCGCCGCCGGCCTACGACGGCGCCGCGATACCCACAGCGACGCCGATGCCGTCCTGCGGGTGAGCGGTCTCGACGTGACCCGCCCGGACGGCAGTACCGCACTGTCGGACGTGGAGTTGGGCATCGGACGCGGCGAGATCGTAGGTATCGCAGGCGTCGAGGGCAACGGACAGTCCGAACTGACCGCCGTGCTGTCAGGGTCGCTGACCGCCGACAGCGGCACGGTGACCCTGGACGGCACGGATATCACCGATGCATCGCCGGCGCAACGGACCGCCGCGGGCATGGCGGTGATTCCCGAGGACCGGCACGCCGAAGGAATGATCGCCGACCTGTCGATCGCCGAGAACCTCGCGATGCCCCGGCTGCGGCAGTACCGCCGGTGGGGGCTGCTCGATCGGAACCGGATGCGCGCCGACGCCGCCGACGCGATTGCCGAGTACTCGATCAGGGCCTCGGATCCGGACGCGCCGATCGGTTCACTGTCCGGCGGCAACCAGCAGAAGGTCGTCCTTGCCCGCGAATTGTCCACTGCCGGATTGCGTGTCGTTATCGCCGCGCAACCCACCCGGGGCCTGGACGCCGGTGCAGTCGCGTTCGTGCTCGACCGATTGCGCGACGCGGCCGACAACGGTACCGCGGTCCTGATCACCTCCAGCGAAATCGACGAACTGCTGACCGTGTGCGACCGGATCGTCGTGGCCTATCGCGGCGCACTACTGGGATCTGTGCGCACCGACTCACCCACTGCCGCAACCGATATCGGCAGCCTCATGACCGGAGTCCCCGCATGACCACCTCCATCACACCCGACCGCCGCCCGCGGCTGCGCCTCCTGCCGTCGATACAACATCTGCACCTGCGCCACCCGCTGGTGATCGCCCTCGGCGCCCTGGTCGTATCGGCCGTCGCGGGTCTGGCTCTGGCTGCCACCGCCGGAGCCGACCCCGGAACGGTCGTCGACGCGCTCGTCGACGGAACCTTGGGATCGCCGTTCGCGATCGGAACCTCGCTCAACAACGCCGCGCTCCTGATGCTGGTGGCAGCCGGATTCACCGTCGCCTACCGGGCCGGGCTCGTCAACGTCGGTGGTGAAGGCCAGATCTGCCTGGGCGGTATCGCCGCCACCGCAGTCGGGGTCTCGATCCCCGATTCGGTGCCGGTCCCCCTCGGTCTCGCCGCTGCTCTGCTCGCCGCCGTCCTCGCAGGTGCGGCTTGGGCGGGAATCGCGGCCTGGCTGCGGATCCGCCGCGGCACCAGCGAGATCATCACCACCCTGCTGCTGAACTTCGTCGGCCTGGCATTGGTGGTGCTGATGGTCCAGGAACCGTCGCTGTTGCGCCAGCCGATGACGTCCTCGGAGACCCTGCCCCAGTCCGAACCGCTGGCAGTCTCGGCGCGCCTTCCGTTGCTGGGCCTGGACAGGAACCCGGCCACGATCGCGATCGTGATCGCCGTGATCTCGGTGATCGCAGTGGGAATCATGTTGCACCACACGATCACCGGACTTCGGCTGCGGAGCGTGGGACTGTCCGGCACCGCTTCGGCCCGATTCGGCGTCCCCGTCGATCGCACCGCGTTCCTCGGGCTCGCCGCGGCGGGCGGTTTCTCCGGGCTGGCCGGAGGACTGCTCGTCGCCTCCGCACCGTTCGTCCTCGCCGACGGATTCTCCTCCGGATTCGGGTTCAGCGGACTGGTCGTCGGACTCCTCGCTCGGGGATCGATGACCGCCGTCATCGCGGTCTCCACACTGTTCGGCTTCCTGGTCTCCGGCGGTATCAACCTCCAACTCGCCGCCGGAGTACCCGCGTCCACGATCACCGTCGTCCAGAGCCTGCTGATCATCCTCATCGCCGGTGCCGCATGGTGGACGAGTACCTCCAAGCCGCAACGCAAATCCCGTCCCGAGGTCCACACCGAAGCCCCCGCCAGGGAGGTGCTCGTATGAACACCGCAATGATCACCGAAGTACTCACCGGCGGAGTGGCATTCGCCATACCCCTACTGCTCGCAGCCACCGGCGAATCGATCTCCGAACGCGCCGGGGTGCTCAACCTGAGCATGGAAGGAATGATGCTCACCGGAGCGTTCGCCGGCGTGCTCGCCTCGGTCAGCACCGGATCGGCAGTGCTCGGTGCGGTCGCCGGCGTCGTCGCGGGCCTGATCTTCGGTTTCGCCCAGGCACTGCTGAGCGTGCGGCTCCGTGCCGACCAGATCGTCGTCGGTGTCGCAGCCAACGCACTGGCCCTCGGTCTCACCACCTTCGGGGCGCGGGTCCTGCTCGACGCCGGAAAGGGCCAGAACGTGCCCGCCTTCGCCGACGTCCGGATTCCGGTCCTGAGCGACCTGCCGATCATCGGTCCCGCGGTGTTCGGGCAAACCCTCCTCGGCTACTTCTGCCTGGCGGTCATCGCCGCACTGGCAGTGATCTTCTCCCGCCGCACCATGCCCGGGATCAGGATCGACGCCGTCGGTGAAGACGCGACGTCTGCGGGCTGGACCGGGCTGGCCGTCAACCGCATCCGTGTCGCGGGGGTGCTCATCGCATCCGCAGCCGGTGGCCTCGCCGGCGCTCACCTCGCGCTCTCGGAGGTCCGCTCGTTCAGCGAGAACATGACTGCGGGTATGGGCTACCTCGCCGTCGTGGCCGTGATCGCCGGTCGATGGAAGGTGTCCGGAATCCTCTGGGCTGCATTGTTCTTCGGTGTCGCCCGTGCAATGCAGTTCGCGCTCCCCGCGATCGGGGTGAACATCCCCTACGCCGTGCTCGTGATGCTGCCCTACCTCATTGCGATCGTCGCGGTCAGCGGCTTCGTGGGTGGACGGAAAGCACCGTCCTGCCTCACCGTCCCCTACATCGGCCGTGTCTGAACATCAATCCGAGAGGCAGACAAACAGATGACCCTCGTCCTCACCCATTCCGACATCGAGGCCCTGATCGACCGGCACGCCGTCTACGACGCCGTCGAACGCGCCCACGCCGATCTGTCCGCCGGCACCGCATGCAATCCGGCACCGGCGGTCCTCCCCCTCGAACAGGGGGGAACGGTCCTGCCGATGGCCGCAGTCGCGACCCGGCAGCGAGCCAGCTCGGTGAAAGTGCTGTCCGACATGCCGTTCAACCGTGCCGCCGGTCGACCCACCCAACGCTCGACCATCCTGCTGATGTCGGATCGGACCGGCGAATGCGAAGCGGTCCTCGACGGAAGGCTCATCACCGCCGTCCGCACGGCCGCCGCGAGCGCCGTCGCCACCGCACACCTCGCACGGGATTCGAGCACGACCCTGGGCTTGATCGGTGCCGGCACACTCGCCGTCGAACACACTCGCGCGATCGCTCGCGTCCGATCGATCGACAAGGTATCGGTCTGGTCCCGCTCCGCTGCGACCATTGACGAGTTCCGCCGCCGTGTTCACGATCTGGACCTGCGCGTCGAACACGCCGAATCGCCGCGCGACGTTCTGTCGACCGCCGACATCGTCTGCACACTGACACCGTCGAAGGATCCGATCGTCCACGGCGCGTGGTTCCGGCCGGGCCTGCACCTGAACGCCGTGGGTGCACCCCCGCGCGCCGATCACCGTGAGATCAACGGTGTCGGAATGGGTTCGGCCCGACTCGTCGTCGACAGTCGCCCCACCGCACTGACGAAGTCCGGTGACGTCCTGCTCGCCATCGGCGAAGGACATCTCACCGAGGACGCGGTGGCCGTCGAACTCGGCGACGTCGTCCTCGATCGCGGGCTCGGCCGCCGCAGCGACGAGGACATCACCCTCTTCAACTCAGTAGGCATCGGCCTGCAGGATCTCGTGACCGCCCGCATCCTCGTCGACGCCGCACTCGCCGCCGACATCGGAACCAGAGTAGAGATGAGCGCATGACCGTTCCCGCACCCGAGTCCCGCTTCCTCGCACGCAGCCTCGAACTCGCCGCAGAAGCAGCAGTGTCGGGCAACCGCCCGTTCGGCGCCGTCCTGGTCGCAGCCACCGGTGAGGTGCTCGCCGAAGGTCTCAACGAAGTCGCCTCCTCCGGCGACATCACCGCACATGCCGAACTCGTCGCGATCCGCCGGGCAACCGCCGACGGGCACGACGACCGATTCGCCGGCGCCACGATGTACGCGAGCGGCGAACCGTGTCCCATGTGCGCCGCAGCGTGCGTCTGGGCCGGTATCACCCGGATCGTGTTCGCCGCGTCGACCGAAGGGTTCTCGACCATCCTCCCCGAGGGACCTCATTTCACCCTCGGTTGCGCAGACGTCGTCGCGGCGACCGATGCGGAAGTCACCGTCGTCGGACCGGTTCATGAGGAGGAGGCCCTCGAGGTCATGCGCACCGCGGTCGCGGCCCGGTAGCGCGAGGCCTGCGTTCGGTTGGCTCGTCCCGATCCACGACGCGATTCGGAAACCGCTCACGTTGTTGCATGAGCGAATTCGCATTCACCGCGTGGATTCTCGGATCAGGATCGCTGTCGCCCTAGACTGCGCCCATGTCCTCGTATGCGATCAGCCGCCGGACCTTCGTGGCTGCGGCGGCCGCCGCAGCCGTCGCCGTCGTGACCCCGGCGCGGCCGGTGGCCTCTGCCGAGCCGAATGCGAACCCGACGATCGCTGCCCGCCAACGATTCTTCGGAGCCGAGCACGTCGACCCGCGCACCGGAGGAGTGGATCCCGACAAGGTGATCCTCTCGTGGTTCGGGGTGACGAGCTTCGCGATGGCGATCGCCGGGGACGTCTTCCTTCTGGACGCGTGGGTGCCTCGCGGGGAGTTCTCGAATCGTGTGCCGACGAGCCCCACCGAACTGGCAGCGTTGGCGCCGAGCCACATCTTCATCGGGCACGGACACTTCGACCATGCCGCCGACGCAGCCGAGATCGCGTCACTGTCCGGCGCGACGATCGTCGGCACCGAGGAGCACTGCCGGGAACTCGACGAGCAGGCCGCCACGGACCTGCGGACGCATCCGTTGTCCCTGGATCGGACCGAATTCACGCTGGGCGGTGTGACCGTGCGCGCGGTGCGGCACCTGCACTCCGGACTGCGCGCACCCCGGGGCGAGCAGGCCCCGCTCGTCCTCGCGCCCGACTTCACGCCGACCGTCGAGCACCCCCCGACGCTCCAGGATCTGCAGCACCTGGCGGACCACGCCGGCGACGAGGAGGGCGGCTCGTTGCTGTATCAGTTCGAGGTCGGCGGCTTCGTGCTCACCTGGCACGACAGTTCGGGGCCGCTCGTCACCGACGCACCACAGGTCCTCGACACCCTGCGGGAGTTGCCCGCCTCATCGGTGCAGATCGGGTCGATCCAGGGCTACAACCAGTACACGAACGGCCTCGGCGACACACTCGACTACATCCGGGCGCTGCGCCCGTCCGTGTTCGTCCCCTCTCATCACGACAACTGGCTCCCACCCGTCTCCGCGCCCGCCGCCGCGTACGAGCCGCGGTTGCGCGAGGCAGTGGCGAGCCTGCCGAATCCACCCGAGGTGCGCATGCTCGTCGATCCGACGGACTATCTGCGCCCCTCTCTGCTGACGTTCGACCTGACGACGAGGTGACACCGACCCGCAATTGCTGCTGTCGCGCTCGATCCACGGCGCGATTCGGAATTCGCCCACACTGCAGCGTGAGCGAATTCGCACTCACCGCGTCGATTGCCGGATCGATATCGAACGGCCGATCGGAATCGAGCCGCTATCGACCGCACATACGAAAACGAGGTCACGACCTCTTTCGAGTTCGTGACCTCGTTCGTCGCAGTTCGTGGAACTGCTCTCTGTGGGCGAAGGGGGACTTGAACCCCCACGTCCCGAAGGACACTGGCACCTGAAGCCAGCGCGTCTGCCATTCCGCCACTCGCCCGAGCGACTGGAGAACAGTAACACATCATCCCCGGATATAACGATTCGCCTGGTCAAGGCGGGTTTCTCGGGGTCCAACGACAGGGCTCGGTACCGAGTTGGACAATCGCTCACGATCCTCCGAGCCGGATCGGACGAAAAGTCGATACCATGCAGGGGCGAGAACTGCATCGCGACACGCACAGACCTGGGAAGGGGGCCGCCATGGGTATCGCGCAGCGTTTCGAACGCAAGCTTCAAGCCGCAATCGGCGACGCGTTCGCGCGCGTCTTCGGAGGCGGTGTGGTCCCCCAAGAGGTCGAAGCCGCGCTTCAACAGGAAGCGACGGATGGTGTCCAGCAGCTCGATCGTGGGCTCATGCTCGCACCGAACAAGTACGTCATCACCATCAGCGAATCCGATCATGAGGCCCTGGCAGCAGACAGGGACTTGACGGTGAAGGCATTCTCCCGTCACCTTGAGGACTTCATTCGCGAACAAGGGTGGCAGACCTACGGTGAGATCAATGTTGCCTTCGAGTCGTCGTCGGCGCTGCACACAGGGCAGTACCGCACTCGCGGCTCGGTCGATCCCGATACCGGGCGCTCACCGGCGCGCGCCCCGGCCTCGCGTTCGCCCCAGAATCGCCCGACCGTGAAACCCGACCCAGGAGTTGCCCCCATGACGCAAAACCCCGGCTACGAACCCGGCCGCGAGCCCGCCGATCGCGCGGAGCCGCAGTACGCGCGCAACGGTCACGCGCACGTCGGTCAGGAGCAGCGCTACGCGCAGGGTTACGGCCAGCAGGGCGGCTACGGCCAGCCCGCCGGTGCCGCGGGTTACGACCAGGGTTACGCCGATCAGGGCTACGACCAGCAGGGTTACGCCCAGCAGGGCGGCTACGACGACCGCAACTACGGTGGCGGCTACGACCAGCAGCAGGCCTACAGCCAGGAGTACGGCCGCGACTACCAGCAGCCCTACGGCGACAACCGTTACCAGAACGGCTACGGCCAGCCCGGTGGCTACGACCAGGGCTACGCCGACCAGGCCTACCAGCCGCAGCCGTACGGCCAGCAGGCCTACGGCAACCAGGGCTATGCAGACCCGGGTTACGCGGATCAGGGTCAGGGTTACGACCAGCAGGGTTACGGCCAGCAGGGCGGCTACGACGACCGCAACTACGGTGGCGGCGCCGCCTACCCGCCGGCCGGTGCTCCCGCGGGTCGTGTGCTGACCGCGACCCTCCAGCTCGAGGACGGCAGCGGCCGCTACTACCAGCTCCGCGAAGGCAGCAACATCATCGGCCGCGGCCAGGACGCCCAGTTCCGGCTCCCGGATACCGGCGTGTCACGTCGCCATATCGACATCCGCTGGGACGGCGCGGTCGCGATGCTGTCCGATCTCGGTTCCACCAACGGCACCACCGTCAACGGCGCGCCGGTGCAGGACTGGCAGCTCGCCGACGGCGATGTGGTCCGTGCCGGTCACTCGGAGATCCTGGTCCGCATCCTCTGAACGGGATTCGACACCGAATCGGACCCGACTCGAGACCTGTCCGACGCGTAGCCGACGCGTCGGACGATGCGTCGAGTCGTACACAGTCCGTATTGTGGGTGACCTCAGCACACCGGATGCGAGTGCGCCGGTCGATCATGCCGAAGGAGGATGAGCCGTGCAGGGGCTGATTCTGCAGCTGACCCGGGCGGGTTTCCTCCTCCTGCTGTGGCTGTTCATCTGGGCTGTTCTGCGCACACTGCGCTCGGACATCTACGCCGGCGCCGCCCGGCCGCTGCCTCGCTATTCGGGCAAGCAGTCGGTGCTGCCGTCGCTGAGTCGCAACAAGACGGCGAAGTACCTGGTGGTGACACAGGGTGCGCTCGCCGGCACCCGCATCTCGCTGGGCACCCAGCCGGTGCTGATCGGACGTGCCGACGATTCGACGCTCGTGCTCACCGACGACTACGCCTCCACCCGCCACGCCCGGCTCTCGCCACGTGGCTCCGACTGGTACGTCGAGGACCTGGGTTCCACCAACGGGACCTATCTCGATCGTGCGAAAGTCACCACCGCTGTCCGCGTACCCCTCGGCACCCCGGTCCGGGTCGGGAAGACCGTGATCGAGCTCCGCCCGTGACCCTTGTATTGCGATACGCCGCCCGCAGCGACCGGGGTTTGGTCCGCTCCAACAACGAAGACTCCGTGTACGCCGGGGCACGTCTGCTCGCGCTCGCCGACGGCATGGGCGGCCACGCCGCCGGTGAGGTCGCCTCACAACTGATGATCGCGGCGCTCGCCCACCTCGACGACGACGAGCCGGGCGAGGACCTGCTCGGCAAGCTCGCCGCCGCGGTCCGCGAAGGCAACGCCTCCATCGCCGATCAGGTCGAGGAGGAACCCGAACTCGACGGCATGGGCACCACGCTCACCGCGATCCTGTTCGCCGGCAGCAAGCTGGGCCTGGCCCACATCGGCGATTCGCGCGCCTACCTGCTGCGCGACGACCAGCTGACCCAGATCACCCGCGACGACACCTTCGTGCAGTCCCTCGTCGACGAGGGTCGCATCACCGCCGAGCAGGCGCATTCGCATCCGCAGCGGTCGCTGATCATGCGGGCGCTGACCGGCAGTGAGGTCGAGCCGACCCTCACGGTGCGCGAGGTGCGCGTCGGCGACCGTTACCTGGTGTGCTCGGACGGTCTGTCCGACGTGGTCAGCGACGAGACGATCGCCAACACGATGCGCGAGGGCACCCACGACGAGTGCGCCGACCGCCTCATCGAACTGGCGTTGCGCAGCGGCGGCCCGGACAACGTCACCGTCGTCGTCGCCGACGTCATCGACCTGGACTACGGGCAGAGTCATCCGATCGTCGCAGGCGCAGCGTCCGGTGAGGACGAGGACACTCCCCCGCCGAACACCGCAGCCGGTCGCGCCGCGGCGATGCGCCCGCCGCGTGCCACCCCGAAGCGGGTGATCAGCGCGCCCGAACCCGAACCGAAGCGCAAGCGCAGCCGCCTGTGGTGGATCATCGGGGCGATCGTCGTACTGGCGCTGCTCGCGGCCGGCCTGGTCGTGGGTCGCACGATGATCCGCAACTACTACTACGTCGGCGCCGACGACGGCCGGGTCACCGTGCTGCGGGGCGTGCCCGGCAACGTGCTCGGCTACTCGTTGCAGGAACAGGCGCTCGTGGGATGCGTCACCGACGAGGGCATGCTGACGCTGATGGAACCCGACCACGCCAACTGCCGGGTCATGGTCGTCGACGATCTGCAGCCCGCCGCGCGCGAGCAGGTGCGGGCCGGTCTCCCCTCCGGCAACCTGGACGACGCGAAAGCGCAGATGGGCCGGCTCGTCGACGGTGATCTGCTTCCGGTGTGCATCGAGGAGAAGCCGGCACCGGCACCGGTTCCCGCGCCCGCCTCTGCGGCGCCGGCTCCGGACGGCACGGCTGCCCCGGCACCCGCGCCGGACACCCCGACGACCCCCGTTGCCCCGCCCCCTGCCGAGGCCGCAGCGCCCGCACCGGTAGTTCCGGCGCCGGGCCAGACACCCGTCACCGCCGCCCCGCCCGCTCCGGAGCAGACACCCTCCCCGACCCCGGCCGTACCGCAGGTACCGGGCCAGAACTGCAGGGTGGGAGCCTGATGTCGGTGTCTCACGTCGCGGGGGCTTTCCCGAGCCCACCGGGTGGATTTGCCCCTGCGCCACTGCAGTCCACCCGCCGCAACACCGAACTCCTGCTGATTCTCGCCGCGATCGGCATCACGCTGGTGTCGCTGATGCTCGTCGAGGCCAGCCAGGAACAGGCTCTCACCTGGGACCTCGCCAAGTACGGGCTGACGTACGCCGCGCTGTTCCTCGTCGCGCATCTGGCGGTGCGTCGATTCGCGACGTACGCCGACCCGCTGCTGCTGCCGATCGTGGCGCTGCTCAACGGACTCGGCCTGGTCCTGATCCACCGCCTGGACCTCGCCGACGCGGAGAACGCCCGGTTCATGGGCAATCCCATCCCGTCGCCCGACGCGAACCAGCAGGTCCTGTGGACCGCGCTGGCCATCGCCGGGTTCGTCGCGGTGCTGGTGCTGCTGCACGACTACCGGCTGCTCGCCCGCTACAGCTACACCCTCGGCCTGATCGGCCTGGTCGCGCTGGCCATCCCGGCGCTGCTGCCGTCGAGCCTGTCCGAGGTCAACGGCGCGAAGATCTGGATCCGGCTGCCCGGTTTCAGCATCCAGCCCGGCGAGTTCTCGAAGATCCTGCTGATCATCTTCTTCGCGTCGGTGCTCGTCGCGAAACGTGACCTGTTCACGACCGCCGGCAAGCACTTCCTCGGCATGGATTTCCCGCGCGCCCGCGACCTCGGCCCGATCCTCGCCGCGTGGATCCTGTCGATCGGCGTCATGGTGTTCGAGAAGGATCTGGGCACCTCGCTGCTGCTCTTCACGACGGTGCTGGTGATGCTCTACATCGCCACCGAACGGGTGGGCTGGCTGCTCATCGGCTTCGGTCTGCTCGCCGTCGGCTTCTTCTTCGCCTACCAGATGTTCGGGCACGTGCGGGTGCGGGTGCAGACCTGGCTCGACCCGTTCGCCGACTACGCGAACACCGGCTACCAGATCTCGCAGTCGCTGTTCGGCATGGCGACCGGCGGTGTCGGCGGCACCGGCCTGGGCAGCGGCCGGCCCGCTCAGGTGCCGTTCGCGAAGACCGACTTCATCGTCGCGGCGATCGGTGAGGAACTGGGCCTCATCGGCCTGGCCGCGATCCTGCTGCTGTTCCTCGTCCTGATCGTGCGGGGGCTGCGCACTGCGCTGGCGGTGCGCGACAGCTTCGGTAAACTGCTCGCCGCAGGCTTGTCGTTCACCCTCGCGATCCAGCTCTTCGTGGTCGTCGGCGGTGTCACCAAGCTGATTCCGCTGACGGGCCTGACCACCCCGTTCGTCTCCTACGGCGGATCGTCGCTGCTCGCGAACTATCTACTGCTGGCGTTGTTGATGAAGATCTCGCACTCGGCCCGCGAACCCGTCCTCCCCCGCAAGAAGCCTGCGCCCCCGATCGCGGACGCGCAGACGGAGATGATGGGGCGCGAATGAACGGTCCTCTCCGCAAGGTCGCGATGGCCGTGATGTTCCTGGTCGCCGCTCTCCTCGCCAACGCCACGTACGTGCAGGTGATCAAGGCCGACGATCTGCGCACCGATCCGCGGAACTCGCGGGTGCTGATCGACGAGTACTCCCGCCAGCGCGGCCAGATCTCCGCGAGCGGGCAGGTGCTGGCGGTATCGGTGCCCACCGACAGCCGCTACAAGTACCTGCGCACCTATCCGGCCACCCCGGAGCAGCCGATGAGCCCGCTCGCGTACGCACCGGTCACCGGCTTCTACTCGATGCAGTACGGCAGCACCGGCCTGGAACGGTCCGAGGACGCCGTCCTCAACGGGTCGGACAGCCGGCTGTTCGGGCGCCGCTTCTTCGACCTGGTGTCGGGACGCGACCCGCGCGGCGGGAACGTCGTCAGCACCATCGACCCGATGATGCAGCAGGTCGCCTACGACGAACTGACCGCCAAGGGTTACACGGGTGCGGTCGTCGCGATCGAACCGAGTACCGGCAAGATTCTGGCGATGGTGAGCACACCGAGTTACGACCCGAACCGGCTGTCCGGGCACGACGGGGCCGCCACCAGCGCCGCCTGGGACGAACTCAACGCCGACCCGGACAAGCCGATGCTCAACCGCGCGGTGTCGCAGACCTACCCGCCGGGTTCGACGTTCAAGGTCGTGGTCACCGCCGCTGCCCTCGCGAACGGGGTGAGCCCGGAGGACCGGTTCACCGCCGCCCCGAACATCACGCTTCCGGACACGACAACGACACTCGAGAACTACGCCGGTTCGACGTGCGGTTCCGAACCGACCGCGACGCTGCGCGAGGCGTTCGCCCGCTCGTGCAACACCGCGTTCGTCGAGATGGGAATCAACACCGGCAGGGAGGCTCTCGCGGCGCAGGCCGAGGCGCTCGGAATCGGCGAGGACATGTCGATTCCGCTGTCTGTGGCAGAAAGCACAATCGGTCCGATTCCGGACGGTGCGGCACTCGGACAGTCCAGCATCGGGCAGCGCGACGTGGCCCTGACTCCGCTGGAGAACGCGGTGATCGCCGCGACCGTCGCGAACGGTGGGGTGCGCATGAAGCCGTACCTGGTGGAGCAGTTGCAGTCCCCTGACCTGTCGGTTCTCGCCGAAACGGTGCCGGAGTCGGCCGGCCAGGCGATCGCCCCGGAGGTCGCCGCGACCCTCACGGACCTGATGATCGGCGCCGAGAACTTCGCGGGCGGCGCGGGCAAGATCCCCGGCGTCCAGATCGCGTCCAAGACCGGCACGGCCGAGCACGGCAGCGACCCCCGTAACACTCCGCCGCACACGTGGTATATCGCCTTTGCGCCCGCGCAGCAGCCCACGGTTGCGGTAGCGGTGATCGTGGAGGACGGCGGCGACCGGGCGCTCGCGGCCACCGGCGGCTCCGTGGCCGCGCCCATCGGACGGGCCGTCATCTCGGCCGGATTGCAGGGAGGCTGACATGGCTGTGAACAGCGGCGCCATGATCGCCGACCGCTACCGACTGCAACGGCTCATCGCGACCGGCGGCATGGGCCAGGTGTGGGAAGGACTCGACACGCGGCTCGACCGCCGGGTCGCGGTGAAGATCCTCAAGGCGGAACTGTCGGACGACCCCGACTTCCTGACCCGCTTCCGGTTCGAGGCCCGCACCACCGCCCAGCTCAACCATCCCGGTATCGCCGGGGTGTTCGACTACGGCGAGATCCGCGACGCCGAAGGCCAGTCGATCGCCTACCTGGTGATGGAGCTGGTGCACGGGGAACCGCTCAACGCGGTGCTCGCGCGCGTCGGCCGCCTGTCGCTGGGGCACAGCCTCGACATGCTCGAGCAGACCGGCCGCGCGCTGCAGGCCGCGCACAACGGCGGTGTCGTGCACCGCGACGTGAAGCCGGGCAACATCCTCATCACGCCGACCGGCCAGGTCAAGATCACCGACTTCGGTATCGCGAAGGCCGTCGACGCGTCCCCGGTGACGCGTACCGGCATGGTGATGGGCACCGCCCAGTACATTTCGCCGGAGCAGGCTCTCGGTCAGGAGGCGACCTCCGCGAGCGACGTGTATTCGCTGGCCGTCGTCGGCTACGAGGCCCTGTCGGGCCGGCGGCCGTTCCTCGGCGACAGCGTCGTCACCGTCGCGATGAAGCACGTGCAGGAGGTGCCCGCGCCGCTGCCTACGGATCTGCCGGCCGGCGTGCGCGAGGTCATCGAGATCGGCATGGCGAAGGACCCTGCGCACCGCTATTCCAGCGGCGGCGAGTTCGCCGACGCGATCGCGGCGGTCCGCGCGGGGCGTCCCGTGCCACCGCCCGGCAACGTACCGCCGATCACCAACGCCAACCGCGTGCTGCCGCCCGGGGTGCCGGGCACGGCGCCGCCCACCGCGTCCACCCGGGCCATGACGACGCCGCCGCAGGCCTACACCGGCGACGTGTATTCGGGGGCGACCCCGCCGCCGCAGACCCCGTACACGGGACCGAACTATGCGACGGGCACGCAGCCCCCGATCGGCGATTCCGGGAACGGCCGCTCCTCGAAGGCGCTGCTGTGGGCCGCGGGTATCGCGCTCGTGCTCGCAGCGATCGCGCTCGGCGTCGTGCTGTTCGACCGGGCCGGCTCGGACGAACCGGTGCCCGGTCCGTCGCCGACGACGCAGATCACCACGACGCCCCGGCCGACGACCACCACGACGCGGCCACCGGTGACCACGACGACCGAGGAGCCGACGATCCCGGTGCCACCACCGGTGACGACGATCCCGCCGACCACCACACCGCCGCCGCCGACCACGACCCCGCCGATCACCACGACTCCGGAACCGACCACCACGACTCCGGAACCGACGACGACAACGACCACGACCACCACCGCCACGACGACCACGACCACCACCACGACCGCACCGGCCGGCGGTGGCGGTACCGGGGGTGAGAACGGTGGCGGGGAAGTCGAACCCGGGGCCAACGACAATACGAATTCGAACACCGAGCCGGAAACAGGAACGTGATGACCACACCGCGCAAGCTCTCCTCCCGCTACGAGCTGGGTGAGATCCTCGGCTTCGGTGGTATGTCCGAGGTTCACCTGGCTCGCGATCTCCGGCTCGGTCGCGACGTGGCGATCAAGGTCCTGCGCGCCGACCTCGCCCGCGACCCCACGTTCTACCTGCGGTTCCGCCGGGAAGCGCAGAACGCGGCGGCCCTGAACCACCCGGCGATCGTCGCCGTCTACGACACCGGTGAGGCCGAGACCGAGACCGGCCCGCTGCCGTACATCGTCATGGAGTTCGTCGAGGGCGAGACGCTGCGCGACATCGTGCGGGGCACGGGTCCGATGGCGCCGAAGCGGGCGATGGAGATCATCGCCGATGTCTGCGCGGCCCTGGACTTCAGCCACCGCAACATGATCGTGCACCGCGACGTCAAGCCCGCGAACGTCATGATCAACAAGGCCGGCGCCGTGAAGGTCATGGACTTCGGCATCGCCCGCGCCATCTCGGACGCGGCGAGCCCGATGACGCAGACGGCCGCGGTGATCGGCACCGCCCAGTACCTGTCGCCGGAACAGGCGCGGGGCGAGCAGGTCGACGCCCGCTCCGACGTCTACTCGGTGGGCTGCGTGCTCTTCGAGATTCTCACCGGCGAACCTCCCTTCAAGGGTGATTCGCCGGTCGCGGTGGCCTACCAGCACGTGCGGGAGGATCCGCCGCTGCCGTCGTCGGTGAATGCCGCGGTGCCGCCGGAACTGGATTCGGTGATCCTGAAGGCCATGGCGAAGAACCCCGCCAACCGGTACCAGAGCGCCGCCGAGATGCGCAGCGACCTGATCCGGGTGCTCAGCGGGCAGCGGCCCAGCGCACCGATGGTGATGACCGACGACGAACGCACCACCTTCCTCGGTGCCGTCGACACCGGCTCGAACTACCGGGACAGCGCGGCACCGGCCGGGGCGGCTTCGTCGGGTGGTTCCGGTGGCGGCGGCGCGGTCGCCAAACGCATCCTGCTGGGTGTGGCCGCGGCGGTCGTCGTCGGCATCGTCGGGGTGTTCCTGTGGTCGCTGGGGCCCGGATCGTCCGCGGCTCAGGTTGCGGTGCCCGACGTGCGAAATCTCGCGCAGCAGGTCGCCGAGGCCCAGCTCCAGGACGCGGGTTTCCGCGTGGCCGTACAGCCGAAACCGGACGCGGTGGTCGCGACCGGCAACGTCATCAACACCCGCCCGGTCGCCGGCTCGCAGGTCGAGGAGAACTCGACGGTGACGCTGGAGGTGTCCAGCGGGCCCGAGCAGGTCGAGGTCCCGAGGCTGAGCGGGATGAGCCGGCAGGAGGCCGCGGAGGCACTCGCCGACGTCGGGCTCCGGCTCGACACGAACGTGCTGAAGGCACCCTCCACGGAGGCGCAGGTCGACACGATCGTCAAGCAGGAGCCGTCGTCCGGCAGCAGCGTCGACCGCGACAGCGCCGTCACCATCACCCTGGGTTCCGGACCGGAGCAGGTCCGGGTGCCGAACGTGGCCGGCCAGACCCTCGACGTCGCGCGGGAGAACATCGAGAGCGCCGGCTTCACCGTCGTGGTCGAGCAGGTCGAATCCGGTCAGACCGAGGGCACCGTCGTCTCGACCAGTCCGACGGGCGGCGCCAGCGCCACGAAGGGCCAGAGCGTCACGATCCAGGTGTCCAACGGTGACCGCGTCGAGATGCCGGTGATCACGAACCGGTCGGTGTCCGAGGCTCTGGCCGCGCTGCGGGCCGCGGGCTGGACGGGATCGGCCTCACAGCTGCAGCAGACCCGTGAGGCGACGCTCGCCCCGGAACTGGTCGGCATGGTCATCACCCAGCAGCAGCCTCCGGGCTCGGAGATCTCCAAGACGGAGACCATCACGGTCGGGGTCGGGGCCCTGGGAATCCGGTAACGCTGTCCGGTAGCAGCTTTGAACGAGCAGGGGCTCGGGCGTGGTGCCCGAGCCCCTTCGTTCGTTCCGGGACGGTTCCGTCCGGTCAGGCCGCTCCACCGTCGAGAGCACGGGCCATCTCGGCTTCGAGCTGCGCGACGAGCCCCTCCTCCGGGGCCTGTCCGCACACCGTCAGCCAGTTGGCGAGCATCCGGTGACCGCCCTGCGTGAGCACCGACTCCGGATGGAACTGGACACCGTGGATCGGCAGCCGGGTGTGCCGCAACGCCATCACCACACCGGATTCGGTGTGTCCGGTCGGTTCCAGCTCGGCCGGCATCGTCTCCGGCAGCACCGTCAGCGAGTGGTAGCGGGTCGCGGTGAACGGATCGGGCAGGCCCGCGAGGACCCCGGTGCCGTTGTGGTGCACCAGGCTGGTCTTGCCGTGCAGCAGTTCGGGGGCCCGGTCGACGGTCGCGCCGAACGCGACCCCGATGGACTGGTGCCCCAGGCACACCCCGAGCAGCGGCGTTTCGGTGTCCGCGCACGCCTTCACGAGGTCGATGCTCGCTCCCGCCCGTTCCGGGGTGCCCGGGCCGGGGCTCAGCAGGATGCCGTCGTAGTCCTTCGCGGCGGCCGTGAGGGCGCCGGGCGCGGTGAGGCGTTCGTCGTCGTTGCGCCAGACGTCCGCTCGCGTCCCGAGCTGCCCCAGATACTGGACCAGGTTGAACACGAAGCTGTCGTAGTTGTCGACCACGAGAATGCGCATGGGAGGAAGCGTACCGACCGGTCAGCGAACGGTCGCGCTGCCGGTGTAGGCAGGGACGGTCAGATCGTCCGACGCCTGCTGCGTGTACCCCAGCCCGAACCGCGCCGCGTACTGCTTGTACACGTTGATGCCCGGTTCCGCGGCGAGTGCTGCCTCGAGCCGCGCGCGGTCGCCGAGCGCGGTGATCACGTACGGCGGGGAATAGGTGCGACCGTGCAGCAGCAGCGTGTTGCCGATGCAGCGCGGCGCCGACGTCGCGACGATCCGCTGGTCCTGCATCGCGATCGCCTCGGCACCGCCCGCCCACAGGGCGTTGAGCACACTCTGCACGTCCTGCTGGTGGACCACCAGGTCGTCGGGTGCGGCGTCGGTCGGATAGCGGCCGTCGGGTCCGCGCGGTGCGTCGGTGAGGGTGACGGTGATTCCCGGCCCCCGGCGGGCGGTCAGTCCCGCCGGATCCGCGAGGGCGTCCGCCTCGGACAGCACCTCCGCGACGTCGCCGTCGGTGGCCGCGGCCTGATTCTGCAGGGCGGCGACGCGGTCGGCGAGATCGTCACGCAGTTCGCCGAGCTCGTCGACCTGCAACTGCGCGGCCCGGACGAGATCGGACAGGCGGGTGGAGTCGGAGGCGCGCAGTTCGTCGCCGTCGGAGACGCCGCGAGTGGTACCGAGCAGCAATCCGGCGACCAGGGACACGGCCAGGACCGCGGAACCCCAGGCCAGCGTGCGTATCCGCCCGTCGGGCACCCGAGCCTCCCCTCGCCGGTCTGCGTTAGCGTGTACTGGAAACGTAGCTGCCCAACCTACTCTGCCCGCCACGCGGGCGGTTCCGCACGAGCGAGGACATCATGCCCAAGTCGAAGGTCCGGAAGAAGAGCGATCAGCCGCTCAAGTCGGTGAGCCGCACTCCCGTCAAGGTCAAGGCCGGGCCGTCCAGCACCGTGTACGTCGCGGTGATGCTGGGGCTGATGATCCTGGGCCTGCTGTGGCTGGTCGTCTACTACCTGGCCGCCGAACAGATCTCGTGGATGAACGATCTGGGCGCGTACAACTTCCTCATCGGATTCGGTCTCATGGTCGTTGGGCTGATCATGACCATGAAGTGGCGCTGAGATTACACAATTGTGATTCATCCCCAGCTGTGGAGAAACCTGTGCACTAGCAGTGCATCCGTACATACGGGGACCCGGCGGTGAGCGATCCGCAGTGGTCGACACCGCCCGTCGCGGTCGCCGCACTCGTCGTCGGCGGCGGGGTGCTCGCGTCGGCCGCGGTGTTCACCGCGGACCCGGCGGGGCGTTTCCTCGCGGGGGCGGCCGCGCTGCTCGTCCTGGCGACCGCCGCGCTCGCCGTCCGGCAGCGGCCGCGGCTCGCGGTGACCGAGCACGGTTCCGGGCTGGCCTGCACGCGACTGACCGGACGCCGCGTGTTTCCCCGCGAGACGCTGACCCGGGTGCGGATCGTCGAGTATCCGCGGTTCGGCCGGCGGGTGCCGATGCTCGAGATCGACGCCCGCGATCCCGACGGCACCGAACGCCTCATGATCTTCGGCCGCTGGGATCTCGGAGCCGACCCGCGGGACGTGTACGACGCGCTCGTGCTGCGCGACCTGGCGCCCGATCAGAGCCCGAGCTGAATCACAGCCCCAGCTGAGACCGCAGCCGCAGCACCCCGAGCACGATGACCAGCACGACCGCGACGGCGACCGCGACGAGCGCGATCCAGCCGGTACGGACGACGCGATCACGGTCGGTTCCGGCGCCGAGAGCCTGCGGACCGTAGAGGAACGCCGCGGTCGCCGCGGCACCGATCACCAGGCCGCCGAGATGTCCCCACAGGGAGATGCCGGGGATGGTGATGCTGATGAACACGTTGAGGGCGACGACGGTGAGCACCGGCGCGGGGCTGCGCCGCAACCGCAGCAGGATGACGGCCTGCGCGCCCATGAGCCCGAACACGGCGCCGGACGCGCCGGCGGTGACCGCATCGGTCTGCATCAGCACGACCGCCGCGGAGCCGCCGAGCAACGACAGCAGGTACACGGCGAGGTAGCGGGAGCGACCGAGCACGATCTCGGTGTCGCGGCCGATCACCCACAGGGCGAACATGTTGACCGCGAGGTGGATCGGGCCGAAGTGCAGGAAACCGCTGCCGAGCAGCCGCAGGTATTCGTCGTTGCCCGCGATCATCGGCGGCCACAACGCGAGGTCGCGGAACAGGCCGGACCGCAGCTGGTTGTTCATCACGCTCGACGACTGCGCGGCCGTGATCGCGAAGACCAGGACGTTCAGTCCGATGAGGATGTAGGTGACCAGCGGCGTCGGATGCGCGTTGCGCACGGGGGCACCGGCGACGGTGCGGGCCTGCGGGGTGGCGCTACGGGCTGCGGCGACGCAGTCCACACACTGTTGTCCGACCGACGCGTCGCGCAGGCAGTCGGGGCAGGCAGGCCTGCCGCAGCGGGTGCAGGAGAGCAGGGTCGGACGGTCGGGATGGCGAACGCACCGCGGCTGGGGCGTCCGGCCGCCCCCTTCGGCCGCCGGGCCCCAGCCGGGGTTCGTCATGGAGTTCCTTCTCAGGCGATGGTGATGCTTTCGATGACGACGGCGTCGAGCGGGCGGTCGGCCCGGTCGGTCGCGGTCGTCGCAATCGCGTCGACGACCTTGCGCGAGGCCTCGTCGACGACCTCACCGAAGATGGTGTGGCGACGGTTGAGGTGCGGCGTGCGGTCGACGGTGATGAAGAACTGCGAGCCGTTGGTGCCCGGACCGGCGTTCGCCATGGCGAGCAGGTACGGACGGTCGAACTGCAGCTCGGGGTGGAACTCGTCGCCGAACTGGTAACCCGGGCCGCCGCGGCCGGTACCGGTCGGGTCGCCGCCCTGGATCATGAAGCCGTCGATGACACGGTGGAAGACCGCGCCGTCGTAGAACGGACCGCTGGTCTCGCCCTTGGCGTTCTGCGTCTTGTATTCCTTGGTGCCCTGCGCCAGGCCGACGAAGTTCTCGACGGTCTTGGGAGCGTGATTGCCGAACAGCGAGATCACGATGTCGCCGCGGTTGGTGTGCAGCGTGGCGGTGGCGGTCTGAAGAGGTGAAGTCACCTCTCCATCGTGCCATCCGGACATCTCGCGCGGGAGGAGTGCCCGAAGTGCGCGCCGCGCCCGTGCCGGGCCTCGTTGTGCCGTCGCAACTTGTGTCGCACCTTGTGTCACAGTGGAACGATGACGCGTTCGAAAGAGTCCGGAAGCCATGGTGGATCCCACACCGCGCTCGCACGTCCGCTGCTCGTGAATCCGCTGAAGGAATCGACCAGCCTCGGTGGTGCACTGCAGGTGGTGGGTCAGGGTGCGCTCGCGCTCGCGTACGGTTCCCTGAGTGCGGGAAGGCTCGTGGCCCGCAGGTCGGCGGACCTTGCGAAGACGGTGCTGAGTCGCACGCGTCGTACTTCTCCTGCCGGGGTGGTGGCGTTGGCGTCGACCGACGGCACCCGCACCGGCCGCGGTCGCAAGGCTTTGGTCGTGGCCGGCGCCGTCGGTGCGGTCGTGGCCGGCGGTGTCGTGTTCTTCCGGGCGCGGCGTTACGAGCATCCGCCGGTGGCGCCGGAGCCGCCGCGCGTCGATCAGGCTCGGCCGGTGTCCGAGGGCACGGTGTCGGAGGGCACCGACTGATTTCGAGTTCGGAACGACGGCCCGGTCACCCGGTGGTACAGGTGGCCGGGTCGTCGTTTGCTGCCTGCCGGTCGATCTCGCGGGCGGCGACGCGGATCTGACGGTCGACGATGTAGCAGGACAGGGCGTAGACCACTGCGAGGAGCACGAACAGGATCGGTACTGCGGCAAGGATTTCCATGTGACGACTCCGTCGGCGACCCGGGATCACCGGGGGAAGGGGGACGGTCGGGGGTGTCAACGTCGACATGATCAAGAGTACGGACCCACCGGCCGCCCGGCAGGCTCACATCCACTCAGTGGACGTGATTCCGTTCACATGCCACAACGACCTCAGGTTACCGGTCGGTACCGATATTCCGGATCGTGTGTTTTACCTCACATCGGCGTGGATACTGGCCAGTAGCAACCCGATCGTGGAGGCCCGCGATGTCAGAACCCATTCAGATCAGTGAAGAACAAGCCCGGGCGGTGGCCGAGGAGGCCCGCGAATCCGGGTGGGAGAAACCCTCGTTCGCCAAGGAACTGTTCCTCGGCCGACTCACCCTCGACCTCGTCCACCCGTTTCCCCGTCCCACACCCGACGAGGACGCCCGCACCGAGGAATTCCTGGCGAAACTGCGCCGGTTCTGCCTCGAGATGGACGGTGCCCGCATCGAACGCGATGCGCGAATCCCCGACGAGTACGTCGCCGGGCTGACCGAACTGGGCTGCTTCGGCATGAAGATCTCGCCGGAGTACGGCGGGCTCGGACTGTCGCAGGTGGCCTACAACCGTGCCCTGATGCTGATCGCGTCCGTGCACCCCAGCCTCGGGGCGCTGCTGTCGGCGCACCAGTCGATCGGCGTTCCGGAACCGCTGAAACTGGCCGGTACCCCCGAACAGAAGCAGGCGTTCCTGCCGCGCTGCGCGCGCGGCGCGATCTCGGCGTTCCTGCTCACCGAACCGGACGTGGGCTCGGACCCCGCCCGGCTCGCGTCGACCGCGACCCCGGTCGAGGACGGCTCTGCGTACGAACTCGACGGCGTGAAACTGTGGACCACCAACGGCGTCGTCGCCGAACTGCTCGTCGTGATGGCCCGGGTGCCGCGCAGCGAGGGTCACCGCGGCGGCATCTCCGCGTTCGTCGTCGAAGCGGACTCGCCGGGCATCACCGTCGAACGCCGTAACTCGTTCATGGGTCTGCGGGGTATCGAGAACGGGGTGACCCGCATGCACCGGGTGCGGGTTCCGAAGGAGAACCTGATCGGCCGCGAAGGCGACGGGCTGAAGATCGCCCTGACCACGCTGAACGCGGGACGCCTCGCGATCCCCGCGATGTGCGCGGGGGCCGGCAAGTGGTCGCTGAAGATCGCCCGCGAATGGTCCGCGACCCGGGTGCAGTGGGGCCGGCCGGTCGGCGATCACGCCGCGGTCGCCGCGAAGATCTCCTACATCGCCGCCTCCACCTACGCGCTCGAGTCCATGGTCGAGCTGTCCGGGCAGATGTGCGACGAGAACCGCAACGACATCCGGATCGAGGCGGCTCTGGCGAAGCTGTGGTCCAGCGAGATCGCCTGCCGGATCGCCGACGAACTCGTCCAGATCCGCGGTGGTCGCGGCTACGAGACGGCCGCGTCGCTGGCAGCACGGGGTGAACGGGCGGTCCCGGCGGAGCAGCTGATTCGGGACCTGCGCATCAACCGGATCTTCGAAGGCTCCAGCGAGATCATGCGGCTGCTCATCGCCCGCGAGGCCGTGGACGCGCACCTGAAGGCGGCGGGCGAGCTCGCCGACCCGAAGGCGAATCTCGAGGAGAAGGCCAAGGCCGCGGCGAAGGCCAGCGGCTTCTACGCGAAGTGGCTGCCCAAGCTCGTCACGGGCAAGGGCCAGTTGCCCACCTCGTTCTCCGAGTTCGGGCAGCTCGCGCCCCATCTGCGGTACATCGAGCGCAACTCCCGCAAGCTCGCCCGCTCCACGTTCTACGGAATGGCCCGGTGGCAGGCCGGTCTCGAGAAGCGGCAGAACTTCCTCGGCCGGATCGTCGACATCGGCGCCGAACTGTTCGCGATGGCGGCGTCCTGTGTGAGGGCCGAACGGCAGCGGGCCGACGGCCACCCGGATTCGGCGGGTGCCTTCGAGCTGGCGGACGTGTTCTGCCGTCAGGCCCGGCTGCGCGTCGACAAGCTCTTCGACGAGTTGTGGACGAACACCGACGACGCCGACCTGCGCCTGACCAGCAGCATTCTCGAGGGCCGCTACGCGTGGCTCGAGCACGGCGTGCTCGATCCGAGCGAGGGCACCGGGCCGTGGATCGCGGCATGGGCGCCGGGACCGTCGACCGAGGAGAACCTGGCACGCCACTTCACCGAGACGCGGCATCGAACCCAGTAGATCCCCCGCAACGGCGAACGGCCCGCACTCGAAGAGAGTGCGGGCCGTTCGTCAGCAGGTCAGAACCCGCCGCAGTTCGACGGTGCCGGCACGCCGTTGAACCGGTCGAGCAGGTACGAGACCGACTCGGGCATGCCGACGAGCATCGGCGACAGGTGGTTGACGACGAAGCCCGGCAGGATCGGCGGGGTCAGGTTCTGCGAGAACTGGACGGTCGCGCCCTGGGCACACCAGTCCAGTGCGAGCTGACGGCCCTGACCGAAGGGCACGGCGTCGTCCTGGGTGCCGTGCTGCAGCAGCACCGGGACCTGCGGCTTCAGGCGGCCGATGCGCTGCTCGTCGACGATGGCCCGCGCCTTGGGCAGGCGCTCGAGGACGACGGAGAGCGGTTCACCGGTCCGGGTGTAGTCGCTCGTGCGCTGGAAACCGTGGCGGAAGATCGTTTCGGGGACGCACTCGTTCGCGACCTGGGCCAGCATCTCGCGGCCGTAGTCGTTGATCTCGGCGTCGATCTCGTCGGAGATCTCCGGGTACGCGTCCTGCAGGCCGTTGATCGTGTAGCCGATCACGCCGGTCAGCGCGGTGCCGTCGATCTGGGCCAGGGTTGCGGCGAGATCGGCCGGCGGAGCACCCGCGTAGACGCCCTGCAGGTCGAGTTCGGGGGCGTAGCTCGGAGCGAGTTCGGCGGCCGCCGCGGCGGCACCGCCACCCTGCGAGTAACCGAAGATGCCGACCGGGCCGTCGTCGGGGATGGACGTGCCCGGCAGTTGCTGGGCGGCGCGCGCCGCGTCGAGTACCGCGTGGCCTTCGGCGAGGCGGTTGACGTAGGTGTGGTGTCCCGGGGTACCCAGACCGTCGTAGTCGGTGACGACCACGGCGATGCCCTGCAGCAGCATCGCGTTGATGGAAATCAGTTCGTACTCTGTGAACAGATCCAGCGGCGGGTTGTAGTCCACCAGGTAGTTCAGGGCCTTCGACGGCGCGCAGCGATCGCCCTGGCCCTGGGTGCCGGGGGCGAGCACGACCAGCGGTCGCTCACCCGGACCGGACCAGGGGGTGGACGGCTCGAGGTAGGTGCCGCCGACCGCGTTGGGAACCCCGTTGGCGTCGTGGCTGCGGTACAGCAGGCGGGTGCCCTGGGCGGGGAACACGCCGTTCGTAGTGGGCACGCGGATCGCGAGATCCGAAGGCTCGCTGCGCAATACGTCGCCCGGGTTGCCGGCGGACAGCGGGCTCGGCGGTAGGTAGAAATCGCCCTCGGCATTGGCGATTGCGGGAGCCGCGAGCACGCTCCCAGCCACCGCGGCGGAGGTCACCGCCGCGGAGAACCAGCGTCCGACCCTGCCGATCGCCATACTTCCCCCAGATGTTCTGTGTCCTGCATTCGAAAGCGGGATGCGTGTGCCCCATCGCACAAGCGGTACGGACTGTAACACGTAACTTACCCATGCGTAAGGTCCAACCTCTGCGGCGCACCGCTCGACGAATCCGCAGGTCAGCCCTTCAGCGCGGCGCGCACCGCCTCGATGTCGGCCTCCGTCCACCCGTCGGGGTCGAGGATGTCCGACCACAGATCCGCGGCCTCCGGGCCGTAGGAATGCCCGTAACCGTCGGGCACCTCGGCCGAGAACACCATGTCCAGGGTCACCTGCCAGAACGTCACGAACGGCATCCAGCGCATCCCCGGATCCACATCGGGCCCGAGGGGTTCGCGCAGCCAGTCGGGCTTGTGCAGCAGCAGATCGAACGACCACCAGGTGATCGGATCACTGCCGTGCTGCCAGAACACGATCCGCGGAAGTTCCCACGGCTCAGGCAGATTCACGTCGTCCGGGCTCGACGCGAAGCGAATGTTCCGACCCTCGTCGACGATCGGCAGACGTTCGGGCGAACCCGGATCCCGCTGCTCGGTGATCCGCCCCCACGGTTGCGAGAAGTTGGGGGTGCCGACGAACAACGCGCCGTCGGTCCGCGCGACCAGGTCGGAACCGGACGCGAACGCGGACTGCCCGCCGTACGACCCGAGACTCTCGCCGAAGACCACGAGCTTCGGCCGGGCATCCTCCGGAAGACTCAGCCACACCTCGTAGACGGCCTCGAACAGTGCCCGCCCGGCCTCCATCGGCGACTCGCGGTCGGCGATGAACGCGAGCGGGCTCGGCAGGTACGAGTACTGCATCGCCGCGATCGCCGAATCCCCGCCGTTGAGGTACTCGAAGGAGTCGGCGACGCTGCCGTTGACCCAGCCGCGACCGGTCGTGGTCACGACGGCGAGCGCCTTCCGGTCGAATCCGCCGGTTCGCTTCAGCTCGGCGACAACTCGCTCGGCGATGCCCTCGATCGTGTCCGCCGAGACCCGGCCCGCGTACACGCGGATCGGTTCCCGGGCGGGCCGTCCCGTCACGGCCTCGATCTGCGCGGCCGACGGTCCGCCGGCGACGAACGTGCGCCCCTCCCGGCCGAGGGTGTCCCACGCCTCCGCGGATTCCGGCGACCCGGAACGTTCCGGCGCGGCCGGCTGCTCCACACCCTCCTCGGTGCCGGTGTCCGCGACCGCGGACGCCTCCTCCGCAGCGCCGAGAATCCCCCGGTACAGCGCACCGTTGACGAGCACGACGAGCAATGCCACGACGACCACGAGCGCGGTCACCCGCGCGACCGGCGCCGGCGTGTAGCGGTCGACGAACCGCGCGAGCTTGTTCGTCCCCGCCCGCAGGCCCCGCCCGATTGCCAGCAGCAGCAACGCCACCACCAGGGCGATCAGCAGAACCGGCAGGTAGAGGGACCGTTCGACCCGCTCCATGGTCACGAGGTCGCGGACGATCTGCTGCCACCACGAACCGAGAATCAGGAAGGTCGGAACCACCACGGCCGCCACGGCCGCGAGCACCCACCAGCCGATGCGGCGCGTTTTCGGCGACCAGTCCGGGTGCACACCGCAGCGCCGCAGTGCCCACGCGATCAGGCAGCCGACGCCGTACCCGGTCGCCACGCCGATTCCCGTCGCGACTCCCTGCAGGTACCAGGTGCGCGGCAGAAGGGACGGGGTCATCGACCACACGAAGAACAACAGTGCGAACGCGAGACCGACCGGGTGGAACGAGCGCGCGAAGGCCCGGGCGCGTGTGGGGGCACTCATCCTCGGGAGTGTAGGGGCGAAACCGTCCTGTACGTATCGACACGCCGTACACGGCTACTGTCCGGTATGGGCCCGGATGAGCAGTTTCGGTAGCAAGATGTAGGCGGTTCGTTACCTGCGAGGCGAGAGGGCTGTCATGGCAATCGGGGTCGGGCTCCGGATCGGCAGAGTCGTGTCCACCGCAGTGGTCGCGTCCAACGAACCGGGCACCCAGGATCCCGTGGTGATCGCCCGGGACACGGTCCTGCACATCGACGAGGACGGCACCACCACCCTCGGCTCCTACTCCTCCGGCAACGAAGCACGCACCCTCGCCGGGTTCCTCGCCCGGGTCGGCGACCCCGCGGGTGTCACCGCCAGCGACGGTCGCGTGTACCGGGCGGAGGACGCGATGGCGACCGCGATCCAGTGCCTGCTGAACGAGACCGAACCGCTGCCGAAGTTCGGGGGCGCCGACGACGGATCCGAGCCCGGCTACACCGCGACCTACCCTTCCCACTGGGATTCCGATGCGGTCGCGTCGCTGCGCGCGGCCCTCGACTACGCGGATCTGCGGCACGTGGACCTGGCCTCGGACGCCCAGGGTGCCGCGACCTGGTATGCCTCCGAGATTTCCGAGACCCCCGGTCAGCTCATCGGTGTCTTCCACATCGACGACGCCGGTTCGACGGTGACGCTGGTGCGATCCGGGGTACCGGCGGGCAAGGCGTTCCGGATACCGACGAAGGGCGCACCGTCACCCGCCTCGCAGCTCGCGACCGCGCTCGGCTCGTTCGGGTGGCTGCCGCCGAACCTCGACGCGGTCGTCGTGATGGGTGACGGGATCGTCGCCCGCGACCGCTCGTACATCCAGGAGATCGCGAACAGCATCGCGACGAAGCTGATGGTCCGCACCCTCGTCGGTCCCGGCCCGGAGCAGACCGCCGCGCTGGGTGCGGCGATTCTGGCCGCCGGTTTCGTGCCGGCCCGCGAGACGACGCGTGCCCGCATCGGGCTTCCGCCGTCGTACGACGAGACGGACGTGCTGACCGGTGGACTCGCGCGCATCCGGGCACAGGAGATGCTCGAGGCCGGGAAGAACGACGTCGTCGCGGCGCGGTTGCTCGCCGTCGAGCCGGACGACGAGGACGACCGCGAACCGGACACGACCGAAAACGACGAGACCGAGAAGCGGTCGCGCAAGCCGCTGATCCCGATCGTCGCCGGGGTCGCACTGGTCGCGGTGCCCCTGCTCGTGTTGCTCCTGTGAGACCCATTGCCTGTGAGACGCCGGGTCAGGCGTCGTCGGTGAGCGACGCGAGCTCGGCGGCGTCCTCTTCGCCGAACTTCTCCTCGAGCGCCTCGGGCGTGTAGTCCAGGTCGATCTCCTCGACGGGACGGCCGCGCGCGGACTCGATCGCACCGAGCCGACGCTGGGCGCGATCCGCCGCGTACGCCACGAACTCGTCCGGGTCCAACCCGAACGGCTGTTCCTCGAACTGATCGTTGATCCACTGGATCACCCCGAGCGCGTGCGGGAGCAACTCCCCCATACGTTGTTGCACCACATCCCAATTCGCGTCGTCGGCAGCGACGTGCCGGCGGCACGTGAACGTTCCCCACGCCATGTGGCGGCGCTCGTCGTCGCCGATCCGGCGAATGAGCTCCTGCATGCCGGGCAGGATCCCGCGGGTCGTGCACACCTTCTGCCACGCGTAGTAACCGGTGAGGGCGAGGCTGCCCTCGATGACGTGGTTGTAGGTGACGCTCGCGCGCACCTGGTTCGCCGGACTGGGGTCGCGTTCGAGAATCCGCAGGGAATCGGGAAGCTCCTCGTAGAACAGCGCGCGGTAGTGCGGGTTCTCCGCGACGTACGGCAGCAGGTCGCCGGTCAGTCCCACCGCGTCCATCCACAGCCGGAACACCTGGGTGTGCTTGGCCTCCTCGAAACAGAACTGCGTCAGGTACAGCTCGTCGCCGAGCCGGTTCTCGGCGGCCATCGCGTGCAGGAACGGCTGGATGTCCTGGGTGACGGCCTCCTCCCCCGCCGCGAAGTGCGTCACCAGATAGGCGGTGCTGCGTTGCTGTTCGCTGTTCAGGTCCGCCCAGTCCGCGACGTCCTGCGAGAAATCCAGGTCGAGGGGATCCCAGAACTTGGCGTTGCCCTTCGCGAACAGGCGCAGCGGGAAGGCGTCCCAGTTCAGTCCGCCTTCCCGCAGCGACGCGAATCCGTCTCGCCGCCGTGATACCTCGGTCACCCGTCCAGGCTAACCCCGTATCACCACCCCGACCTGCGTTTTCAGCCCTCGAACAGCGTCTCGCCGGGATAGCCGCCGGCGCCGAACCCGGGTGGGATCGCGAACACCGCCGAACCGATCGGGGTGATCCACGGGTTCAACGCGTCGTGGTCCGCCAGACGCTGCTGCACCGGCACGAACTGACGGTCGACGTCGGCCTGGTAAGCCGCGAAGAGCAGGCCCGCGCCGTCGGCGTCGTCGTAGTTGTAGCCGCGCCGCAGGAACTGCTCGTCCGCGTTGCGCGGCCGTGCCCGCGCCATGTGCGATTCCGGTGGGATCACCGGGATGCCGTACCGGTCGACCGCGTCGAAATCGGGATCATCGTGTTCGGCCGTGCCGGTGAGCGGCGCACCGTTCGACAACGTGCGCCCCACCGTGAGTTCCCTTGCCGGACGGTCCAATTCGTCCCAGGTGTCGAGTTCCATCCGGATCCGCCGCAACACCAGCGAGGAACCACCGGCCAGCCACGGGGGCGACCCCGGATTCCACACCCGGCCTTCGAATTCCGTGCTGCCCGCGGCGGGATTGACGGTGCCGTCGACCTGGCCCATGAGGTTGCGCATGCTCGCACCCTCGGGGCGGGTGCCGGGGGCGTGCCGGAAACCGCGCTGCACCCACCGCGCCGACACCTGCGAGCGCACCGTCCGGGTCAGCGTGCGCACCGCGTGCGCGACCGTAACGGGATCGTCGGCGCACACCTGGAGCATCAGATCGCCTCCGCTCCAACGGTCTTCGAGCCGGTCGATGCCGAACGCGGGCAACGGTCGCAGCCATTCGGGCCGAACCTTCTCCGCGTCGGCGGACGCGAACACCGCGGGACCGAACACCCCGGGGCCGAATCCGACCGTGACGGTCAGGTTCGCCGGGTCCTGCGCGAGTTCGGGTTCGGTGTCGCCGAGGCCCCCGGTGCCGGTGGTGAGCCGATACGAGTCCTGCGCCCAGACCTTCAGCACGCCGACGAGCGCGCGCCGATCGGTGCCGGGCAGCAGGTCCAGCGCCACGAACGACGCGAACGCCTGCGGTTCGGTCTCGATACCGGCCTGGTGGGTGCCGTGGAACCCGACGATGCGCGGGTCCTCGTCACGGGCCGTGACGCGGCCGATTCCGGCGGCGCCGAGCCCGACCACGCCGAGCGCGGCGGCGCCGCCCCCGAGCAGGCGCCGCCGGGTGAGCTCAGCCACCGTGGTTCGCCCCCTCCTCGGCGCTCGGCACGTAGTTCTCGCGCGCCCCGGCGAAATCGCGGACCTGCGAGGTGAAATCGATCGACGAACCGTCGCTGAAGGTCAAGGTGAACTCGATGTCGGTGCCGGGCGTGACGGGTTCGATCAGATCCATCAGCATCAGGTGATCGCCGCCGGGAGCGAGGCTGTGCCGGCTACCGGCGGCGACGGTCAGCCCGCCGTCCATCTCGCGCATCGCCATCGCGCCGTCGGCGGCGGGAGCCATCTCGTGCAGTTCGGTCCGACTCGAGACCGGACTCGAGACGGACACGATCTGGACGGCATGGTCGCCGGTGTTCTCCAGTTCGGCGAACGCACCGGTCATTCCGCTCTCGGCGGCCTTGGTCCACGCCGACGACACGACGATCGAGTCGGCCGCGGTCGCGGGGTCCTCGGATCCGCACCCGGCGGCGGCGAGCGCCGCCGCTGCGATCGCGGCGAACGCGAGGAACTTGGTCTTCTTCATGGGGGTCTCCCGTACAGGTCTGAGCGCACGCGGGCGCGCGATCGCCTCATGCGGGCGATCGTGAAAGGAAAGGAATCGGGGTCAGACCGTGACGGGTGGGCCGCGCGGGACGATGCCGGCGGACCGGGGAAGACCGCGCAGGACCGGCGGCCGGGGAGCAACGAGCACTGCGCCGGGCACGCGGAGTGGCGTGAACGGGGTCGGCGCGACGCGACGCAGCGCGGCGAGCACGAACCGGCATCCGCGTTCGGCGGCCACGACCAGCAGTGCCGCCACCGCGATCGCGACGGCGTGGCCGGCGATCATCGCGGGTCCGGGAACGTGGAAGTGGCCGGTGTCGAGGGAGAGCACGAGGTGCCCGAGCACCTGACCGGCGACGAGAATCGACGCGACGGGAAGCCGGGTGCCGGCGGCCACCACACCCACGGCGAGCGTCGTCGCGATCAACAGCGCGACCGCGCTCTGGGAGGGAGTACCGCCGCCGCCGAGTGCGTGCGCCGCAATGCTCACGGCTCCGGAAACGGCGCCGGTCAGCCCACCGCGCAGGCGCGCGACGAGGGCTTCGGCGGTACTCATGACGACAGGATACGACTTTCTACGACTGCCAGTAGTAGTGGTCCGCGGGAACTTGTCGACAGAGTGTCGATATGATTGCGACAAGACGTCGACAAACCGGCGCATCCCATCGACCTCGCCTGCGAAGGACCAGCATGTTCCTGACCCTGCGCGAACTGTGGTTCGCGCGCACCCGATTCCTCCTGATGGGTGCCGTCGTCGCACTCATCTCGATCTTGATGGTGATCCTCTCCGGCCTGTCCTCCGGCCTGGTCACCGACGGCGTCTCCGCGCTGCAGCGCACGCCCGTACAGGCGTTCGCGTTCGCCGAAGGCACCAAGACCGACTCCGCGTTCTCCCGTTCCGTCGTTACCGACGAGCAGGTCGCCGCCTGGCGGGAACGGCCCGACGTCGCGGCGGCCGCCCTGTTCGGCAACGCGATCGTCAACGCCAAGACCGGCGACGGCATCCCCGTCGACCTCACCCTCTTCGGCATCGAACCCGGCTCCTTCCTCGAACCGGCCGCCGCCGAGGGCCGCGCCCTCCAGCAGGCCACCGACATCCTCGTCAGCGACAGCGCACGCGCCGCCGGCATCGAACTCGGTGACACGGTCGTCGTCGACCGTCTCGGCACCGAACTGACCGTCGTCGGCTTCACCTCGGACAAGCGCACCTTCGGGCACGTCGACGTCGCCTACGTGCCGCTGTCCACGTGGCAGGAGATCCACGCCGGCGTGAAGGTCGGCGAGCAGCCGCAGCCGGACATCTACCGCGAGGCCAGCGTCGTCGCGTTGCAGGGCGTCGACGGTGGTCTGCCCGACCTCGCCGCCGGGGATGCCGCCGCGGGCACCGTGTCCAAGACGCTCGAGGAGTCGTTCGACTCGTCGCCGGGTTACTCCGCCGAGATGATGACCATGTCGATGATCAAGGCGTTCCTGTACGCGATCTCCGCCCTCGTCGTCGGCGCGTTCTTCAGCATCTGGACCGTGCAGCGCAGCCGCGAACTGTCGGTGCTGCGCGCGATGGGTGCGTCCACCGGTTTCCTGCTGCGCGACGGGCTGCTGCAGGCCGTCGTCGTTCTCGTCGCCTCCGTCGCCCTCGGTGTGCTCATCGGTCTCGGGCTCGGTTCGGGCCTCGACGGCTCCGGCATGCCGTTCGCCCTCGAGAGCGGACCGATCGTGCAGGGTGCGGTGCTGCTCATCGTGCTCGGCCTCGTCGGAGCCGCCGTCGCCGTCGTCCGCGTCACCCGCGTCGACCCCCTCACCGCACTGGGAGAAAACCGTTGACCGCCGCCACCTCCACCCGCGCCGGGCTCGCCCTGACCGACACCTGCCTGAGCTTCGGCGACGGCGACAGCACCGTGCACGCGCTCGACCACGTGACCCTCGAGGTCGCGGCCGGGGAACTCGTCGCGATCGTCGGCCCGTCCGGCGCCGGCAAGTCCAGCCTCCTCGCGGTCGCGGGCGGCCTCACCCGGCCGACCTCCGGAACCGTGACCGTCGACGGCGTCGACATCACGAACCTGAAGCCGCGCGAGCTCACCCGGCTGCGCCGCGATCGCATCGGGTTCGTGTTCCAGTCCGGGAACCTGATCCCGGCGCTCACGGCCCGCGACCAGCTCCGGCTCGTCGAGAAGATCACCGGACGCGAGGGCCGCGACCCCGACGAACTGCTCGCATCCGTCGGCATGAGCCACCGCGCCGACCGCCGGCCGGGACAGTTGTCGGGCGGCGAACGTCAGCGCGTCGGTATCGCACGGGCGCTGATGGCCCGGCCGGCGCTGCTGCTCGTCGACGAACCGACGGCCGCGCTGGACCGCAAACGCAGCCACGAGGTCGTCGAACTGCTCGCCCGTGAAACCCACGAGGCGGGGGTCGCTACGATCATGGTCACCCACGACCACGACGTGCTCGACCACTGCGATCGGGTCCTCGAGATGGTCGACGGCGGGCTCGGGCCACACGACTGACCCGCCGGGATACGAGAGGAGGGTCCGTGCCGAAGATCTCCGCGGCGACGGTCGTCGAGCACCGCGCCGCGCAGCGGCGGGCCCTCCTCGACGCCGCGCGCGACCTGCTCGCGGAAGCCCCGGACCGGGTCCCCTCCCTCGCCGACGTGGCCGTGCGGGCCGGTCTGGCCCGGTCCAGCGTCTACCACTACTTCGGGTCCCGCGACGACCTGTTGCGCGCCGTCGTCGAGGACATGTTCCCGCGCTGGAACGCCAGGATCGTCGCGGCGATGAACACCGTCGACGATCCCGCGGAACGCGTGCTCGCCTACATCGAGGTGAACCTGCGGCTCGTCGCGGAGGGTGAGCACGCCGTCATCGGTGTCCTCGCGACCTTCACCCCGCAGGCGTTCACCAACGAACGGATGCACGCACTGCATCAGGAACTGGTCCTCCCCCTGCTCGACGCGTTGCGCGAGCAGGGGCGGCCCGACCCGGAACTCACCGCGGAGTTCATCAACGCCCTCGTCTACAAGGGCACCGAACTGATCGAATCCGGCCGCAGCCTCGACGAGGTGCTGGACACCATCCGGAACCTGGCCGCGTTGGGATCGGAACGCACGAGCTTCTAATCGCTTCGTGTTTCACGTGAAACAGTGCGTTCGTTTCCGACGCGCTCGCGCACTGCCGGCGCAACCTCTCCGGCGAACCGTTCGAGGTCGGCAGCGGTATCCGAACCGAGGAGGAACGTGCTGGTGCCGTGGAGCAACGTCAGCGCCGCCAACTGCTCGGCCCACACCTCCGCAGGTCCGTGCAGGAACGTCCCGTCGGCGGTGTCGTCGAACCTCCCGGCGATGTTGTAGAGCCGCCGGATCGCCGCCGGATCACGCTCGGCCTCGGTCGCGGCCGCATCGACCCTCGCGGTCATCGTGCCGAGCGCGTCCGGGGCCGCCGCGAACGAACTCGGCAGCCAGCCGTCGGCGTACCGGCCGGTGACGGCCAGCATCCGGTCCCCGTACGCCCCGAGCCAGATCTCCGGCTCGTGGGCGGGGCGCGGCCCCCGCTTCGCACCGTCCAGCCGGTAGTACGTGCCGTCGAGCCGCGCCGGCCCGGCGTCGTCGGACCACAACGTCCGGATCACCGCGATCGCCTCGACCAGCGCATCGACCGACTCCCGGGGACTGCGCCGCGGCCCGCCGTTCGCGGCGACCGCATCCCAGAACGCCCCGGCGCCCAGCCCCAGCTCGACGCGCCCACCGCTGAGCCGGTCGAGCGAGGCCGCGCTGCGGGCCAGGATCACCGGACCGCGCAGCGGCAGGTTCGCGACGTTCGGAGACAGGATCAGCGACTCCGTGCGGGCCGCGATCCAGGTCAACAGCGTCCAGGTGTCGAGGAACCGCGGCTGGTAGGGGTGGTCCTGGACGGTCACCAGATCCAGTCCTGCCCGTTCCGCGACGAGTGCGAGTTCGACGACGGCGTCCGGATCGGCGGCGGTCGGGGTGAGGGATACCCCGAATCGCAGTTCGTGTCCGTAGTCCGGCACGGTCAGGACTTCCAGGACTCGGGATCGACGCGGTGCCGGCTGACGATCGACACCCGGTTGAACGCATTCATCGCGATCGCGACCCACACGATCGCCGAGAACTGGTCGTCGGTCAGGTGCCTGCGAGCCTCCGCGTAGACACGATCCTGCTCGTCCGGCGACGGCAGATCCGTCACCGCCTCCGCCACCGCGAGCGCGGCCCGCTCGACGTCGCTGAACAGGTCGGTGTCCCGCCACGCCCGCAGCACCGCGATGCGTTGCGCTTTCTCACCGTCCTTCAGCGCCTCGCGGGTGTGCACGTCCAGGCAGTAGGCGCACCCGTTGATCTGCGAGACCCGCAGGTTCACCAGTTCGACGACCGTGCGGTCCAGACCCGCCTGCGCCACCGCGTCCCGCACCGCCACCGCGACGGCGACCTGTGCCCGGTACACCGGACGGGTCTGCTTGTCGATGGGGATGCGCTCGGTGCTCGCCACAGAACGATTGTCGGCCATCGGGGCCGACGCGGCCGGCCGATTCCGGAATCGGCCGGCCGCGCGCACGCGATCGGTGGCACGCTCTGAGCATGAGCAACACCGACGTCCATCCGGTCGAGACAACCTGCGAGACCGGCCCGTGTCCCCGCGACGAGGCAGGTCATCCCTACGTCGAGATCCTCACCGCCCGCGAGGTGCCGCTCGGCGGTCCCCGCGCGATGCCGGTCCGGCGGACCCTCCCCCAGCGGCAACGCTCCCTCATCGGCGCGTGGTGCTTCGCCGACCACTACGGTCCCGACGACGTCGCCGCCACGGGCGGCATGGACGTGGCACCCCACCCGCACACCGGACTGCAGACGGTGAGCTGGCTGTTCACCGGCGAGATCGAGCACCGCGACAGCCACGGCGTGCACGCGTTCGTCCGGCCCGGCGAGGTCAACCTGATGACCGGTGGCCACGGCATCTGCCATTCCGAGGTGTCCACCCCGGACACCACGACGCTGCACGGTGTCCAGCTATGGGTCGCGCTGCCGGACAGCGCCCGCGACGCACCCCGCAACTTCCAGCACCACGCGCCCGCGACCACCTACCTCGACGGCGGTTCCGCGAAGGTCTTCCTGGGCTCTCTCGCGGGCAGCACGTCGCCGGTGGAGACGTTCACGCCGCTGCTCGGCGCCGAGATCACCCTCGACGCGAACGCCGAACTGCACCTCGACGTCGACGCGTCCTTCGAGCACGGTGTCCTCGTCGACACCGGCACCGTCCGTCTCGCCCGCACGGAGCTGTCGCGCGGCACGCTCGGCTACGTGGGCACCGGCCTGACGGCGCTGACGCTCACGAACCTCACCGACTCCCCCGCCCGGGTCGTGCTGCTCGGCGGCACCCCGTTCGGCGAGGAGATCGTCATGTGGTGGAACTTCGTGGGCCGCAGCCACGAGGAGATCGTCCGTTTCCGCGACGCCTGGGAGAGCGAATCCGATCGGTTCGGCCGGGTCGAGGGTTATCAGGGGAAGGTCGCGAGGCTGCCCGCGCCCGCGTTGCCGAACGCGCAGCTGCGTCCGCGCCGGAATCCGCTGTAGGGGCCACAAGCAGAAAGGGCGCCTTCCCTGATCCGGGAAAGCGCCCTCTGCTGTGTCTTCGATTGTGGAGACTGTGTTTTCTATTGTGGAGCCTAGGAGATTCGAACTCCTGACATCTGCCTTGCAAAGGCAGCGCTCTACCAACTGAGCTAAGGCCCCGTCCGCCGTCAGCGGCTGGTGACCTCGTGCCATTCGTCTTCGCTCCGAAGCATCCGAGCGATTCCGATGGCCACCAGCACTGCAGCTCCCACGAATGCGAGAACCTTCATGCTGGCTGCCCTTTCGGCACGGGGAGTGGGCCTAGGAGGACTTGAACCTCCGACCTCTTCGTTATCAGCGAAGCGCTCTAACCGCCTGAGCTATAGGCCCTCGAACCGATTCGGAACACTACCCCACCGAACCACGAACGACAAAATCGGTTCGGCGGGGCAGCGTTTTCCCAGGTCAGTCGGGGTCAGCGAGAGTGACCTGCACACCGCCGACCAGATCGGTGCAGAGGTTGTAGATGAACGCCCCGAGCGTCGCCATGGCCGTCAGCAGGATCGTGTTGGCCAGGCCGATCACCGTGGCGTAGCCGAAGACCTGACCTGCGCTGATCAGGCCCCCACTACCGGATTCGGACACGATGTCGGTGAAAGCGCTGTTCAGGCGCTCCCACACGCCCATGCCGGCGAGGATGCCGTAGAGCAGACCCACCGCGACCATCCACACGAAGAAGAGTGAGAGGGAAATCACGGAGGAAATCTTGAGCATCGACCACGGATCGATGCGACGGACCTGAACGGTCGCGCGCAGCGGCTCCCCGGCCATCGGCACCGCCGCGGTCACAGCCGTGGCGGACGACGCGGCGGGAGCGCCCGCAGAGGCCTCCCCGGCCACCGGTGCCGAAGCCGGAAGCGGGTGCTTCACCGTCGACAGGTCCGGCAGGTCCTTCGCGAGGTCCTTACGTTCGATGTGCCGCGTCGGCCCGTCGATGATCGCCGACTTGGCCTTGACGGACGTCCGATCCGCACCGCCGGTCAGCGACGCCGCCGCGGTACCGGTCACGACGGGCCGTGTCGGAGGCGTCGGGGCACTCTGCGGCCGTGCGCTGGCGGGCTGGGCCGAGGCGCGCTGCGGAGCAGCGTTCCCGGTGACCGCCCGGTCGACGCCCTGACCACGACCCGGCAGGTTCGTCTGCGGAGTGTTCTGGTGCGCGGCCGGGGTCTGCTGTCCCCGCTGCCACGGCGGGACCTGACCGGCGGCAGCCGGGCGCTGGGCGCCGGACTGCGCGGGGTTCACGCCCTTGTCCGCGGCCGGACGGACGGTCGGTGTCGTCTGTGCGGTCGGATTCGGTGCGGGCTTGTCCGCAGCGCCCGCCGCAGGCTTGTCGGCACCGGCGGCCGGCTTGTCGGCACCCGTAGCGGGCTTGTCGGCACCGGTCGCGGGCGGATCCGACGGCTCGGACGGTTCCGGCTTCGCCGCAGCCTGGGCCGCCGGGCCTGCGGGGGCCTTCGGAGCGTCGGGCGACTTCGGAGCCGCCGGAGCCGATGCGGCCGACGGAGCCTCTGCCGACGACGGCTTCGCTGCGTCCGGCTTCACCGGCGCATTCGCCGTCTCCTGCCCATTAGGCCCCTTCGGTGCCGGCGACCCCTTGTCGGCACCGTTCGGTCCTTGGGGAGTGCTCACTTACGACTCCTTCGCATCTGATGTGGCGCCCTCCTCGGGCTCATCGGCGTTGCGTGCGATCGCCAGCAACGTGTCGCCCTCGGCCAGGTTCATCAACCGGACGCCCTTCGTCTGGCGGCCGGCCTTGCGCACCTGCTTGGCGGCGGTACGGATGACCCCACCACCGGAGGTGATCGCGTAGAGCTCGTCGTCATCGTCCACGATGAGCGCTCCGACCAGGGTGCCACGCTTGCGGTCGTACTGGATCGTCAAGACACCCTTACCGCCACGGCCCTGGACCGGGTAGTCCTCCATCGGCGTGCGCTTGGAGTAGCCACCGGACGTCGCGACCAGCAGATACGTTCCCTCGCGGACCACGTTGAGGGACAGCAGCTTGTCGTCGCCGTTGAACCGCATGCCCTGCACACCGGACGTCGCGCGGCCCATCGGCCGCAGCGCCTCGTCCGTCGCCGAGAACCGGATCGACTGGCCCTGCTCCGACACGAGCAGCAGGTCGTCGTCGGCGGAGCACAGCACCGCACCGACGAGTTCGTCCTCGTCGCGCAGGTTGATCGCGACGATGCCGCCGGACCGGTTGGAGTCGAAGTCCGCGAGCCGCGACTTCTTGACCAGGCCGTTGCGGGTGGCGAGCACCAGGTACGGCGCGTCCTCGTACGACTTGATCCGGATCACGCCCTGGATCCGCTCGTCCGGCTGGAACGCCAGCAGGTTCGCGACGTGCTGGCCGCGCGCGGTGCGGTTGGCCTCGGGCAGCTCGTACGCCTTGGCCCGGTAGACGCGGCCCTTGGTGGTGAAGAACAGCAGCCAGTCGTGCGTCGACGTCACGAAGAAGTTCTTCACGATGTCGTCCTGCTTGAGCTCGGCGCCCTTGACACCCTTGCCGCCGCGCTTCTGCGACCGGTACAGATCGGTCTTCGTCCGCTTGGCGTAGCCGGTCTCGGTGATCGTGACGACGACGTCCTCGCGGGCGATGAGATCCTCGTCGGACACCTCGCCGTCGGACGCGATGATCTTGGTGCGTCGCTCGTCGCCGTACTTGTCGACGACTTCCTTCAGCTCGTCACGGACGATCGCGCGCTGCCGTTCCGGCTTCGCCAGGATGTCCTTGTAGTCGTCGATCTCGCGCTCGATCTCGGCCAGTTCGTCGATGATCTTCTGACGCTCGAGGGCGGCGAGGCGGCGCAGCTGCATCGCGAGGATCGCGTCGGCCTGGATCTCGTCGACTGTGAGCAGGTCCATCAGGCCCGTGCGGGCGATGTCGACCGTCTGCGAACGACGGATCAGGGCGATGACCTCGTCGAGCGCGTCGAGCGCCTTGACCAGGCCGCGCAGGATGTGGGCGCGTTCCTCGGCCTTGCGCAGCAGGTACCGGGTCCTGCGGACGATGACCTCGATCTGGTGGTTGACGTAGTACCGGATCATCTGGTCGAGGCGCAGCGTGCGCGGCACCCCGTCGACGATCGAGAGCATGTTGCAGCCGAAGCTGGTCTGCAGCTGCGTGTGCTTGTACAGGTTGTTGAGCACGACCTTCGCGACCGCGTCGCGGCGGACCGTGATCACGATGCGCATACCGACGCGGTCGGAGGACTCGTCGTGGATCTCGGAGATGCCGGCGATCTTGCCGTCACGGACCTGCGTCGCGATGGACGTGATCAGGTTGTCCGGGTTCACCTGGTACGGCAGTTCGGTGACGACGATCGTGGTGCGCCCCTTGGCGTCCTCCTCGATCTCGACGACCGCGCGCATCCGCACCGAACCGCGACCGGTGGTGTACGCGTCGTGGATGCCCTGGCTACCCACGATCAGACCCGCCGTGGGGAAGTCCGGGCCCTTGATGCGTTCCATCACGGCCGCGAGTGTGGTCTGCTCGTCCGCCTCGAAGTTCTCGAGCGCCCAGTAGATCGCCTCGGCGACCTCGTTGAGGTTGTGCGGCGGAATGTTCGTCGCCATACCGACGGCGATGCCGTTGGACCCGTTGATCAACAGGTTGGGGATACGGCTGGGGAGAACCGTCGGTTCCTGCGTGCGGCCGTCGTAGTTCGGCTGGAAATCGACCGTCTCGTGGTCGATTTCACGCAGCATCTCCATCGCGAGCGGCGTGAGGCGGCACTCGGTGTACCGCATCGCGGCGGCACCGTCGTTGCCGGGGGAACCGAAGTTGCCCTGACCGTCGACGAGCGGGTACCGCATCGACCACGGCTGGGCGAGACGCACGAGCGCGTCGTAGATGGAGGAGTCGCCGTGCGGGTGGTAGTTGCCCATCGTCTCGGCAACGGCGCGGGCCGACTTCACGTAACCGCGGTCCGGGCGGAAACCGTTGTCGTACATGGCGTACAGGACGCGGCGATGCACCGGCTTGAGGCCGTCGCGCACATCGGGCAGCGCGCGGCCCACGATCACGCTCATTGCGTAATCGATGTAGCTGCTCTGCATCTCCTGCTGGATGTCGACGGGCTCGATGCGGTCGTGCCCCGGCCCCTCCGGCGGCAACGTGGTGTCGGTCATGAGCTCCTTCTTCTACTCGGCTCGAACGTCTACCCGGAACCGTCGCCCGGTGGACGTCTCGCAACCACCCGAGTCTATAGGTGCAGGTCAGCGAACACCCAGAAGGACGGCACTTTCCTTCCATCACGTTGCGCACAGGACGGCCGTGCCGGCGGGGAGGGCCGGGACCGGTCTAACCGAGCCGCGCGCCCTCGTCGTTTCCGCCCTGTTCGGCGACCCACTGATCGACTTCCCGTTCGAGTTGCGCCGCAACACGATCCGGGTCCATGAGGGTCAGCACGATGGGCAGGGTGATGACCACCGTGCCCACGACGAACACCGCGAACAGCACCGAGAAGAGCTCGATCCCACCGGGCATCGCGATCGAGGCATCCGGTGTCACCTCCACCGACGCCATGCCGAGGAAGTAGACACCGAGGACGGCCGCGCCCGTCACGACACTTCCGCAGATACGCAGGAGCGTGCGGTCCGCGACCTCCACGAGCCACAGGAAGGAGAACGCCACGACCAGCGACACCGCCGCGGTCGCGATGACGAACGGGGTGTCGAAGGTGAACGTGCCCTGCAGCCGCACGGACCACATGAGGGACAGGAACACCACGCAGATCCCGGCGCCGAACAGCGCCCCACCGGCGAGCAACCGGCCGGGTGAATGCCCGTCGCGGCTGATCGAGACGACCAGCGCGACGAACGAGCTCACCAGCGCCACCGCCAGCGAGAACGCGATGGTCACCAGATCGTGGCGCACGATGCTGTCGGTGACCCCGAATCCCGCGACGGCGAGAAGCAGGGCAAGCCACGTCCCTACTCCCCCCGCGCACGCGGCCGCCAGCAGCATCCACAACAGCCCTTGCCGATCGGTGGTGGCGAATCGTGCCTTCCTGGCGCTCACGAGGCCGACCAGCAGACCGATCGACGACGTCGCGAACGCCAGGACCACCACCCAGGCCCCCATCGAGAAGAGCTGGATGTCGGCGTCCACTACCGGGCCACCGGCTGGTGCAACTTCCTCAGTGCATATTCGGTGACGGTCACCAGAGCGGACTTCGCCGATTCGCGGGCCCGGGCGTCGATCGAGACGATCGGGACCTCCGCCGAGACGGCCAGCGCCTGCCGGATGTCCTCCACGGGGTAGCGAGGCGCATCGTCGAACTCGTTGATCGCGACGATGAACGGGAGGTTCCGCGCCTCGAAGAAGTCGACGGCGGCGAAGCTCTCGTCCAGGCGACGAGTATCGATCAGCACGATCGCCCCGATGGCACCGCGGATGAGGTCGTCCCACATGAACCAGAACCGATGCTGTCCCGGCGTACCGAACAGGTACAGCACGAGATCCTCGGCCAGGCTGATACGACCGAAGTCCATGGCGACGGTCGTCGTGGCCTTCTGGGGCGTAGCGCTCAAGTTGTCCACGCCGTCGCTGGCGTTGGTCACCAAGGCTTCCGTGCGCAGCGGGACGATCTCCGACACTGCCCCCACCAACGTGGTCTTTCCGACACCGAAGCCGCCGGCGATCACGATTTTGGTCGAGGTCACCCGCTTGGGGTCGTTAGAGTTCGCGAAGTCCACTGAGGACCCTTTCAATCAGCTCACGACGCTCCGCGTCGCTCGAATCGTCTTTGAGCGTGGCCAAGATCTGGACGTGTCCGGCCTCGACGAGATCCGCGACGAGGACGCGTGCCACCCCGATTGGCACACCCACCCGAGCAGCGATCTCGGCTACCGACGGGGACTCCTTGCACAACTCCAAAATGGTGGCGTTGATGTTGTCCAGGTCCCGGGCCCGATCGTCGGTGCCCGGGATCGCCTGGATCAACGCCTCCAACGCCAGTTCGACTGCGGGGTTCGTTCGCCCCGAAGTCAGCGAGTACGGGCGGACCAGACTGGGTTGGTCCGGCACCGACTCAGGTTTGCGCGATTCCATGGCCACCTCGACGTCAGGACCCCTGGCCGACCCGCGGGGTCGCCTCGACCGACGCTCCCACGCGGTCGACCAGGAGTGCCATCTCGTAACCGACCTGTCCGATGTCGCATTCCGAGGCGGTCAGGGCGGCCAGGTGAGAGCCGTCGCCGACGCTCATGAGCAGCAGGTAACCGTGCTGCATCTCCACGACGGACTGCAGCACGCCGCCGCCGTCGAAGAGCTGCGAAACACCGTTGGACAGGCTGGCGAGACCGGACGTCACCGCAGCGAGCTGCTCGGCGCGGTCGACCGGAAGGTGTGCGCTGGCGGCCATGAGCAAGCCGTCGGCGGACACGAGCACGGCGTGGGAAACACCGGGAACCTCGCGCGCGAAGTTCGATACCAACCAGTCCAAAGGACGAGTTACATCGGATCCGTGGTCAATATTCATCGAACTCCCTGTTCGTTGTTCTCACGTGTGGTCGCGTTCACCGTAGACCGGCCGTTGCGGACACCCTGCTGGTGACGGCTGAGGTTCGCCCGGATGGCTTCCGGATCGCGCCGTCGGATCGTCGGCCGTTCCACGGGTGCCACGGGTTCGACCGCACCCGGCACCAGACGGTGACCGGGGGCGCGACGAGGCAGACCTGCAGTGGTGTGGTCCTCCACAGGAACCTCGGCCGCGCGCTGCGCTGCTTCCCATCCTGCATCGGCCGCCGACGTCCATTCCCGCTTGCGCCGATCCTCCGGCAGGCTGGTCGGGTCGACGAGCCAGTCGGACATCACGTCGTTGAAGATCGGCGGTGCTGCGGCCTGGCGGCGGAGGGCTCCGGTTTCGCCCCGAGGCTGGAAGAACGAGGCGGTCTTCGCCGAGTTCGTCCGGTACCGGTGCCGTGCGGCCTGGCTGGCCTCACTGTGCGGCGAAACCGAGTCGCCGTTGGCGATGCTCGGCGCAGTCTGCGCGGGCGCAGCGGAAGCTGCGGCTCCGACGGTCGCGGCCGGCTGCGGTGCATCCGACTGCGCGGGCCGCTGCGGCAGGCCCGGGGTGGCACCCGGCTGACGCTGCGGCAGACCGGGAGTCGAGGCCGGCTGACGCTGCGGCAGGCCGTTGACCTGCGCCGGGGTTGCCGTCTCGACCGGAGCTTCGGCGACCGGTTCAGGCCGCCGCGCCGGCTGCTGGGCGTGACGCTGCGGCAGACCCGGCGTCGAGCCCGGCTGACGCTGCGGCAGACCCGTGACGGGTCCACCGACCGGCGCGAGCGGTGCAACCGGCGCGATCGGCTCGGAAGGCGCCGGAGCACTCACACCGGAACTTGCCGGAGCGGGAGTCAGACCGGGCGTGGCACCGGGCTGACGCTGCGGCAGGCCCGGCGGGGGCGACTGACGCTGCGGAGCAGGCGACTGCGAGGCACCCGGCTGTGACGTCGAGGGCTGTGACGTCGAGGGCTGTGACGTCGAGGGCTGTGACGTCGAGGGCTGTGACGTCGAGGGCTGGGGCGCGGGCTGCTGGGCGTGACGCTGCGGCAGACCCGGGGTGGCACCCGGCTGACGCTGCGGCAGACCACCCTCCTGCGGACGCCGTGCCGTACCTGCGTCCTGCGGACGCTGTGCCGTACCTGCGTCCTGCGGACGCTGCACCGGACCGGAGTCGACGCTCGGCGTGACCACCGTGCGTTCGGAATCCGACTCGACCGCAGGCCGCTGACGCGACGGAAGCGCGGAGGCCAGAGCCGCGGCAGCGTCGGGCTGCACCCGGGGCGTCGGCGTCGACGCGGCCGGAGGCGTAGCCGGCGACTGCGGGACCGGCAGACCGGGGGTCGCGCCGGGCTGGCGACGCGGAAGACCCGGGATCGCACCCGGCTCACGCTGCGGCAGACCCGGAGTCGCACCCGGCTCACGCTGCGGCAGACCGTCCACCGGCCGGCCGTTCGGCGCCCGGTGGTGGCCGTTGCGTTCCGGCAGCTGATGACCGTTCTGCTCCGGCTTCTGCAGCGACTGAGGCTGGGACACGGGCTGGACCGGTGTGACCGGAAGCTCGCCCGAGATCTCGGGACGGGCCTGACGCGGCACCTCCGGGATCTCGCCCGACTGGTAACCCGGCCGATCCTGCTGTGTCGCGGCCGGAAGCTGCGCCACCTCCCGCTCCACGCGCGGCAATGCCGGCTGCTCCTGGGCATCGTTCGGCATGTCGGTGCCGCGCCAGGGCTGCGGACCGGTGTGGGACAGCGCGAGCGGCGAGACGAGCAGAACGTCCGGGATGTGCACGCTGGCAGTGATACCGGGGTTGCGTGCGGTGTCGAAGGTCGGACGCAACCGCACGGTGAGACCGTGCCGGTCCGCGAGCCGCGACACCACGAACAGACCCATGTGGCGGGCCGAGTCGGGACCGACCTCGCCGCCCTGCGACAGGCGGTGGTTGATCGCTTCGAGTTCCTCGGCGGGGATACCGATACCGCGGTCGGCGATCTCGACGAGCAGGCCACCGTCGACGGCGCGAGCGAAGCTGAACGTGACGTTGCTGTCCGGCGGCGACGCGCGCAGCGAGTTGTCGACGAGCTCGGCGAGCAGGTGGACGATGTCGGTCGCGACGGCGCCGCTGAGGGCACCGTCCGGCGTCGAACCGATCTGAACGCGCTGGTAGTCCTCGACTTCGGACATGGCCGCGCGGAGGATGTCGCCGAGCTGGACGGGCGCGGAGTGACCGCGACGCACCCGCGTACCGGAGAGAATCAGAAGGTTGTCGCCGTTGCGGCGCATGCGGGCCGCGAGGTGGTCCAGACGGAAGAGGCTCTCGAGTCGGCTCGGGTCCTTCTCCTCGAACTCGAGTCGTTCGATGAGGCCGAGCTGCTGCTCGACGAGCGACTTGCTTCGCCGGGCCAGCGTCTCGAACATCTCGTTGATCTGGAGGCGGAGGTGCGCCTGCTCACCGGCGAGACGCAGTGCCTGCCCGTGCATGTCGTCGACGGCGCGGGCGAGCTGGCCGATCTCCTCGGTGGTGTGCACCGGAACGCGGGTGAACTCGATGTCCTCGATGTTGTCGCCGAGCTTGATGCGGTCGACGGCTTCGGGCAGTTCCTGACGCGCGACCTTGAGTGCGCCGTAACGCAGCCGGCGGATCGGTCCGACGAGGGACCGCGACACGAGCAGCGCGAGCACGAGAGCGGCGAGCAGCGTCGCGAGAACGATCGCGGTGTCGCGCAGTGCGGCCGAGCGGGTTTCCGCGGCACGCTCTTCGACGGTGCTGGTGATGCCCTCGGTGGCCTGCTCGATCAGCGACCCGTAGATCTCGAGGCTTCGCATCATCGAGGTGCGCAGGTTCAACAGTGGCAGCGGACCGTCGCCGGCAGCGTCGACCATGTCGGAGCGGGTCTTCACCGCGGTGCGCAGTTCCTCGATCTGGCCGTCGGCCAGCGGGTAGGAACGCGCGAGCGTCTCGAGCATGGCGAGCTCGGCACCGGACGCGGAAACCAGCTGCGTGCCGGGCTGATCGGGATCCCGCAGGATCGAGACGATGCCCATCACCTGGTCGAACAGGTAACGCTGGGTGGCCCACGCGTCGACGAGGCGGGTGCCCTCGAGCAGCACCTCTTCGTCCTCGATCGGGTCGACGATCGCGCTCACGATGTTCGACATGTCGCTTCGCACTTCGGTGGTGCGCTGATTCAGGTCGGCGATCGGAACCTGGCCGGCCTTCATCTGGTCACGGAGTGCTTCGGCGCTCGCCAGCACGCGGGTGAGGTCCGCCGCGACGACCGGATCGAGCTCCGGATTCAGCGCGACGGTGCGGACCTGCTCGAGTGTTTCGTCGAGTCGAGCGACTTCTTCCGGCGTGCTCAGACCCGCCGCGGTGGTACCCGCGAGGGTACCGAGCGCGGTACCGAAGTCGACGAGATCAGGGACGTGCGCGACCTGATCGGCAGCCTGCGAGAAGTGAACAGCGTTGGTGAGCTCTTCCTGGATACGCAGACCACCGAGCACCATCGCCACCGTTACCGGAATGGCGAGTACTGCAGTGACCTTCCAGCGAAGACCCCACCCCTCGATGTTCCACCACCGCTGCCGGGGCGGCGAATCGTCACTCATGGATCAAGCTCTCCTTCCACCCCGATCACGACTCTGCACTGCACTCCACCCGACCCGATCCGACGACCGGGCGCGAAGCACCGCGTGGAAGCAGTCGAATGAGGCGTTCCTGGGTGAGGGCACCTTAGCGGGACATACAGGGAATACGGAAGAACTTTCCATTTCCCCCGGCACCGCCGTCCCCCGATCGACAATCGCGAACACACGATCGCAGCAGATAGTACTCACCGGTAATGTGCCCGCGCTATTACGTGCGCCACCGACACGCGAAAACGGCAGGGCAAAAGCTGTGATTTGCAACACAACTCGTGCCCTGCCGTCACACCGGCATCACACGTCGAGGAACCTGACGTCCTTCGCGTTCCGGGTGATGAAGCTCCGGCGAGCCTCGACGTCCTCGCCCATCAGCACGCTGAACAGCTCGTCTGCCGCGGCGGCGTCGTCGAGGCTGACCTGACGCAGGACCCGCACACTCGGGTCCATCGTGGTTTCCCACAGCTCGGTGGCATTCATCTCACCGAGACCCTTGTAGCGCTGGATGCCGTCGTCCTTGTTGATCTTCTTGCCGGCCTCGAGACCCGCCTTGAGCAGTCCGTCGCGCTCGCGGTCCGAGTAGGCGAACTCCGGCTCGGAACGCTGCCACTTGAGCTTGTACAGCGGCGGCTGAGCGAGATAGACGTGGCCGTTCTCGACGAGCGGGCGCATGAACCGGAACAACAGCGTCAGCAGCAGCGTCGCGATGTGCTGGCCGTCGACGTCGGCGTCGGCCATGAGCACGATCTTGTGATAGCGCAGCTTCGAGATGTCGAACTCGTCGTGGATGCCGGTGCCGAACGCCGTGATGATCGACTGGACCTCGGCGTTCTTGAGGACACGGTCGATGCGGGCCTTCTCGACGTTGATGATCTTGCCGCGGAGCGGCAGGATCGCCTGGTACATCGAATCGCGACCGGACTTGGCGGAACCACCTGCGGAGTCGCCCTCCACGATGTAGATCTCGCACTTGCTCGGGTCGTTGGACCGGCAGTCCGCGAGCTTGCCGGGCAGGCCGCCGAGGTCGGTGGCGCTCTTGCGGCGCACCAGCTCGCGGGCCTTGCGGGCCGCGACGCGGGCCTGCGCCGACGACACGGCCTTGGTCACGATCGTCTTCGCGTCCGCAGGGTTCGACTCGAGCCAGTGCGTCAGGTGCTCGTTGCACGCCTTCTGCACGAACGACTTGACCTCGGTGTTACCGAGCTTGGTCTTGGTCTGGCCCTCGAACTGCGGTTCCGAGACCTTCACCGAGATGATCGCCGCGAGGCCCTCGCGGATGTCGTCACCGGTGAGGTTCGGGTCCTTGTCCTTGAGGAGCTTCTTGTCCTTCGCGTACTTGTTGACCACGCTGGTCAGCGCCGCACGGAAGCCTTCCTCGTGCGTGCCGCCCTCGTGGGTGTTGATGGTGTTGGCGAAGGTGTGGACGGACTCGGAGTAGCCCGAGTTCCACTGCATCGCGATCTCGAGTTCGTGGCCGGTACCGCGCGCGGTGAAGCCCACGACCGAGTTGTGGATCGGCTGCTTGGTGCGGTTGATGTGGCGCACGTAGTCCTCGAGACCACCCGGGTAGTGGTAGACGCGGGACTTGACCTTGTGCGGCGCCTCCGGAGACTGCTCGGTCTCCTGCTCCTCGGCGGTCTTCGGCGCCTCGGCGAGTTCGCTGACGACCTCTTCGGTGACTTCCTCGGGGGCGACGCGCTCGTCGGTGAGCGTGATCGTGAGGCCCTTGTTGAGGAACGCCATCTCCTGGAGGCGGCGCGCGACGGTCTCGAAGTTGTAGGTCGTGGTTTCGAAGATCTCCGGATCCGCCCAGAATCGCACGGTGGTGCCGGTGGTCTTCCTCTCCTCACCCCGGATCAGCTCACCGGGCTTGGACGCGGTGTACGTCTGCTCCCAGTGGTAGCCGTCGACGTCGATCTCGACCTCGAGTTTCGTGGACAGCGCGTTGACGACGGAGATACCGACGCCGTGCAGACCACCGGAGACGGCGTAGGCGTCCGAATCGAACTTGCCGCCTGCGTGGAGCTGTGTCAGGACGACCTCGACGGTGGGGGCACCGGAGGCGTGCATTCCGACGGGGATGCCGCGGCCGTCGTCGACGACCTGGACGCCGCCGTCCTCGAGGAGGGTCACGTCGACCTTGGTCGCGTATCCGGCCATCGCCTCGTCGACGGAGTTGTCCACAACCTCCCAGATCAGGTGGTGCAGACCGCGTTCCCCGGTCGAGCCGATGTACATGCCGGGGCGCTTGCGCACCGCCTCGAGTCCCTCGAGAACGGTGATGGACGAAGCACCGTAGTCACTCTTGCTCTTGTTCGACTTCTGGGCAGCCACGGGTGGGTAGCTCTCCTTCTCCGCCTCGGCCTCGCGCGCGTTCGCGCCACGCATGTCCACCCATCCTACTTGCAGCGACGACAAGCGCCGGGGACGACACAGGACGGGCTTACCGCCCCGCTCATTGCCACGCAGCGGCGATCACGCGGCCCGTCGCATCAAATTTGCCGCGGAGACTCCCGCTCGGCCGTCTGCCGGACGAAGTTCCCGGTCAGGCGGGCCAGCTCGCCGGGGTGGGTCCGCGGCGACCAGTGTCCCGCATCGAGCCGTTCCCGGTGCAGGTTCGGCACCCACCGTTCGGTGTCCTCGTATCCCACGGGCCGCACCGCCCGGTCGCGGCCGGCCAGCACGAGCTGAACGGGCACGTCGGTGACGCGCTCCCGCGGCGAGTCCAGCCGACGCCGGATGTTGGCGCGGTAGAGCTTCAGGCCGTGCACCATGTCGTCGGCGAGGGTGGGCGCCGGCGACACGACGGACGGATCGGCGCGGTCGAACAGGCCGACGAAACGCGCCCAGTTCGGGGCGAGCACCCACCGCAGGACGGGGACCGGCACCCCGGGGAGCTGGAACGCCAGCGTGTACGCGGACGCGACGGCCTGGGCGAGCGGGCCGGCGAATCGGCCCGAGCGCAGGCTCCTGCGCATCCACAACCCCAGATGGTCCAGGTTCGGTCCGGACACCGAGGTGTAGGAGGCGATGCGGCCGGCCGCGCCGGGCTCGCACACCGCCTCCCAGCACACCACCGCACCCCAGTCGTGGCCGAGCAGGTGCACCGGTCCCCCGCCGACCGCGTCGACGACCGCGTTCAGATCCCGGACCAGTTCCCTGAGCCGGTAGTCCCGCACCCGCGGCGGAATACTCGAGGCTCCGGCACCGCGGTTGTCGTAGCGCACGACGCGGAATTCGTCGGTGAGCAGCGGCACGACGCGGTCCCACAGCGCGTGCGTGTCGGGCCAGCCGTGCACGAGCACGAGCGTCGGGCCGTGCGGATTCCCCTCGACGACGACCTCGAGACGGATCGAGTCGCGGGTGACGGTGAGTGTGGACACAGAAACCTCCCGAGTGACAGGAAGCGACGAAAACCGTTGAACAACAACAGTTTCCAGCGATCCGCCGATGGCCGTGCGAGACCCTTTCCGGCCTGGGCGAATTTAACGTAACACTCGGTTATAGATAAATCTACGGTTGCGGCTCAGCCGTACGTGTCGCGCGGTCCGCGACCGCGGATGTGCCGCTCGCCCTTGCGCCAGCTCGGCGCCGTCGGACCGGTGATCCGCAGTTCCTTGACCACCCCGTGCCCGACCGCCGCGGCGATCTTCGCGAGGATCTGCGCCTGCATCATCCGCAGCTGCGTCGCCCACGCCGTCGACTCCGCGGACACGTGCAGCACGCCCTCGCGCAACGTCGTCGGGGATGCGTGCGCGGCGATGTCGTCGCCCACCACACGCGCCCAGCTGCCCAGCACCGTGCCCTCCGACACGTGGCCGGACCATCCGCGCTGCTTCGCCAGGGCGTTCACGAGCGCACCGAACGGCTGCGGATCGCGCTCGTCGGGGCCGGGCCCGGACCATCCACGCCGACGACGACGCGGCCGCACCGGTCCCCGCGACGCACGCCCCTGCCCGACGGACTTGCCGCTGGCCTTGGCGGCCGCTCGAGCCTCCTCGAGAGCACGACGCGCAAGATCGATGCCCCGCAACGGTTCCTGTGGATCATCCTGTGGATGATGTGGAGAAACGCTTCCGTTCTCGTCGTTCACGGCCGCACCTCCTCGACCTCGGTTCGGGTCAGCACCGACAACCGGCCCCGCTCGGTGTCCTCGGCGCGCACCGAGAACCGGGTCCCCGCAAGCTCGGACGGCACGTCCTCCGGGACCGCCGCGGTGATCAGCACCTGCTCGGCCGACGCCGCGACCGCCGCGAGCGCGGTACGCCGCCGCCGGTCCAGCTCCGCGAACACGTCGTCGAGCATGAGCACCGGATCGGTGCCGTCGGACCGCAGCAACTCGAACGCACCGAGCCGCAACGCCAGCGCATACGACCACGATTCCCCATGGCTGGCATAGCCTTTCGCCGGCTGATCACCCAGCACCAACTCGAGTTCGTCGCGGTGCGGACCCACCAGGCAGACGCCCCGCTCGATCTCCCGGGTCCGGGCGGCGGCCAGCGCCGCGACGAACGCCGCCTCGATCGTCGCGCGGTCCCCGGGTTCGGGGCGGCGCGCCGGGTCCGCGAACTCCGGGGGAAGGGCGTCGCCGAGACTGCTGCGATAGCGCAGCAGCGCCGGTCGCGACTCCGGGGCGATCGAGCGGTACGCGGCGACCACGTGCGGCGCCAGATCGTGCAGCAGCGCGATACGCGCCGCAAGTAGTTCGGCACCGTGCGACGCCAGGTGCCCGTCCCACACGTCCAGCGTCGCCAGGGCCCCGGCACCGTCCGCCGAGCGGGCACCCCGGCGCAGGGCACCGCCGGCGGTCTTCAACAGCGCCGACCGCTGCCGCAGCACCTTGTCGTAGTCGGCACGAACGCCCCCCAGCCTGGGGGTACGGGTTGTGAGTAGTTCGTCGAGGAAGCGCCGGCGATCGCCGGGATCGCCGCGGACCAGCGACAGGTCCTCCGGGGCGAACAGCACGGTCCGGAGGATTCCGAGGATCTCCCGGGGCCGCCGCGTCGGCGACTGGTTGATCCGGGCGCGGTTGCTCTTGCCGTCGTTGATCTCGACGTCCAGGGCCAGTTCGCGGCCGGCGTTGACGACGTGTGCGCTCACCAGCGCCCGTGACGTGCCGGCGCGGAGCAGCGGCGCATCGCCGGACACGCGATGCGAGGTCAGGGTCGAGAGGTAACCCAGCGCCTCGAGCATGTTGGTCTTGCCGTGGCCGTTGCGCCCGAGCAGCACCGTCGGCCCCGGAACCAGGTTCACCGAGACGGCGTCCCAGGACCGGAAGTCGCGCAGTGAGAAGGTGCGAACGTACACGGGCCGCTCACCTCGTCCGTGCCGGTCAGCCCGGCAGACGCACGGGCATCAGCAGGTACGTGTAGTCGCTCTCCGGCGCGGCGAAGGTGCCCGACGCGTCCGGCTCCGGCTCCTCGTCGAGAGCCGGGCGCAGCACCGCCGGACGGCTCGACGTGGTGAAGCCGAACGAGACCTTCTCGGTGTGCAGCGAACCGAGCCCGTCGAGCAGGTAGCCGGGGTTGAACGCGATCACGAGCGGCTCGCCGTAGAACTCGGCCGGCAGCGATTCCTCGGCCCGGCCGGCGTCGTCGCCACCGGCCGACAGCAGCAGGCCACCGTCGGCGAACTCGAGTCGCACCTGGGCACCGCGCTCGGCGACCAGCGCGACACGCTTGATCGCGTCGACGAGCGGCGCGATCTCGACGGTCGCCATCGCGGTGTGCTCGGTCGGCAGCAGCTGACGGAACTTGGGGAATTCGGCGTCGAGCAGGCGCGTGGTGGTGCGGCGGCCGTCGGCGACGATGCCCAGGAGCCCGTCCGCACCGACCGCGGATCCGCTGCCCAGCGCGAGCTGGACGGGCGAATTACCGGAACCACCAACGGTTTTTGCCGCCTCGGAGAGAGTCTTGGCGGGAACCAGCACCGCCGAGCTGGTGGATTCCGCGGTGGGCATCCACTCGACCTTGCGCACCGCGAGACGGAACCGGTCCGTGGCCGCGAGGACCATGTCGGTGCCGTCGATCTCGACGCGGATGCCGGTGAGCATCGGCAGCGTGTCGTCCTTGCCGGCCGCGACCGCGACCTGACTGATCGCTTCGGAGAACACGTCGACGGGCAGCGACCCGGTCTGCTGCGGCAGCTCCGGCAGCTGCGGGTAGTCCTCGACGGGCATCGTCGGCAGCGAGAACTTCGCGCTGCCGCAGTTGATGAGCACGCGGGTGCCGTCGAGCACGACGTCGACGGGCTTGTTCGGCAGCGCGCGGGTGATGTCCGCGAGCAGCTTGCCGGACACCAGCACCTGACCGGGCGTGATCACCTCGGCCGAGACGTGCACCTGCGCGGAGACCTCGTAGTCGAAACCGGAGACGGTCAGGCCCTGCTCGTCGGCCGCGAGCAGTACCCCGCCGAGGACCGGGACCGGAGGACGCGACGGGAGGCTGCGAGCCACCCAAGCGACAGAGTCGGCGAAGTCCTCGCGAGCAACACGAAACTTCATGGTTCCAAGCTCCATCTGCCGGTGGATCCTCTCGTCCGAGCTGACGTGCTCCAGTGCACGTCGGGGGGCTGCCAAGTCCTTAGAAGTCTGACACAGGGCCCCGACACCGAAAGGTGGCATCGGGGACGTCGCTCCACGGTATGCCTTCGACTGCGGCTTGGAAAGCCGAGGGCTCGAGCGAGTCGGCGCTCTCGAGAGGCCTGTGGACTCGAGTGCTCCACACCCCCTGTTTTCAAAGAGTTTTTCTTGAAAGAAACTCAAAAGCAGTAATAGGGGGTGTGGAATCTGTGGAGTAACGACCGTCTACGCTGGTGACGCGCGGTCCGACGGGGTGGATGACTCGAGGATGAACTCGAGGACTACTCGAGGATGAATGTGAACATCTCGAGACTATCCACGATCGGTGCACCGTTCGTCCACAGAGATTCCACGTTCTGCACATGCTAGTCCACAGGTGTGAGGATGTTTTCCGATCTCGAGATTCGGGATACCTCACAGGTGTGCAGAGCCTGTGCACGGACTGTGGACGAACGAAAACGGGCCCGGACTCGAGAGTCCGGACCCGTTCGATGTGAGTGTCTCCTTCAGCGCTTGGACCGCTGCTTGATGCGTGCCGTGAGCTCCTGCACCTGGTCGTAGACCTTGCGCCGCTCGGTCATCTCCTTGCGAATCTTCTTGTCCGCGTACATGACTGTCGTGTGGTCGCGGCCGAACGTCTGCCCGATCTTGGGCAACGACAGGTCCGTCAGCTCCCGGCACAGATACATGGCGATCTGCCGTGCCTGTGCCAGTGGCCGTGCCTTGCCGGGGCCGCACAGGTCGTCGATCGACGTACCGAAGTACTCCGCGGTCACGGCCATGATCGTGGCCGAGTTGATCTCGAGAGCCGTCGAGTCCGGGATGAGATCGCGCAACACGACCTCGGCGAGGGTGAGATCCAGCGGCTGCCGGTTCAGCGACGCGAACGCCGTCACACGGATGAGGGCACCCTCGAGTTCCCGGATGTTGCGTTCGATCCGGCTGGCGATCAGCTCGAGTACGTCGTGCGGGACATCCAGCCGGTCCATCCGGGCCTTCTTGCTGAGAATCGCGATGCGGGTCTCGAGTTCCGGCGGCTGCACGTCGGTGATCAGGCCCCATTCGAACCGCGTGCGCAGCCGCTCCTCGAGGGTCGCGAGCTGCTTCGGCGGACGGTCCGAGGACACGACGATCTGCTTGTTCGCGTTGTGGAGGGTGTTGAAGGTGTGGAAGAACTCCTCCTGGATACCTTCCTTGCCCTCGATGAACTGGATGTCGTCGACCAGCAGAATGTCGGTCTCGCGGTAGCGCTTCTTGAATGCCACCTTGCGGTCGTCACGAAGGCTGTTGATGAAGTCGTTCGTGAACTCTTCGGTGGAGACGTACTTGACCCGCATGCCCGGGAACAGCCGCTGCGCGTAGTGGCCGGCGGCGTGCAGCAGGTGGGTCTTCCCCAGGCCCGACGCACCCCAGATGAACAAGGGGTTGTAAGCGCGGGCGGGTGCCTCCGCGATCGCGACCGCCGCGGCGTGGGCGAACCGGTTCGACGCGCCGATGACGAACGTGTCGAAGGTGTACTTGGCGTTGAGGCTGCTGCTACCGCCCGACGGCGCCGGAGTGCTCGGCGCGGGCGGCTGGGTGAAGTACGACGGCCACGACTCGCGGACGGCCGTGATGGCCTCCCGATCGTCGTCGACCTCCTCGAGTTCGCCGGCCTCCACCTCGAGCACCTCGTGGTCGAGGGACGACAGACGACGGTGCCGGAAGGGCTGAGCCATGTCGCGTGGGCTGGGCTTGCGGGTGCGGGGCTCGGCCGGCCGGGCATCGAGCGGCAGCCCCTCCAGGGGCAGGGTGTCGCGCGGGACCGCGTACGGGTCCTCGCCGGGGTCGCCGGTCTCCTCGGTCGCTTCGATCCGCACGCCGAGGCCTTCCACACGATGGCCCAGATTACGGTTGAGCGAGCGCAGGATCGGCTCGCGCAGATCCCGCTCGATGGCCTCCTGCGCGAACGACGACGGGACCGAGAGCAGGGCGAATCCCTGTGCGAGGGTCAGCGGTTTGACCAGCGCAAGCCATGCTTTCTGGCCTTTGGTCAGCGCACCGCCGTCGGCGGTGAGTTCGGCGACGACGTCCGACCACACATCGGCCAGCGCGTTCGGCTCGTCGGTCACGTAGCTGTCCTCCACAGTTCCTGGGTTCGAGTTTCCACACAATTATCCACAGGTGTGGACAAGCATCGTGTCACGCCCTGCTGCGGGTCGCGGAGGTCGCAGGGCGCTGGTGAACGATCTGTTCGAGTGAACCGGCGGGTCCGGGTGACGCCCGATCGGCGCCGGGGTCGAGTCATCCCTGTCGATGAACCCCGTGGGACCGCGGCTTACCGCTTCGGTCAGGGTCGTTCTCGAGTGAGGCACGAAACCGGCGGGCGGGCACATCGCCGGTGGCACGGCAGCGCACATCGCCGGTGACCCGGCAGCGACAACAGTCGGTGGTGCGCGTGAACCTTCGTCCCCTGCGAAGCCATGAGGGGAGCCTACACCGCAGGTGACCGTCGTCACATGCATTGCGTGACATGGGGAACCGCAGGCAGGCGGCGTGTCGGGTTGCGTCCGCCGAGGTGGCGCGGTTTGATTTCGCACCCCGCTCCGAGTAGCCTCGAACAGTCACTCATACGGCAGTGACGGATCCGTGCTGCGTCGCTGCACAGCCGCGTTCGGTACGGGTCATGCGATTTCCGAAAATGTTAGACCGCTGACGCCTGCGGGCGTCACAGAACTTCGAGGAGTGTCGACCGTGGCCAAGGGCAAGCGGACGTTCCAGCCGAACAATCGCCGCCGCGCGCGCGTTCACGGCTTCCGTCTCCGGATGCGCACCCGTGCGGGTCGCGCGATCGTGTCGGCGCGTCGCCGCAAGGGCCGCGCCTCCCTCACCGCCTGATCCCGGTAACGGGAGCTCGGGGTGCTGCCTGAGCCGCACCGCCTGCGCCGTCGCGCGGACTTCTCCGAGACAGTCCGCCACGGGCGCCGGCAAGGTCGGCGCGATCTCGTCGTACATGCGATCGAGAGGGATCGGTCCGAGTTCGTGGTGAACAGCGACGGCCCGCGTTTCGGGCTGGTCGTGAGCAAGGCTGTCGGGCCGGCGGTGATTCGACATCGAGTCGCCCGCCGGCTTCGTCATATCTGCGCCGGCATCGTGAACGATGTTCCGTCCGACGCCGACATCGTCCTTCGTGCTCTGCCCGGTGCGGCCACCGCGACCTCCCGCGATCTCGAGCGTCAGGTCCGTTCGGGCCTCACCAAGCTCGGCCTGTTCGCGGATTCGGGGCAGTCGGCATGACTGCCGCCTGGTCGAAGATCCGCTCGGCGCCGGCCCGGGCACTGATCTTCTGCATCGAGCTGTACCGCACGTACGTGTCGCCGACACGGATGCCGACCTGCAGATTCACTCCCACGTGCAGCGAATACGCCGTCGAGGCGTTGCGCACGCGAGGAGTCGTCGTCGGATCTTGTCTGGCGATCGTGCGACTGCTCAAGTGTGCGCCCTGGCACCCTGGTGGGTGGGATCCGGTGCCCGAACGTCGGCCCCGCTCGCCCGGCCGAGTTCTGGACGGGCGAGCGTAGACCTGAGACCGACGCCGTGGGTGGCGATCATGGACGACCAGAGGAGTACACAGAGCCGTGCTCGACTTCATCTACTATCCCGTGTCCTGGATCCTGTGGTTCTGGCACAAAATTTTCGGCGCCATCCCCTTCCTCGGTCCGGACAGTGGTGTCGCATGGGCCTTGTCCGTGGCGTTCCTCGTGTTCACGCTGCGGGCGATCCTGTACAAGCCGTTCGTCAAGCAGGTCCGCACGACGCGGCAGATGCAGGAGCTGCAGCCGCAGATCAAGGCGCTGCAGAAGAAGTACGCCAATGATCGCCAGCGGCAGGCGCTCGAGATGCAGAAGCTCCAGAAGGAGCACGGCTTCAACCCGCTGATGGGCTGCCTGCCGGTCCTGCTGCAGGTGCCGGTGTTCATCGGTCTGTTCCACGTGCTGCGGTCCTTCAACCGCACGGGTACCGGTGTGGGGCAGCTCGGTCTGGACCCGGTGACCAACGCGCAGATCGGTAACTACGCGTTCAGCCCGGAGGACGTGCAGTCCTTCTTGAGCGCTCGCCTGTTCGGCGCCCCCATCTCGGCGTGGATCACCCAGCCGATGGCCTCGCTCGAAGCGTTCGCACCGTTCGGTGGTATCCCCACCCGTTGGCAGATCGCCGCGGTCGCGATCCCACTCATGGTCATCGCCGGTATCGCCACGCACTTCAACTCCCGCGCGTCGGTTGCGCGGCAGAGCGCCCAGGCCGCTGCGAACCCGCAGGCCGCGATCATGAACAAGCTGGCGCTGTACGTCTTCCCGCTCGGTGTGCTCGTCGGTGGCCCGTTCCTGCCGATCGCCATCCTCATCTACTGGGTGAGCAACAACATCTGGACCTACTGCCAGCAGCACCTCGTCTTCCGCAAGATCGACCAGGAGGAAGCCGAGAAGAAGGCGGCTGTGGTCGCGCGTCGCAACGAGAACGCGCCGAAGCCGGGCGCTCGGCCGGATCGTGCGAAGAAGAAGGGCGCGAACCCCGCCATCGCCGACAATCCTGGAAGCGACGAGAACGAACTGTCTCTCGAGAAGCCTGTGAGCGACGAACCGGAGAAGCCCGCGGGCGGATCCGGGTCCGCGACGGCGAAGAAGCAGGGCGGCTCCAAGAACTCCAAGCGCAAGCGGCGCTGACCGAAGTAGAAGAGGGCGAACCATGGCCAGTGACCTGGACAAGGCACAGGAGGACATCGACGTGACGGCCGATTCCGCGAAGCTCGACGCGGACCTCGACACCGAGGACGACGACTACCTGGTCGAGGAAGGCGAAATCGCCGGCGACTACCTCGAACAGCTTCTCGACGTGCTCGACTTCGACGGTGACATCGACCTCGATGTCGAGGGCGATCGCGCGGTCGTGAGCATCGACGGCGGCGCCGACCTGACGAAGCTCGTCGGCCGGCAGGGCGAGGTGCTCGACGCGCTGCAGGAACTGACCCGGCTGGCGGTGCAGCAGGCCACCGGTGAACGCAGCAAGCTGATGCTCGACATCGCCGGTTGGCGTGCGGGCAAGCGTGCGGAGCTGACCGAGCTCGGCACGGCCGCCGCGAAGCGCGTCCTCGAGACCGGTGAGCGCGAGTCGCTCGCACCGATGACACCGTTCGAACGCAAGATCGTGCACGACGCCGTGGCCAAGATCCCCGGGGTGTCCAGCGAGAGCGAAGGCGCCGAGCCGCAGCGTCGCGTCGTCGTCATCAAGGACTGAGCGCCACCGGCATTCGGTGAAAATCGACAGCGGAGGGGCACCGACGGTCACGTCGGGCCCCTCCGTTCGTGTGTGACCCCGGTGTTCCGGGGCAATGGGCGGTAGGGAGAGGATGTTTCACGTGGAACATGACGAGGAACGCGTCCTCGAGGTCGCGCATCAGGTATTCGGCGAGCGGTTCGCTCTCGCCCAGGAATACCACCGGTCCTTGTCGACCGACGGCGTCGAACGGGGTCTCATCGGACCCCGTGAAGTCCCGCGGTTGTGGGACCGCCACCTGCTCAACTGCGCGGTGCTCGGTGAGCTCATCGAGAAGGACGAGAGCGTCGTCGATGTCGGCAGCGGTGCCGGACTCCCCGGCATTCCGCTTGCGATCGCGCGTCCGGATCTGCACATCACGCTCGTGGAACCGCTGCTGCGTCGCTCCGTCTACCTCGCGGAGTTCGTCGAAACACACGGACTCGCGAACGTTCTGGTCGTGCGCGGGCGCGCCGAACAGCCCGGGGTTCTGCAGGAGGCGGGTGGCGCGGACGTCGTCACGTCCCGTGCGGTTGCCCCCCTCGCGAAGCTTGCCAAGTGGTCGCTGCCCCTGATTCGGGTGGGTGGCCGGATGCTCGCCCTCAAGGGAAGCTCCGCTGCCGAGGAAATCGAACGCGACCGGGACGAACTCGAACGACTCGGTGCCGGCCATCTCGAGGTGCTCGAGTGTGGCGTCGGATTGCTGGAGACACCCACCATCGTGGTGAAGGCCGAACGGATGGCACGCCAGCCGCGGCGGCGCAAGAAGAAATAGACGCGCACGTTCCACGTGAAACATCGACCCCTCCCCTACCCCACCGGGTGGCGGAGGGGTCTTTTCGTGCCACCGAATTCCTGTGGTTCGTGTTGCTACCGAACTCGAGGTTCGACACATACGAGAAAACCTCGAGTCCCTCGAGCATCTCGAGCTCGAGTAATTCTCTCGAGATCTTTCGGGACGACTTCGGAACGCCGAATGAGGCGAAAACGGTCGCGTGCGCGGTGGTACCGGGAGGTCGATTTCATTTCGTCACTGTGACGCCACTTTCGGGTGCTGCAACTCCGGATCGCCATGTTTGTATACCGAAATCTTTGAAAGCCAATAGATTTGGCTAGATATCTGTCGAAAGTTGTTCCTGCAAAGAGGCTTTCGATGGATCGTCCTATCCGCCCGCGGTGGAGCGGTGACGGGCACCTCGGCGACAGCTCTCGGAGTGTCGTGTTTCACGTGAAACACGGGCGCGGCCCCGCCATGTTTCACGTGAAACAGAAAAGTCGGCAGTGTCACCGTGTGGCCCTAGAATGCGGGATGGAATACTGAACGAAAAGAGGGGACCAATGCGACGGCGGTGGTTCGACGGACCTCGGGCGTCGCATCGAGATGTGCAATCTCGCGCCTCAACCACGTCAACGCCGACCGTCCCGGGTGCGGGTCGACGATAAAGGAGCGTTCAATGTCGGGTGGATCCGAGTCTGCTGTTTCACGTGAAACCGAAGCTATCGACGACGAATTCTTCCCGGTGCCGTTCGACGGAATCTCCGCGGCGGACACTCCGATCGGGGCCGCAGCCCATCGCGCGAGCCAGGTCCTCCACCCGAGCGCCGCAGACTCTCTGCCGAAGCCGACCGAACGACGGATCTTCACCGTCGCGAATCAGAAGGGCGGCGTCGGCAAGACCACGTCGACCGTGAACCTTGCCGCCGCGCTCGCGGTCCAGGGGCTGACGGTGCTCGTCGTCGATCTCGATCCGCAGGGCAACGCCAGCACCGCGCTCGGTGTCCCCCACTACTCGGGGGTCGCGTCGAGCTACGAGGTGCTGCTCGGTGAGGTGAAGGCGTCCGAGGCGGTCCAGCAGAGCCCGCACAGCGAGAGGCTGTTCTGCATTCCCGCGACCATCGATCTGGCCGGTGCGGAGATCGAACTGGTGTCGATGGTCGCCCGCGAGAACCGGCTGAAGAACGCGCTGACCGCCGCTGCTCTCGGTGATCGCGACTACGACTACATCATCATCGACTGCCCCCCGTCGCTGGGTCTGCTGACCGTCAACGCGCTCGTCGCGGCGAAGGAAGTGCTCATCCCTATCCAGTGCGAGTACTACGCCCTCGAGGGCGTCGGTCAGTTGCTGCGCAACATCGAACTCGTCCAGTCGCATCTCAACCCGGAACTGCACGTCTCGACCGTGCTGCTGACCATGTACGACGGTCGCACCAAGCTCGCGGATCAAGTCGCGGCCGAGGTGCGAGCCCACTTCGGGGACGCGGTCCTGCGGTCCGTCATTCCTCGCAGCGTGAAGGTTTCCGAAGCTCCCGGGTACGGAATGACCGTGCTCGACTACGATCCAGGTTCGCGCGGTGCGATGAGCTATCTCGACGCCGGGCGCGAACTGGCGGCGCGAGGTCACGACAAGAATCAGGGGAACGAATGAGCGCGACACGCAAGGGAGGTCTCGGACGGGGTCTGGCGGCGCTCATCCCGACCGGGCCGGTCGAAGCACCCCCGGTACCCGCGACGGCTCCTGCCGGGACCGCGACGGCACCGACGGCACCCGCTCCCTCTGCGCCGGCTCCCGCCGGGAATGCGCCGAGCAAGAACAACACCACCGGCAAGACCGCCGCGGCGCGTAAGGCGAGCGGTGTGTCCGGCATGACGATCCCGTCGAGCGGCCTCGGATCCGCCGCCGCCGACGTGATCATCGGCGACGGAACCACACACGCTGCGTCCCCGGCGACTGCTTCGACGGAGCAGCCCCTCCCCTCCCCCACCGGAGCGGTGTACGTCGAGGTGCCGATCGACCGGATCGAGGCCAACCCGAAGCAGCCGCGTCAGGTGTTCGACGAGGAGGCCCTCGCCGAGCTGGTCCATTCGATCCGCGAATTCGGGCTCATGCAGCCCATCGTGGTCCGCCGCACGGAGGGCGACCGCTTCCAGCTCGTCATGGGCGAGCGCCGCTGGCGGGCCTGCCAGGAGGTCGGCCTGGAAACGGTCCCGGCCATCGTCCGCGACACCGACGACGACGCGCTGCTGCGCGACGCGCTGCTCGAGAACATCCACCGCGTCCAGCTCAACCCGCTCGAGGAAGCCGCCGCGTACCAGCAGCTGCTCGAAGAGTTCGAGGTGACCCACGAGGAACTGGCGTCGCGCATCGGACGGTCGCGGCCCGTCGTGACCAACATGATCCGTCTCCTCAAGCTGCCGGTCGCGGTGCAGCGCCGGGTCGCCGCCGGAGTCCTGTCCGCCGGGCACGCGCGGGCGCTGTTGTCTCTGGAGGCCGGTGCCGACGCTCAGGAGGCCCTGGCGGCCCGCATCGTCGCAGAGGGCATGTCGGTGCGTGCCACCGAGGAGGCGGTGATGCTCGCGAACCGCGGTGACGGTCCCACCGCCGCGCCGCAGCGTCGCAAGCCGATCCAGATGCCCGGTCTGCAGGATGTCGCGGAGCGGCTGTCGAACTCCTTCGACACCCGCGTCACCGTGAGCCTCGGCAAGCGCAAAGGCAAGATCGTCGTCGAGTTCGGATCGGTCGACGATCTGCAGCGCATCGTGACGATGATGGAGTCCCAGGTCGATCCTTCTTGACGGGCCGCCCATGCAGGACGACAGTCGAGAATACGGACGTGGAGGCGAAGTAGACCGGTGTCGACTCGAGTCACATCACTCACGCTGAGTGGAATCGACCAGTTGCCGGCGCACGCGCGGCGCTGTGTGTTCTGGGAGATGGATCCGGGGGCGGTCCGCGGTGCGCGCGATTTCTGCGATCCGGAGTTCGAAAAGGAAGCGTGGCTGTCGATGGTCATGCTGCAGTGGGGTTCGTGCGCGCAGCTCGCGACGGTCGACGACAAGCCGGCCGGCTGCGCGTTCTATGCTCCGCCCAACATGGTTCCGCGCGCGCAGCTGTTCCCGACCTCGCCGGTCAGCGCCGACGCGATCCTGCTGACGAGCATGCGGATCGAGCCGTACGCCGACGACCTGGATCTGGGCAGTCAACTGATCCGCGCGGTCGTCGACGATCTGGTCCGGCGCAATGTGCGCGCCCTGGAAGCGTTCGGGATCCGGGCCACCGAGGATGCCGAGCAGAACAGCGGGGTGCCGACGGCGACGGCGGCACTCGACTGCTCCCCCCTCGAGTGCATGATCCCCGCCGATTTTCTGGAGGACATGGGCTTCGAGGTGGTTGCCCCGCACCCGCGCTTCCCCCGGCTTCGCCTCGAACTGAATCGGGATCACGGGTGGAAGGAAGAGGTCGAGGCCGCGCTCGACCGGCTGATCGAGGCCGCGTCGATCACCATCGCGGAACTCGACGGGTCCCGCACCCCGGTCGGAGCGCGCTGACGCGAACGCACTGTTTCACGTGAAACAAACACCCCGCCGGCCCGAGGCCGGCGGGGTGTTTCGTGTTCGGGGTGGACCGCGCTCAGCGGGTCTCGGTGATCGACAATTCCTCGGCGAGCAACTCGGCGAACGTGTAGGTGCCCGTCGGCTGGTCGTCCTGTCCGAGCAGATACAGACGCTTGACGGCGATGAGGATCGCCTCGGCGATGACGTCGCGCGATCGCGGATCCGAAAGCAGCGCCGCGTCCTGCGGGCTGGTGAGGTAACCGAGGTCGATCTGCACCGTGGGCATGTTGGTCAGTCGCAGCAGGTCCCACGTGCGGCCGTGGCTGCGGCAGTCCTGCAGCGAGGTGCGGGCGACGATCTCACGCTGGATGTAGCCGGTGAGGACCTGACCGATCATCGACTCCGAGCCGTGCGCGTTGCCGTAATGGAAGCTGGCGATGCCGCGCGCCGCCGGGTTGGGGCTCGAATCGCACCGCAGCGAGATCATCAGGTCCGCGCCGAACGCATTCGAGGTGCCGGCGCGTTCGATGTCCGTCGGGTTCGCGTGGTACGGCCGCGACAGGAACGTCTCCATGCCGGTGGCGGCCATCCGCCCTTCCAGCCGGCGGGCGAGGTCCCACAGGATGTCCGCCTCGGAGATCACACCGTGGCGGCTGCGCACGATCACGCCGTGATCCTTGCCGCCGAGACCGGGATCGATCACGATCCGCTTGCCGCTGAGTTGCGGGCCGGAGCGGCGGACGATTTCCTCTTCGCTGATCGCGTGCGGTGAACCACCGGAGACGCGGGTGCCGAGCAGTTCCAGCGCGCGCAGTGTCTCCGGGCCACAGATGCCGTCCGAGGCGAGGCCGATCTCCCGCTGGAAGGAACTGAGCGCTTCGTGGGTGCGGGGCCCGAAGTAGCCGTCCACCCGGTCCACGTAGAACCCGAGGTCCTGCAGACGGGTCTGCAGCGCGGCAACGTCGTCCCCGTACAGCGGAGCCGACAGTTGGTAGATGAGTGTGCGGGCGCCGAGCCGGTACGACGCCTCCTTCAGCGACCGGTAGGTCGCGGGGCCGACGATCCCGTCGACGAGCAGCCCCCGCTGCTGCTGGAAGGCGCGCACGGCACCGTCGAGTTCACGGTCGAAGACGACGTCGGAGCCGACCCAGTCCCGCGAAGCGGTGGCGTCGTGGAGGAAGCCCAAACCGGCAAGAGTGCTGCGGATCTCGGCGACAGCGGGGCCGTGGTCGCCGTGACGCAGTCGGTGCATGTCTCGGGCCTTTCCGTGCTGACCTGATGGTGCCCGCAGGGCAGGCCGCATCGCTCGATTGTCGCAGATGCGCCCGGAACAGGAGAAATCCGGGCGCATCCGTGGCGAAGGTGTCGTGTCCTTCGCCGGGCGTCGATCGGTGGGACGCTACTACAGAACGTCACCCAGGTCGCGCAGAAGCGCCGCCTTGCCCTTGGCGCCGACGATCGTCTTCACCGGCTTGCCACCCGAGAACAGGATCATCGTGGGAATCGACATCACCTTGTAGTCCTGGGCCGAGGTGGGGTTCGCGTCGATGTCGAGCTTCGCGATGGTCAGCTTGTCGCTGTGCTCACCGGCGATCTCCTCGAGGACCGGGGCGACCATCTTGCACGGGCCGCACCAGGTGGCCCAGAAATCGACGAGGACCGGCTTCTCGGACTGCAGAACGTCCTCGACGAACGAGGAATCGGTGATGGTGATGGTGTTGGCCACGATGTCTCCTAGAAATTCGGATGGGCGAAGCGGGGGTGTCAGGCCTCTGCCGAGGCTGTCGCTCAGGCCTCTGCCGAGGCTGTCGCTCAGGCCTCTGCCGAGGCTGTCGATCAGGCCTCTGCCGAGGCTGCGGACAGGTCGGCGGCCGCATGCTCGGCGAGCCAGCGCTCGGCGTCGATGGACGCGGAGCAGCCGGTGCCGGCCGCGGTGATGGCCTGCCGGTAGGTGCGGTCGACCAGGTCGCCGGCGGCGAACACGCCCGGGACGGACGTGGCCGTGGTCGGCGACTGCACGAGCACGTAGCCGGCTGCGTCGCGGTCGACCTGACCGGCGACGAGGGAGCTGCGCGGGTCGTGTCCGACCGCGACGAACAGGCCCGTGACGGCCAGGTCGCTGCGCTCGCCGGTCACGGTGTCCTCGAGGACGAGGTTGGTGACGCTGTTCTCGCCCTGCACCTCGACGACCTGCGCGTTGGTGACGAAGCGGATCTTCTCGTTGGCGCGGGCACGCTCGAGCATGATCTTCGATGCGCGGAACTCGTCGCGGCGGTGGATCAGCGTGACGCTGCGCGCGAAGCGGGTGAGGAAGGTGGCCTCCTCCATGGCGGAGTCCCCGCCGCCGACCACGGCGATGTCCTGGTCGCGGAAGAAGAAGCCGTCGCAGGTTGCGCACGCACTGACGCCGCGGCCGAGCAGCCGCTCCTCGCCCGGGACGCCGAGGTAGCGCGGCTCCGCGCCCATCGCCAGGATGATCGCGCGGGCCTGGTAGGTCTCACCGTTCGCGACGACCGTCTTGACCGGACCCGTGACGTCCAGTTCGTCGACGTCCTCGGTGCGGATGTCGGCGCCGAAGCGCAGCGCCTGCTCACGCATCTGCTCCATGAGCTCGGGGCCCATGATGCCGTCCTTGAAACCGGGGAAATTCTCGACCTCGGTCGTGGTCATGAGGGAGCCACCGAACTGGGTGCCTTCGAAGACGAGGGGCGCGAGTTCGGCGCGGGCTGCGTACACCGCGGCCGTATATCCGGCCGGTCCCGAACCGACGATGATGAGGTCGTGAATCGTGGGCGGAGTGGTCATTCGGGCCTTCCGGTTCGTCTGTGACTGATGGTGCGATGCGCGTCGGTGTGCAGCAACGAAAGAAACAACACCAGGGTAAAGGGTGTTGTTCCGCCCGCGCCGTGCGTCACACCACACTCTGTCCGTTCGGGCCCGTTCGTCGTCCGCTGCCGGGGCGGAACCACTCCCCTCCCCCACCGTGCAGAGACACCGCTGCCACCGTGCAGTGACACCGCTGCCACCGTCCGCAGGCGGGCGGTGGCAGCGGTGTCGCGGGAGCGGATCAGACCGTCTGGGGTGCCTCGCGGAGCGCTTCGCGGATCACGCAGTGGGTGCCGGAGTAGATGGTCGGCATGCACTTGTTGCAGTGGATGCACAGACCTTCGTCGGCCTTCTCGTCCCGGAACTTGTTGACGACGTCGGGGTCGCGCAGCAGTGCCCGGCCCATCGCGACGAAGTCGAATCCCTCCTCGAGGGCGTTCTCGATGGTGTCGAGCCGGTTGATGCCGCCGAGCAGGATGATCGGCAGTTTCAGTTCGGAGCGGAACTGGCGCGCTTCCTTCAGGAAGAAGCCTTCCTCGAAGGGGTAGGTCGGGAAGATCTTGGGACCGTAGAACTTGAGACCCCAGCCCACGATCTTCGGCTGCGAGGCCACGAACTCCTTGAGCGGGACCTCGCCGCGGAAGAAGTACATGCCGTTGAGCAGCGAGCTGCCGCCGGTCAGTTCCATCGCGTCGATGTGGCCGTCGGCTTCGATCATCTTGGCGATGGGCAGCGACTCGTCGAGCCACAGGCCCTGGGGGACGCCGTCGGTCATGTTGAACTTCGCGATGACCGCGACCTTGTCCCCGACGGCCTTGCGCACGGCTTCGAGCACGCGGCGCGGGTACGCGCTGCGCTTCTCGAGGGATCCCCCGTAACGGTCGGTGCGCTTGTTGAGGTTGGGGCTCATGAACGAGCTGAGCAGATAGTTGTGCCCGAGGTGCACCTCGACGGCGTCGAAGCCGGCCTCGACGGCGTTGCGGGCGGCGTTCTCGTAGTCCTCGACGACACGGTCGAGCTGTTCGAGGGAGGCCCCGCGGACCAGGCCCATTCCGGGCGCGCTGATGCGGGTGGACGGGGCAAGCGATTTGGTGCCGTTGGAGATCTGGTTGGCGACGAGGCCCGCGTGGCCGACCTGGGCGGAGGCGAGGCCGCCTTCGGCGTGCACGGCGTCGGTGAGGCGGCGCAGTCCGGGGATGCTCTCGCGGTCGAGGACGACGGTGTCGCGATGGACGCGACCTCCCGGGGAGACCGAGCAGTAGGCGACGGTGGTCAGCGCCGTGCCCCCGCGAGCCACCTCGGCGTGGAATTCGACGAGTTCGTCGGTGATCGCGCCGAGCGGCATGACCCCTTCGAAGGTGGCCGCCTTGACGATGCGGTTACGGAGCGTGAGTGGTCCGAGTCGAGCCGGTTCGAACACTTGGGGTCGCGACGGAGACATGGCCCTACTTTCGATGCCAGTGGTATCGTAATTGCCGTTCAACTATAGCCCTGCGCGATGGTCTGGATCACATCGCATACGGAAAGATACAACCTGTATGTCGCTGGCCGCACCCGGACGCCCCCGCGAACCCCGAATCGACGCCGAAGTCCTGGCCGTGACCCGAGAAATGCTGGTCGAGGTCGGCTGGGAACGTCTGAGCATGCGGGGCATCGCCGCCCGCGCCGGCGTCGGCCGCGCCGCCCTGACCCGCCGCTGGCCGAGCAAGGAACACCTCGTGCTCGACGCACTGCTCGGTTCCGCGCCGGATCTCGAACCGTACGACGGCATCGATCGGCGCGGATGGATCGAATGGGTGGTCACCGGCAGCGCCGAACTGTTCTCCCGCCCGGACGTGCGGGCCGCGCTCCCCGGACTGCTCACCGCACTCCGCGACCACGAAGATCTGCGGAATACGTTGTGGCGCACCTTCAGTGGCCCGAGCACCGCGTTGTTCTCCGACGGTACCGACCGGGACCCGCTCGATGCGCTCGCCGTTCTCGTGATGGCCGCGGGCTCCGCGTTGTTCAGCAGCCTCATCGCCGCGGAGGACGATACGCCCGCGCTGCGGGCCCGGATCCTGGAACTGCTGCTGCCCGTGGCGGATCGCTGATCCCCGACCTCACCCGATCGAGGTCACGTACAGAGTTTCGGGATGTGTTGCGTCGCAACCTGTTCCGACGACCACAGCGGTGAGCTGCGGCGGGACCTCGCCCGGCACCAGCAGCACGACCGCGTCCCGGTCGCCGTACTCGATCGTCCTGGACCCGAGCACCGGCCCCGCGGGGTCGATGCCGTTCGCGGCCAGGCAATCGGCGAGCGCGCGATCGTCGGACAGCGGCCCGAGATCGGTGGAACCGACCAGGCTGCGCAGGGTGTCCGGTTCGAGCGCCGCGGCGTCGTCCGGGCCCTCGGCGATCGGCGTGACCGGTCCCTCGGTCGAGGAATCCGGGCCCGGGAAACCCACTCCCCCGACGACCACGACCGCGACCACCGCGACGACGGCCGCGGCAGCACCGACCACCGCACCCGCGAACATGCGACGACGGCGCCGGTGGGCCCGGACGGCACCGAGGACCGCGTCGTCGAGTCGCATCGCCACCTCGGCCGGCATCGGCTCGCCGGGCGCATCCGGATCCGCGAGCCCGCGCAGGCGCTCCTGCACGGCGTCGAGGGCGTCGAGAACGGCCATGGCGTCGGAGTCCTCGCGCACCAGCGGCCACAGACGCTCGGCAACCTCCTCGTCGAGCGCGCCTGCGTGAAGGTCGGCGAGCAGGTCCGCAGGGTACGGCGGACGCAGCAGTTCGCCCTCGTTCATGCGAAGTCCTCCTCGGCGGTTCGGTGCCCTCTCGAGACAATTAGACGGTCCGGACTCAGGTTCGGTTCCCCGGGTCCTGCAGATCGCCCAGAAGTACTGCCAATTTGTAGCGTCCGCGTGCGCAGCGGCTCTTCACGGTGCCCTCCGGGACACCGAGGCGCCGGGCCGCCTCCCGAATCGAGTACCCCTCGATGTCGACCGTGACCACCGCGACCCGCTGATCGTCGGGAAGAGCCTCGAGAGCGGCCTCCACATCGAGTGCGGTCTCGACCTCGGCGATGTGGTTGCGTTCGGTTCTCGGTTCGTCCCCGTCCTCGAGATAGAGAGGAACCGTGGGCCGGGCCCGGTTCCGGCGGATCCGATCGAGACACGCATTCACGACGATCGTGTGCAGCCAGCTCCGGACCGCCGCGTCCGCCCGGAACGACGAGGCGGTGCGGTGCGCCGACAACAGCGCCTCCTGCAGTGCATCCGCCGCGTCCTCCGGCGAATAACTCGTTCGCCGGGCGACTTTCCACAGATGGTCGTAGTGTCGGCGCAGCAGTGTTGCGAACGCCTGGTCGTCCCCGGCCGCATGCGCTGCCAGTAACTCGGCATCGGACACGGCGATTTTTGCGATCCCCCCGAAAATTCGCACGCGCGGATGGTATCCGATCCGCCCGCGGAATCTGCGGTGAGCGAAGCGGTTATTCGCTTGCGGTGAAGGTGACCTCGGCGATCGTGCTCTTGTTGCTGCCGCCGCTGGTGGCGAGGTCGGTGATCCACAGCAGCACGTTCGACGTCCTGCCCTCCGCGCTGATCGGGATTTCCGTGGTACCGGAACCCAGAGTGGCCGAACCGATCACCTGCGTCTGATCCAGCGACGCCTGATCCGAAGGCGCACTGCGGATTTCGACGACGGTGCCCGGATCGTCCGTGGTGACCGAGACCGATTGCAGCGCTACCGGATCGGCGAGACCGAACATCAGGCCGACGCCGTTCTTGAGCGACGGGAACGGATCGAAGTACGCGTCGGTGCTCCACTGTGTGCCGGGATCACCGTCGATGGCAAGGGCCGCCGTCGCAGGCGAGTCCGGAGTGCCCTGCGGCGAGAACACCTCGACCGAGGTCGCCGAGACCGGGCCGGCCGGGGCCGGTTCCTCCGCCGGTGCCGCCGCTTCGGGGGCGGGCGTCTCCGCGGTCGGAGTGAGCCCGAACTCCTGACTCGTGAGCGGTTCGTCGGAGCTGCCGCCGGCCAGCAGATTCGCGATCCACCAGCCGATCAGCGCGAGCAGCACCACGGTCGTGATGCCCAGTCCGACGAGCGCCATGAGCATCCGCTCGGAGCGCTTCTTCTTCTCGGCGAGCGCTTCCGGATCGGAGAGTGCGTGTGCCTCGGCGGCCGCCCGCTGCCCCAGTCGCAACGCCGGGATCATGTCCGTCTTCTGGTCGACGACCGAAGCCTGGTCGAGGATGTGCTGCACGGTCGCCGCGGTCCGGATCCCGCCGTCGTTCTGCAGCGCCCGCACCGCGACCGCGGAGATCTCGAAGGGCACCTCGGGCCGCAACGCGCGCGGCTCGACGAGCGCGCCGTCGGCACCGTGGTCGGCCGGCGCCATGCCGCCGATGGTTCCGCCGGCCGGTGCGGGGGCTCCCGGCGCCGCCACGTCGGGCAGCGGCCACCTGCCGGTGATCAGCCCGTACAGTCCGGCGCCGAGGCCGCGCACGTCGGACACCGCGTCGGAGTCGGCGAACGTGGCGGGGAACGCGAGGACCGCGTCGCCGGCGACACTGATGCGGATGCGGTCGGGATGGTCGATCGACAGGGCGCTGCCGGCGCGGTGGGCGGCCTCCGCGGCCGCGGCGAGCGCGCGCACGGCACGGGCCGCGCCGATCGGGGACGGCTCGGTCCCGGACATCTCCCGCAGCGACCGGCCCGGCGTCCACTCGGAGACGACGATGCCGCCCGAGCTGCCGCGGACCACGTCGAGGACGCGGGCCAGACCCGGCGAGCTGATCCGGCCGAGACGCAGCGTGCGGGACAGGATGGCCTGCGGTCCGTCGGGGCCCGTGACGTTCGCGGACTGCTGCTCGGCGTCGACGAACGTCAGCGCCACCTCGCGGTCGAGCTTGACATCCTGGGCCTGCCAGAACCGCAGCCCCCGGGCACCGCCGTGCGGGGCGAGCAGTCGATAGCGGCCACCGGCGACCGAGGCACCCGGAATGAGCTCGGGTCCACGCATCGGCGCCCGCGGTGCCGAACCGGAGACCCGCAGCGGGGGAAGCTGCGGCGACCCGATCGGGATGACCCCGGTGTCGTAGTTGGGGTCGCGTTTCGGACGGGCGGCGCTCTTCGGCGCGGGGGGCTGGACCCGGTCGGTCGACGGGTTCGGCTTCGCGACACCCTCCGGCGGCGTGGCCTGCGCGTTCTTCGCCGCGGCGGACTCGTCCGCCGGTGCAGCGTTCGCCTCCGGGGGGACGGCAGCATCGATCGTGGACTTGCCGGCAGCGTGGTCGTCGCTCACCCTGACTCCTTCTTCTTCGACTCGTCCACCTGGCGCGCGGAAACGGGCACCGCTCGGACCCGGGAACCGCTGCAACCCGTACCGCGAGGGCCGAACCTGCTGGTGACCAGGGTACGGGAGGTGCTGCTGAGCATCGAGTTCCCCAGGCCGGTCCCGGATGACAGGGATGACTTCTGTGATCGCGTCGTACGGGGAACCGCCGTACGAGAGGTAATCGAGGCGCGGCAGTACGACGGTCTTCTCGGCGTCGCTCTCCGGGTAGCGGCGGCGGGGCGCGGCCGGGGGATTCGCCGGCAGCACCCGGGTCGGGTCGGCCTCGGGGACCTCGGCGACCTCGGGGGCGCCGCGACCGCGCAGCGCCTCGACCTTGCGCCGGACCGCGGCGACGATCGCGAGCACCTCGGGCACCTTGAGCACCCACATCACCGTCAGCGCGACGAGGATCATCAGCACCCCGGTGATGCCCACCCGGACGATCGATCCGATGCCGCCGAAACGCTCGCTCAACGCGTCGAGCTGCAGCAACCGGTCCGCGAGCAGGATCGCCGCGGCGGCCGCGGCGGACGCGATCACCACGTTCCAGACGGTGCGGCCGACGTTCGACATCTGCAGATTGCCGAGCGTCCGATGCAGCAGGAAGCCGCCGATGCACGCGCCGACCGTGAACGCGATGCCGGTGGCGACACCGAGCAGCAGCACCACGTGCTCGTTGTCGCTCGCCAGGACCGGTGCGAGAGCCGACAGGACGACCTTGACGGCCGTGATCCCCAGGATGATCCACGTCGGAGTCCACGCCTGCTGGCGCGCGTAGAACACCCGCAGGTGGATCAGGACCAGCGAATACGGGATCAGCGTGAACGCCGACCAGCTCACCGCCTGCCCGAGCAGGTCGGCGTTCCCGGAGCCGAAGCTGCCGTACCCGTACAGGGCGGTGCCGATCTGAGGTCCGGCGATCGTGAAGAACGTGACGATCGGGATCAGCGCGATCATCGTCAGACGCGTCGCGACGGACAGGTCGTCGACGACGGCCGGGGTGTTGTCGTCGGCGGCGTTGCGGCTGAGCCGCGGCATGATCGCGGTCAGCAGCGTCACGCCGAGCACGCCGTACGGCAGCTGCAGCAGGGCCCACGCGTTGTTGTAGATCGCCGGACCGGCCTCGTCGGCACCGGAGGAGATGTGGGTGGCGAAGACCGTTCCCGCCTGGCTGATCAGCACGTACAGCACGATCGCGGCGGCCATGCCGCCGAACTGCCGCAGCCGGTCGTCCAGGCCCCACAGCGGCTTCAGGCTGATCTTCTCGCGCCGCAGCGCCGGCACCAGCGACAGTGCCTGGGTGACGACACCGAGCGTGACACCGATGCCGAGCAGAAGCAGCTTCGGATCGCTCATCCGCACCGGATCGAGCGTGATCTCGCCGGGCAGCACGAAGTACAGGACCAGCACCACGAGCACGACGAGGTTGTTGAGCACCGGCGCCCAGGCGCCCGGTTTGAACACCTGCCGCGTGTTCAGGATCGCCGTGAGCAGCGCGGAAAGGCCGTAGAACAGGATGGCCGGCAACAGCAGATAGGTCAGTGCCGTCGTCAGCGTGGTCGAGACCTCCCCGTCCGCGTCGAGGAAGAACCGGGTCACCAGGAACGAGGCCGAGGCGGTCGCGAACAACGCGGCGACGGCCAGGACCGTCAGCGACATCGTGAACAGACGACGGACGAAGGCCGCACCGCCGTCCGGGTCCTCCCGTTCCGCGCGGACCAGCACCGGCACGACGATCGAGGTGAGCACGGCGCCCAGCACCAGCTCCGAGATCATGTTCGGGATCTGGTTCGCGACCGTGAACGAACTCGCGACACCCGCACCGAGCAGAGTCAGCAGCAGGACCTGCTTGAAGAACCCGGTGATGCGGCTCATCAGTGTCGCGATCGCGATGGAGCCGGATGCGGCGAGCAGACCGGAGGTCTTCCGTGACTCGGAAGCGGCGGACTCGGAGGTGGCGCCGGAATCCGCAACATCGGCCGACACGGCCTCGGTCGACACAGCTCGGGTCGACACGGCCTCTGCCTCGGCCGACGCGCCGCCGGGCATGGGCGTCGCGCGACCGTCGCGGGTCGGGTTCCCGGTCATCGCTTCTCGTACCCTTCGTCGGCTGGATCCGGTTCACCGCGGAACCGGTGCAGGAGTCGCCGCCCTGCAAGGAACAGCAGGAGCGCCCCCGCACAGCCGGTGACGATGGCGAGGATCTGGCCGTACGCATTGGAACGTACCGTCACACTCGTCGGCGTGCCGAGAGACAAACCGGACTCGGTGGTGAGCGCGAACTCCACACCGAGCTTCCGCGAGTCGCTGATCTGCGTGGGCACCGTGAGAGTGCGGCTCCCGCGCGGCGGCAGCTGGGTCGGCCCGATGTCGGTGATCTCCATCTCCGGGGGCGCGTCCACGTGCAACCGCACGGTGATGCCCACGGGCAGATCGTTGCGCGCGACCAAGACTAGGGGACTCTGCTCCGAGGTCAGCGTGTAGACACCGCCGGGTGAGAGGACCGTCACGCCCGCGAACATCCCGTCCACGGCGTCGCTGACGGCCCTCGACCGCGTGTAGGCGGCGTGTTCGGCCGCTCCCGGATCGGGTCCCCGGCGACCGGCCAGGCTCATCGACCGCAGCAGGTCCTCGCGCAGCGGAGCCATGAACATCTGCGGGGTGAGCTGGGCCTGCGGGTCCTCGACCAGCGCGAGTTGCAGCGCGTCGAGTCGCCCGGCCTGTTCGGCGGCGTGCCCCACCACCACGTTCGACGCACCGTCGACGATCGCCTGCTCCGGGTACGACAGCAGCACGGTCTCCGGGGCGTTCACGGTCGCCGCCGCGGCCCCGACGACCTGCTCGAACGGACGCGGCACCGCGAGCCCCGCCCGGATGAGGGTCTCGAGCAGCGACAGCATGTCGGTGGCCTCGTCCTCGGTCGGGGTCCACGTCTGCGGCGGCGCGAACAGCACGGAACGGTTCGCCGTGCCGTCCTCCCACCCGTTCGCGTCCGATCCGTTCAGCGCCGGCCACGCCAGAGCGCCCAGCGCGTCCTGCAGGCGAGCGGTCGCCGAATCCTCCCCGAGTTCGTAGCGCGCGGACTCGGGCACGAAGGACGGCGTCGACGGGCGGTCCCCGACGGCGGCGAGCGCCGCGGCGGCCGAGCTGTCGAAGAGTGCGGCGGTGAGTCCGTCCACGCCCGAGACGCGCGTGACGGACGGTGTGGCCGAGGAGGTGTCGACCCCGCTGTCGGCGAGAAGTGTGGTCACCGGGCCGTCCTGGGCCAGCAGCAGCCCGGCCTTCTCGGTGAGGACACCGGAATCCGGCCACACGACGCCCCGCATCGACGTGACGCCGAGGATGTTGTCGATGATGTCGGCGGGCGCGGTGAGCCCCGCCGCGGCGAGCGTGTCACCCGCGGGCGACGCCGCGGCGACATCGGCCAGCGCGACCGGATCGACCTGGGCGAACGGCACCGCGACGGTGCACGTCGACGATGCGAGGGCGCGCAGCCGGGCCAGCCAGTCGATCGCCGCCTCGGTGCCTGCGCCGTCGCTCGCGTCACCCAGCGGATCCGCCGGGTCGTCGACGACGAGGTAGCCCCGCGTCATGTTCGCCACGGTCACCAGCAGGTCCGGGTCGATCGCCAGGCACAGGGCCCCGCCGAGCCGGCCCTGGTCGGCGCCGGCCACCGATTCCGCGGCCCTCAGCAGACCGTCGAGGCGGCCGCCGGACGCGAGGGACGTGGCCAGTTCGTCGTCGACCAACCGCACCGGGTCGGTGACGGATCCCGCCACCCCCGCCGCGAGCCGCGGCTCGTCGGCCAGCGGCCACAGCATCGTCACGACGGCGGGCTCGCCCTGCGTCGGCGACACCGGCGGAAGGTCCTCGCCGTCGTCGGGCACCGCGAGGACCGGGAGCAGGAACCGGGCGTCGTCGAGCCGCGCCTCCCCGCCGTACTCGGGGGTGCCGTTGACGTTCACCAACAGCGGATACACGCCGGGCGTGTCGATGCCGAGCGACGGTTCGGCCGCCGAGCGCAGCGGCATCTCCAGGCTGAAGTGTTCTTCCTCGCCCTGTTCGAGCAGGTCGTCGACCGCTTCGAATTCGCCGACCGTGTCGTAGCCGCTCTGGTCGAGGGTGAGGGAGGTGCGCAGTTCGGTCGTATCGGCGACCATCGGTGCGCGCTGCAACCGCACGGCGATGTCCGAGACGTCCCGGTCGCCGATGTTGCGCACGGTCCCGGACACCTTCACCACCGGTTCGCTGCCGTCGGTCACGACGGAGGGGGTGACTTCGTCGACGAGCAGTTCCAGGAATCGGGAGGACTCGGTGTCGGCGCGTGCGGTCGCTCCGCCGAGCGTCCCGAGGATCACGGTGCCGCCGATCGTCGCGAACACGAGTGCGAGCACGACAAGCACCGCAGCACCGGCCCGGTGCATCATCAGGGTCATCCGAGACGGGCCTCCGGTCCGCCGGTGCCGAGCCGCCACGCGGAGGTCATCTCGGCGATCAGTTGATCCGCGACGTCGGCGAGTTTGCGTTCGTCGGCATAGGCGAGCCGCGACCGCAGCTCGGTCAGGGGCACCCACGCGACCTCGGTGACCTCGATGTCCGCGTCGGACAGTTCGCCACCGAGGTAGCGGAGCAGATAGTGATGCACGGTCTTGTGCACGCGGCGGCCTTCGGTGACGAACCAGTAGTCGATACTGCCGAGCTCGGCGAGGACCTTGCCGCGGATGCCCGTCTCCTCGTGGACCTCGCGCATGGCCGTTTCCTCGGCGGTCTCGCCCTTCTCGATGTGCCCCTTCGGCAGCGACCACAGCAGCCGGCCGCGCCGGTCGGTCCGGCCGATCAGCGCAGCGCACAGCTGCTCAGGGGGTCCACCGAGCCCGTCGACGACCAGTCCCCCGGCCGACGTCTCGCGCACCGTCCTCAACTGGGGTTTGGCAGGATTCGCCGTGGATTTGGCGGGGTTCGCCCCCGAGCGGACGGCTGATCCGCCGCTGCCGCCACGCCGCCGCGAGCTGCGGCGGTTCCGGTTGGCACGTTCGGCGGGTGACACCTTGTCGATAGTAGTTGGCGTGAGGTGGCTGCCGGCCGAACCACGCGTTTGCCCGCCTCGGTAAGGTTCGAAGACGTGAACTCTCCCTCCGCAGATGCCGATCGGCGCACCCGGTTGCTGGCCGGCGCCGATGTCACGCTGCGTGCCCTGTCCGACGTGCTGGCGCCGCTCGGTGAGCGTTTCGCCGCCGCCGGCCACGAGCTGTACCTGGTGGGTGGCAGCGTCCGCGACGCCCTGCTCGGTCGCCTCGGTACCGACCTCGACTTCACCACCGATGCGCATCCCACCCGGGTCCAGGAACTGCTCCACGGATTCGTCGATCATCAGTGGGACACCGGCATCGATTTCGGGACGGTCAGCGCCGTCAAGGGTGTCGAGCAGATCGAGATCACCACGTTCCGGACCGACGCGTACGACCGCGTCTCCCGGCATCCCATCGTCGAGTACGGCACGCGACTCGAGGACGACCTCGTCCGCCGAGACTTCACCGTCAACGCGATGGCAGTGCGCATCGGACCCGACGGCGTCGGGGAGTTCGTCGACCCCCTCGGCGGAATGGAGTCGCTGCTCGCCGGGGTCCTGGACACGCCGGCGTTGCCGCAGGACTCGTTCCACGACGATCCGCTGCGGATGCTGCGCGCGGCCCGGTTCGTCTCGCAACTCGGCTTCACCCTCACCGAACGGGTGCACACGGCGATCGAGCAGATGGCCGACGAGATCCTGCGTATCAGCCCCGAGCGGGTGCAGGCCGAGCTCGACAAGCTGATTCTCGGCGACTATCCGGTCGACGGCATCGAGTGCATGGTGGAGACCGGACTCGCGGACCGGGTGCTTCCGGAGATCCCCGCGATGAAACTCGAGATCGACGAGCACCACCAGCACAAGGACGTCTACTGGCATTCGCTGACGGTGCTGCGGCAGGCCATCGACCTCGAGGACGGCGACCCGGACCCGGTGCTGCGCTGGGCGGCGCTGCTCCACGACATCGGCAAGCCCGGCACCAAGCGCAACGAGCCGGGAGGCGGGGTCAGCTTCCACCACCACGAGGTGGTCGGCGCGAAGCTCGTACGCAAGCGCATGAAGGCCCTGAAGTATTCGAAGCAGATGGTCGAGGACGTCGGGCAGCTCGTCTACCTGCACCTGCGGTTCCACGGCTACGGCAAGGGGCAGTGGACGGACTCGGCGGTGCGCCGGTACGTGCACGACGCCGGGCATCTGCTGCCGCGGCTGCACAAGCTGGTGCGCGCGGACTGCACGACACGCAACAAGCGTCGCGCGGCCGCGTTGCAGGCGACCTACGACGACCTCGAGAAGCGGATCGTCGCGCTGGCGGAGAAGGAGGACATGGCCAGAGTCCGTCCCGACCTCGACGGGAACGCGATCATGGAGATCCTCGGGATTCGGTCCGGTCCGCAGGTCGGCAAGGCCTGGAACTACCTCAAGGAACTGCGCCTGGACCGCGGTCCGCTCGGGCCCGACGAGGCGGAGGCCGAGTTGCGGCGGTGGTGGGCGGAGCAGACCGCCGGCTGAGCCGGGCGGTCGCGACTCCGGCCGAGCCGGACAATTACGACTCCGGCCGAGCCGGACAATCGTGACAGTTCGGGACTGTTTCGGGTACCTCACCCGGTCTCCCCTGATTTCGTGAGCCAGATGTCACGGGGGACTCATCCCTGTTAATGCCCCCGCAACACCGCATCAGCAGCATGGAACGCGGCCGGAATCGGACGGCCTGTTCACTCGAGGGCGGTGCAATGCGGGGCGACATCACGACGGTCAAGACTGCCTGCTCCTACTGCGGTGTCGGCTGCGGCATGGTGCTCGACGTCGAGACCGACGCCGTGACGGGCACACGCCGTGTCCTGAAGGCGTACGGCGACAAGGACCACCCCACCAACTTCGGCCGGCTGTGCACGAAGGGCGCCACCAGCGCCGAGATGCTGGCCGCCGGTGGCCGGCTCGAGACCGCGTACCGCCGCGGCGAACGCGGCGCCGACCCCGTGCCCGTTCCGGTCGCGGCGGCGATCACCGAGACCGCGCGGCGTCTGCGGAGCATCGTCGACACGCACGGCCCCGACGCGGTGTCGCTGTACGTGTCCGGCCAGATGTCCCTCGAGGCGCAGTACCTGGCGAACAAGCTCGCCAAGGGGTTCATCGGCACCAACCGCATCGAATCGAACTCGCGGCTGTGCATGGCCAGTGCCGGCACCGGCTACAAGCAGTCCCTCGGCTCGGATGGTCCGCCCGGTTCGTACGAGGACTTCGACCACGCCGACGTGTTCTTCGTGACCGGCTCGAACATGGCCGACTGCCATCCCATCCTCTTCCTGCGCATGATGGACCGCGTCAAGGCCGGCGCGAAGCTCATCGTCGTCGATCCGCGGCGCAGTGCGACCGCGGAGAAGGCGGATCTGTTCCTGCAGATCAAGCCGGGCACCGACCTGGCTCTCCTCAACGGGCTGCTGCACCTGATCGTCGAGAACGGGCACGTCGACGAGCAGTTCGTCGCCGAGTTCACCGACGGCTGGGACGCGATGCCCGAGTTCCTCGCCGACTACCCGCCCGCGACGGTCTCGCAGATCACCGGGATCCCCGAGGCGGATCTGCGCACCGCCGCGCAGTGGATCGGAGAGGCCGGCAACTGGATGAGTTGCTGGACCATGGGGCTGAACCAGAGCACTCACGGCACCTGGAACACCAACGCCATCTGCAACCTGCACCTCGCGACGGGCGCGATCTGCCGGACCGGCAGCGGCCCGTTCTCGCTGACCGGCCAGCCGAACGCCATGGGCGGGCGCGAGATGGGCTACATGGGGCCGGGTCTTCCGGGGCAGCGCACCGTGCTCGCAGAGGCCGATCGGGAGTTCGTCGAGGATGTCTGGAACGTTCCGCGCGGCACGCTGAGCACCACCGTCGGTGGCGGCACCGTGGACATGTTCGAGAAGATGGCGGCCGGCGAGATCAAGGCGTGCTGGATCATCTGCACCAATCCCGTTGCCAGCGTCGCGAACCGGAAAACCGTTCTCGAGGGTCTCGAGAAGGCCGAACTGGTCGTCACACAGGACGTGTTCCTCGAAACCGAGACCAACGCGTATGCCGACATCCTGCTTCCCGGTGCCCTGTGGGCCGAATCCGAGTACGTCGCGGTGAACTCGGAACGGAACCTGACCCTCCTGCAGCAGGCCGTCGATCCGGTCGGCGAGGCCATGCCGGACTGGGAGATCATCGCGCGGGTCGCGTGCGAGATGGGTTACGCCGAGGCTTTCACGTACTCGAGTGCCGAGGAGATCTTCGAGGAACTCAAGGCCTTCTGGAATCCGCGCACCGGGTACGACCTGCGCGGCGTCACCTACGAGCAGTTACGCAACACGCCCGTGCAGTGGCCCTGCCCGCCGAACGCCGACAGCGACCGCAACCCCATCCGCTATCTCAACGACGGGAACACCCGATCGCTGGTCGTCCGGGAGGACGGTTCGGTGCCGCGCCTGGCGTTCGCGACCGACAACGGGCGAGCGGTGTTCTTCCCGCGCCCGCACATGCTGCCCGCCGAGATGCCCGACGACGACTACCCCGTCGTCCTGAACACCGGGCGCGTGCAGCACCAATGGCACACCCTGACCAAGACCGGGAAGGTCGCCAAGCTCGAGAAGCTGAATCCGAATCCGTTCGTCGAGATCAATCCCGTTGATGCGCAGCAGTATTCGATCGTCGACGGCGATCGGGTGGAGATCGCGTCGCGTCGCGGCCGGGCCGTACTGCCCGCCGTGGTCACCGACCGGGTGCTGCCCGGTACGGTGTTCGCGCCGTTCCACTGGAACGACATCTACGGCGAATACCTCGCGATCAACGCGGTGACCAACGACGCGATCGACCAGGCCTCGCAGCAACCCGAGTTCAAGGTGTGCGCGGTGTCGCTGACGAAGGTCGCCTCGGCTCCCGAACCGGAGAAGCCCGAGGTGCAGACGGCACCGGCCGTGGATCGTCTCGCCGCGGCCCTCGGAATCGACGAACAGGCCGTACCGGTCTTCGACGGCAACGAGCAGCTCTATCTGGCCGGGCTGCTCGCCGGACTGCGCAACGCGCCGGCCGAGGTGGTGCCGGTGCTGCCGGAGTCCGCGCCGTTCCCGGCTGCCAAGCGGGTGTGGCTCGACGGGCTGCTCGCGGGCCTGTTCTCGCACGCTCCCGTCGCGGTGCGGTACTCGAATTCCACGGTCCTGGAGGAAGATTCGTCCTCCGCGATCGTCGTCGCCTGGGCCTCGCAGACGGGCAATGCCGAGGAGTTCGCGCAGCTGTGCGTGGACCGTCTCCGGGCGGCCGGCCGGGCCGTGACCCTGATGGGGATGAACGACATGGACGTCGCCTCGCTCGCAGAGATCGAGGATCTGCTCGTCATCACCAGCACGTTCGGCGACGGCGACGCGCCGGACAACGGAAGCGCGTTCTGGAAGGCGCTGAGCCGGGAGGACGCGCCGAAGCTTCCCGGAACACGTTATGCGGTGCTCGCTTTCGGTGATTCCAACTACGACGACTTCTGCGGGCACGGTCGCCGGATCGACGAGCGGCTCGCCGAACTCGACGCGACCCGGCTGACCGAGCGCGTGGACTGCGAACCCGACTACCAGGACGCCGCTTTCGCGTGGCTCAACGGCGTCGAGGAGATGTTCCGGGGAACAGGGACGTCGGGAATCATCTCGGGCGGCGCGCCGGTCGCGGTGCGCGAACCCGTGTTCACCCGCAAGTCCCCGCTCGTGACCCGGCTGACCCGCAACGTGCCGCTCAGCGGTCCGGGATCGTCGAAGGACGTGCGGCAGTTCGGATTCGAACTCTACGACCCGGCGTTCGAATACGAGGCCGGTGACGCCCTCGGCGTGATGCCGACGAACGGCCCGGGCACGGTCGACGAGTGGCTGCAGGTGACCGCGCTCGACCCGGAATCGCCGATCGAACTCGGCGACATGCCGACGATCCCGTTGCGTGAGGCCGCCACCCGATTCCTCGACATCACCCGCGTGACGAAGGACCTCCTGCGTTTCGTCCAGAAGCAGAGCGACAGTGCGGAACTGGGCAAGCTGCTCCGTCCCGGCAACAAGATCGAACTGCAGCAGTGGCTGTACGGCAAGCAGGCGATGGACGTGATCTCGGAGTTCCCCTTCAAGGCCCCGATCGAGGAGTGGATGCCCATCCTCACCCGGCTGCAGCCGCGCATGTACTCGATCTCGTCGAGTCCCAGGACCGATCCTCGCGAGGTCCAGCTGACCGTCTCGGTGGTGCGGTACGCATACGAAGGGCACGAGCGTGCCGGTGTGTGCTCGAGTTTCCTCGCCGACCACAGCAAGGGCGTCGACATCCCGATCTTCGTGCAGCGCAGCCCGCATTTCCGCCCGCCCTCCGCCTCGGACACCCCGATGATCATGGTCGGGCCGGGAACCGGCATCGCCCCGTTCCGCGCGTTCCTGCACGACCGGCGCGAACTCGGGCACACCGGCGCGAACTGGCTGTTCTTCGGCGACCAGCGCTCGGACACCGACTACCTGTACCGCGACGAGATCGAATCGATGCACTCCGACGGTTTCCTGACGAACCTCGATCTGGCCTTCTCCCGCGATCAGCGGCAGAAGGTGTACGTGCAGGACCGCATGCGGGAGCACGGTGCCCGGTTGTGGAAGTGGCTGCAGGACGGCGCGCACTTCTACGTGTGCGGGGACGCGAGCCGCATGGCCAAGGACGTGGACGCGACGCTGCGCGAGGTCGCGCAGACCCACGGCCGTCTCGACGCCGATGCCGCCGACGCGTTCGTCGACAAGCTGGCCTCCGAAAAGCGCTACGTCCGCGACGTGTACTGAGCGGAATCCACCGTAGTCGCATCCACGGGTATATCCTCTGATCCGTGACGTACATGCGGATCAATGAGCTCGTGTTTCGGGCAGGTGCGGATCGGAGCCGACGGTGACGGTCCTCCGGATCCGCGATGCCGCGGCGCTGCTCGGGGTCAGCGACGACACCGTCCGCCGCTGGATCGACCAGGGTGTGCTCGAGGCGAGCAGGGACGAATCCGGGCGCAAGGTCGTCGACGGCAAGGTCCTGGCCGAATTCGTGCGGCATCAGGCGGACGCCGCCCCGGATCTGCTCGGCGTCGGCAGTTCGGCCCGCAACCGGTTCGTCGGCATCGTCACCCGCGTCGTCGCGGACACGGTCATGGCCCAGGTCGAGATGCAGTGCGGCCCGCACCGCGTCGTCTCGCTCATGAGCACCGAAGCGGTGAACGAACTCGGCCTCGAACCGGGCAGCATCGGGGTGGCCGTCGTCAAGGCGACCACCGTCATCGTCGAAACCCCCGGAGGGATGTCGTGAGGCGCGCGAGAATCGTTGCCGCCCTGATCGGTACAGTTCTGACACTGGCTGCCTGCGGCACGAGTGACGACTCGGCGTCGGAGACGACCGCGTCCGCCCCGGAGAGCGCCGAGACGATCACGGTGTTCGCCGCGGCCTCGCTGAAGGCGACATTCACCCAACTCGGCACACAGTTCGAAAGCGCCTACCCGGGCAGCACCGTCGAATTCAACTTCGCGGGATCGTCCGATCTCGTCGCGCAGATCACCCAGGGCGCACCCGCCGACGTGTTCGCCTCCGCCGACACCGCGAACATGGACAAGGCGGTCGAAGTCGGTGTGGTCTCGGGGGACCCGGTGAACTTCGCGACCAACACCCTCACCATCGTCACCGAACCCGGAAACCCCCAGGGCATCACGTCGTTCGCGGATCTGACCCGCCCGGGCCTGAAGGTCGTCGTGTGTGCACCGCAGGTACCGTGCGGCACTGCGACGAGCAGGATCGAAACCCAGACAGGGGTCGACATCCAACCGGTCAGCGAGGAATCGTCGGTGACCGACGTGCTCGGCAAGGTGACCTCCGGTCAGGCCGACGCCGGACTCGTCTACGTCACCGACGCCACGAACGCGGGCGACAAGGTCACCGCGGTGCCGTTTCCGGAATCCGCCGACGCCGTGAACACCTACCCGATCGCGCTGCTCGAGGAATCGCAGAATCCGCAGCTGGCGTCGAAGTTCCTCGAGTTCGTCACCGGCGACGACGCGCGGACGGTCTTCGCGGAAGCCGGTTTCGGAGCGCCGTGACCTCGAGGCCGGAAAGCCGGGCGGGCCTGCCGGGGTGGATCTATCTGCCGGCGGCCGTCGGGGGCGTGTTCGTCATCCTGCCACTGGTGTCGATGGTGCTGACCGTCGACTGGTCGCGGTTCCCCGAACTCGTCACCTCCGAGTCGTCGCTGCAGGCGCTGGCGCTCAGTCTGCGCACCGCGACCGCCAGCACCGTTCTGTGTGTGCTGTTCGGGGTTCCGATGGCAGCGGTCCTGGCGCGCAGCACGTTTCGGATCATCCCGGTCCTGCGGTCGCTGGTGTTGCTGCCGCTCGTGCTGCCGCCGGTGGTCGGCGGTATCGCCCTTCTCTACACGTTCGGCCGTCGTGGGCTGCTCGGCGAATACTTCGAGGCGTTCGGTCTCCGGATCGCGTTCTCCACCACCGCCGTCGTGCTCGCCCAGACGTTCGTCGCTCTCCCGTTCCTCGTAATGAGCCTCGAAGGTGCCCTGCGTACCGCGGGCCGTCGCTACGAGGCCGTCGCCGCGACCCTGGGTGCGCGACCCACCACCGTGTTCCGGCGCGTCACCCTGCCACTCGTGCTCCCGGGCCTCGTGTCCGGCGCGGTCCTCGCGTTCGCTCGCGCGCTCGGCGAGTTCGGTGCGACCATCACGTTCGCGGGCAGCCTGCAGGGTGTCACCCGCACCCTGCCGCTGGAGATCTACCTGCAGCGCGAGACCGATCCTGATGCGGCGGTGGCCCTCTCGCTGCTGCTCGTGCTCGTCGCGGTCGCGATCGTGGTCGCCGCGCGGGGACGACGCATCGCAGGTGCACTGTGAGCGCCCTGCACCTCGAGGCCCGGATCGCGGCGCGCAACGTCGGCCTGAGCGTCGACGTCGAATCCGGTTGTGTACTCGCGGTTCTCGGACCCAACGGTGCCGGGAAATCGACGCTGCTGAACCTGGTCGCCGGGTTGTTGTGCCCCGACACCGGGCGCATCACCCTCGGCGACCGCGTCCTTACCGACACCGAAGCCGGCATCGACGTGCCGCCACACCGCAGGTCCGTGGCCCTGTTGGCGCAGGAACCGTTGCTGTTCCCCCATCTCACGGCGATCGCGAATGTGGCTTTCGCGCCGCGCAGCACCGGCACGCGCCGGCGGCGGGCCCACCGCGAGGCGATGCGCTGGCTCGAGGCCGTCGATGCCACGGAATTCGCGGATCGCCGGCCGCGCGAGTTGTCGGGCGGTCAGGCCCAGCGCGTCGCGATCGCCCGTGCACTCGCTGCACAGCCGCACCTGCTGATGCTCGACGAACCGATGTCGGCGCTCGACGTCACCGCCGCTCCCGCGATCCGCTCGTTGTTGCGGCGCATCCTGCGCGACCAGGACCGCACCGCACTCGTGGTCACCCACGACCCGCTCGACGTGCTGGCGCTGGCCGACCGGGTCGCGGTGATCGACGGTGGTCGCGTCGTCGAAACAGGTTCGGTGCGTGAGGTTCTCACCCGTCCCCGGAGCGCGTTCGCGGCGCGCATCGCCGGTGTCAACCTGGTCGCGGGCACCGTCACAGCCGACGGTCTCGACACCGAGTTCGGTCCCGTCCACGGCACCGTCGACGAGGGGTGCCGGCCCGGCGACCGCGCGGTCGCGGTGTTCTCACCCGTCGCGGTGGCGGTGTATGCCGAGGAACCGCACGGAAGTCCCCGCAACAGTTTCCGGGTCACCGTCGGTGATCTCGAGGCGCGCGGAGCCACGGTGCTGGTCCGTGCCGCCGGCACCGGTCTCGCCGCCGAGATCACCGCCGCCGCGGTCGCGGACCTGGCCCTCGAACCCGGTGCTCAGGTGTGGTTCGTCGTCAAAGCCACCGAGATCGGCATTCACCGCTCCGCGTGACGACGCTTCCCGTCACCCGCCGACGTGGGCGCGCATGAGGTAGACGTTGTAGCTGTCCCACTCCGACATCGTGAAGTACAGGTCGTCACCGCTCGACCACGGGTGGATGAATCCGCCGTAGGCCTTCGGGTAGTCGGAGGTGCGGACCAACACGGACGGGTCGGACCACTCCCCCTGCGCGACGGTGGCCTGGCGCAGCACGATGCTTCCCGCGACCGGGTCGAGGTAGCTCATCTGCCAGCGGTCGTGCTCGTCGTCGTAACGCACCGACAGTTCGGACGCGACGCCCGCGAACAGCGGCGTCGCGACATGTTCTGCAGCAGGCATCCATTCGCCGGCGACCCAGTACTGGTACGCGGTCGGGTTCAGGACCTCGGCGGTGGGAACCCGGGCGAGCCCGACGGTGCCGATGCGCCCGTTGGGGGTACCGAACATGTAGACGTGATCGCCCTGCGGCACCATCGTCGCGACCTGGAACCGGCCGACGCCGAAGAAGTTGTCCCACCGGGCGTGCTGGTCCTTCGTCCACGTCTGCCCGTGGTCGTCGGACCAGGCGATGCCGCCCAGGTTCGTGTACCACATGCCGGGGATCTTGCTCCACCGCCGCACGGACATGTAGCTGAGGTACTGCCGGTCACCGATGGCGAATCCCGACGTGGGGATGACGGTGGTCTCGTAGTTGTGCACGTGCCGCGAATCGAGGATCTCGGCGGCGTGGCAGGGGCTGTCCTGGACCATCGAATCGATGGTCATGCCGTCGGACAGGTCGGTGTCGGTGCTGAAGGCGAGGACGTTGCTGCGCCAGTCACCGCCCGCACCACCCGGGGGCTCCCATTCGTGGCCGAAGGTGTCGCCGAACGCGACGGCCACCTCACCGGGCGCCGATTCCCAGAAGATCCCGAGATCGGTGCCGTCGACCTGCCAGCGCGAGTCGGTGCGGTTCTCGGAGCCGTGACCGGTCAACTGCGACACCAGGGAAACCTCGCCCACTTCGGGTGCGTTCAGGCGTGCGACGGCCGCCCCGGGCTCGACCGGCGGGGCGACCGGATCCGGCGCCGGCTGCGGCGGCGGCGCCTCGCCACCGGGAACCGGGACGGGGATCGTCTCGGGCTGCGGATCGATCTCGATGCGCGGGAGGAAGGAGGACCCGCTGCTGGATCCGCTCGAGCCGCTGGAGCCGCTCGAGCCGCCGATCGGGCTGTCCGGTTCCGGCAGGGTCTCCGGGCACGGGTCCGCGCACGGATCCGCCGGCAGCGGTGCCTGCGGTACCCGCGTGGTGTCCGGGGCGGCCCCCGGCACCTCGACCTGCACGAACTCCGGGTACGGCACCGGCAGTTTCAGGACGCGCGGAATCTCGATCGGCGGCGCGCCGGATCCGGGCTTCTCGGCGGCCGGATCGAAACCGGTCTCCCCGCACGAGTTCACCGGAGCTGCGCCCTCGGCGCTCGCGGGCACCGCGAGAAGCGGCAGCGTCAGCGAGACGAGTGCCAGCGACGTGAGCACCGCGCGACGGGACATGGGCGCCTCCTGACGGAACTGCACTCGAGTGCTGAACCAGGAGAACCTAACAAATCGGACCCATTCACATCCGGAGGCGGCGCACGGCGAGGACCCCGGCGAGTCCGGCCAGATAGATCCCGACACCCGCGACGGCGAGGGCGGGCGAGCGTCCGTCGGGTGCGACGAAGACGGCGGCCGCGGCGATCGCGGCGAGGAAGGCGATGTTGAACACGGTGTCCTGGAGCGCGAAGACCTGGCCGCGCCGGGCGTCGTCGATCTCGATCTGCATCGCGGCGTCACCCGAGAGCTTGACGACCTGCCCGGCGAGACCGAGGAGGAACGCGGCGACGAGCAGCGCCGTCTGGGTGAGGAGCGTGACGAACAGCAGTTGCACGATCGCGGCCGTCAGCAGTGCGCCGGTGATCGTGCGCGGCCGTCCCGCCCGGGGCAGGAGGATCGGGGTGACGATCGCGGCCACGAGCATGCCTGTCGCGGTCGCGGCGACCGCGACCCCGAACCCGGTGAGCCCTTCGGCCGCGGAGCCGTTCCCGCCCTCGCGCAACACCAGAACCATGATCAGGGTGTCGATGCCGAAAACGATGCGGTGGGTGCCGATTCCGATCATCGCGACGGTGACGCCGGGTGCCTGCCAGACCGCGACGGCGCCGGTGTGCAGTCCGTCGAGGACGGATCGCACGGCGCTGCGCGGCAGAATCTCGTCCGGACCGAGACCGTGCCGCGGGAAGCCGCCGGCGGCGACCGCCGCGATCACCGATCCGGACGCTCCCAGCGCGACCGCGATTCCCGATCCGGTGTCGCCCGCGCCGACGATCCCGATGGTGCTCACCGCGACCGCGGCACCCGCGGCCGACACCCCCGATCCGACGGTCGCGAGCACGGAATTGACCGGTACGAGCCAGGATTGGGCCACGGTGTGCGGTAGCGACGCGGATACCCCGGCGAGCACGAACCGGCTCACGCCGACGGCGGCGAGCGCCAGCAGGAGCAATGCGGTCTCTCCCCCGCCGGTGAGCAGCACCGCGGCCGCGGAGAGGATGAATGCGCCGCGCAGCATGTTGGCCCACAGCAGCACGAGGCGCCGGTCCCAGCGGTCGAGCAGCGCACCGGCGAACGGTCCGACGACCGAGTACGGCAGCAGCAGAACCGCGAACCCGGCGGCGATGGCGGCCGGATCGGCGTGCCGTTCGGGGTTGAACAGGATCGCCCCGCCGAGCGCGGCCTGGAACAGTCCGTCACCGAACTGGCTCGCGAAGCGGACGGTGGTGAGCCGGGCGAGGTCCGGTGAGTGACGGAGAGCCGTCGCTGTGGATCGCCATGCCTGCCGCTTCGACTCCTGCACGACCCGACACTATCCCCCGCCCGAGAGGCGGTGGGAACGTCAGGCCGCCGCCCGGTGCTCGCGCCACCACCGCACGGTTTCGGCGGCGGCCACCGGCAGCGGTGTGGCCGTCACGCCGAGTGCCTCCTCGCTGCGGCTCGAGTCCATGACGAACGGGTCGGTGAACTGGTAGAGCATCTCCGCGAGCTCGCGTGCGTCGCGGTTGACCAGGGCACCGCCGCGCAGCACCCACGCGGGGATGGTGCCGACCTTCGGTACCGGTATGCCCGCGGCGGTCGCGAACGCGGCAACCATTTCGCGCTGCGTGACGGCCGGTGCGGTGGGTGCGTGCACCACGGTGTTCCACACGGCGGGGGTGTCGGCGGCGGCGATCATCGCGGCGGCCAGGTCCGGCACGTAGGTGAACGAGTGCGGGACGTCGGCCGAGCCGAGCACCCGCGGGGTGCGTCCCGCGAGGATCGTGGGGACCATGCGCTCTCCGGCGTGGGCGTTCAGCGCGCGCGGGCCGAAGTAGTCGGACGCGACGACGCTGACCGTAGGCGTGGTGTGCGCGGCGCGTTCGGCGAGCAGGCGGGTACGGACGCCGCGCTTGCCGGTGGTGGCGTTGCGCGGGGAGTCCTCGCGCATGACCCGGTCGGGCTCGCTGTAGGAGTAGAGGCTCTCCGGGAAGATCACGACCGCTCCGGCCTTTCCGGCCGCGTCGAGGACGGTGCGTTCGGCGGCCGGAAGTTCGCGTTCCCACGCCTCGGCTCGATAGGCGGAGCCGTGGATGCACATGTGGACGGCGGTGATCGTGTCGTCACCGAACGCGGCGGCGAGGGCGGCCGGATCGGAGACGTCGGTGCGGACGCGTTCGACGAGCGGATGGTCCGGTCCGCTGCCGGAACGGGTGAGGACGCGGACGCGCCGGCCGCTGTCGGCGAGTTGCCGGACCACGGTCCAGCCGATGGGTCCGGCACCGCACACGACCTGGAGATTCGACATGGTGTTCTCCTCTGCATCGAAATGTGAGCACTGCTCTCGTTTGCATCGAGCATGCGCTTCCGAACGGCCACTGTCAAGAGCACTGATCACTTTTGTTGACAGTGCTCACTGATGAGGGCAGGCTCGACGGCATGGCAGCAACGACTCCCCGCGCCCGGGCCCGGGCGCAGACGATGGCCGACATCCTGCGCATCGGACGCGAACACCTCGCCGTGCACGGCGCCGCCGCGCTGTCTCTCCGTGCCGTCGCACGCGACCTCGGCGTGGTGTCGTCCGCCGTCTACCGCTACGTCGCCAACCGCGACGAACTGCTCACGCTGCTCGTCGTGGACGCCTACGAGGAACTCGGCAACGCCGTCGACAACGCCGTCGTGGTCGTCGACCCGCACGACGCGCCCGAACGCTTCCGCGCCCTCGCCCGCGCGGTCCGCCGGTGGGCGCTGCGCGAGCCCGCCCGCTACGCCCTGCTGTTCGGCAGTCCCGTGCCCGGTTACCGCGCGCCGGCCGAGCGCACCACCGAACCCGGCACCCGCGTCGTGACCCGGCTCGTCGAGATTCTCACCAGCGCGTACGCGGACGGCACGCTGCGACTGCCCGAGCCGGACGGGATTCCCGGCAGCCTGCACGCCGACCTCGACCGGATCCGCAGCGAAACGGGCACCGATCTGCCCGACGCGGCCCTGGCCCGCGGCATTCTGCTGTGGTCCTCGCTGTTCGGTGCGGTGAGTTTCGAGGTGTTCGGGCAATACGGCGAGAACACCTTCGCCGCCCCCGACGACCTCTTCGAGCACCATCTCACGGTCCTCGCCGAGACGGTCGGTCTCACGGCCGCACCGCCAAAATCGTGAGCGGGGCTTACGGGCGTCCGGGTGGCGACAGTGGGATGATGTCCGGGTGGCGCAACACCAGGACGAACCCGAGGACCGAACGGCAGCAACAACGCCGAACGTGCGGGCCGGGAGCCTGCTGGTGTCGGCCACCGACCTCGTCGAACCCACCTTCCGCCGCACCGTCGTCTACATCATCGAACACAACGAATCGGGCAGTTTCGGTGTCGTACTCAACCGCCTGAGCGACACCGCCGTCGGGGCGGTCCTGCCCCAGTGGGTACCGGTCTCCGCCGAACCGAAGGCCCTGTTCGTCGGCGGCCCGGTCCGGCGCGACTCCGCGCTGTGCCTCGGCACCCTCCGAATCGGCACCTCCGCCGACGGAATCCCCGGAGTGCGCCGCGTCGACGGACGTGTCGTCATGATCGATCTCGACACCGACCCGCAGGTCGTCGGACCCGTCGTCGAAGGCGTCCGGATCTTCGCGGGCTACGCCGGCTGGAGCGCCGGCCAGCTCGAGGGGGAACTGAGGAACCGCGACTGGATGGTCCTGTCGGCACTGCCGCAGGACCTTCTCGCCCCGGCCCGCCTGGACCTGTGGGCCCGCGTCCTGCGCCGCCAGCCTCTGCCGCTCGCCCTGCTCGCGACGCACCCCATCGAGGTCGAGCGCAACTAGGTGGGCCTTCGGCCCCGGTGTGGGGTTTTGGGGGGGGCCCCCCCCCCCAAAGCCCACCCCGCCGGGGGGGGGATGGGGTTTGGGGGGAATGGTTAGCAGTGCGGGGGGAAGCAGGGGCG